>JAYVEG010000072.1:0-16896 GCA_043748985.1 Rhodospirillales bacterium
GCCTCGACATAGCCGATCGCCTCTGCCGCCATCCCGGCCTGGGCCAGCGCCGCATTCATACAGGCCGCCTGCCGGGTCGGGTTCGGCAGCGTCAGCGACATGCCGCGATTGCCACCGTGGTTGACCGCCGAGCCGCGCAGCGTTGCCAGGACCGTGTCCCCGTCCCGCAGCGCGGCGAACAGCGGCTTCAGCACCAGGGCACCCACCCCCTCACCCCGCACCTGCCCGTCCGCGTCCCGGTCGAACGCCCGGCATGCGCCCCGCGGCGACAGCACGCCCATACCGGCCAGCGCCGCAGACTCCGCGTCCGACAACAACAGGCTGACTCCCGCCGCGACCGCGACCGTACATTCCCCGGCGCGAAGGGCTGCGGCGGCGCGATGGAGGGCCACCAGGCCACTGGAGCAGGCAGTGTTGACCACCTCGCTGGGTCCCGACCAGTCAAAGCTGAACGATACCCGGTTCGCCGCCATCGACGCCATCTGTCCCGCGACCTCGATCCCGTCCAGCGGCGCGCCGGGGGGCCGGCTTGCGGCGTGGCTGGTGGAATACATGGCGGCGAACACGCCCACAGCGGCGCCGCGCAAGTCGTCGGCATGCCCGGCATCCGCCAGCGCCCCCTGCACGGAGGCCAGTAACAGCCGATGATGCGGGTCCATCGCCGCAGCCTCGGCCGGCGCGATGCCGAATGCCGCCGCGTCGAACGCTTCGATGTCCGCCAGGAACCCGCCGCGCACCAGCGCCGTGCCGCGACCCGGCGGCGGCAGCGTCACCGCGCCCACACCATCGCGCAGATTGGCCCAATACTGCCCAAGGTCCGGTGCGCCGGGAAAACGCCCATGCATCCCGATGATCGCGATCGGCTCGGCCACAACCGCCGCACGTTGCAGGCCCCGCATCGCCGCCAGCGTGTCCAGGCCCTCCAGCACCAGATCGTCGGGCACGCCGAAATCGATCAGGCAGGCGATCTCATCCACGCCAGAAGCGGCCACCCGGTCCAGCAGCGCCTGGCAGGCGGCCGGCGTGCCGAACAGCGCGGCGGTGCGGGTATAGCGTTCATAGGCGAAGGCGACCATCTGCTCGCGCTGCGCCTCGGTCAGCGTGGCCCCCTCGGCATGCCCCTGCGCCTGCACGTCCAGGGAGTTTCGAACATAGGCCATGAACGGGTCCCGCACCGCCGCGGCAACGCGGGCGCCGTCGGGGTGAACCAGGGTGTGCAGCATCAACGCGACGCGGCCGGCCGCCGGGTCATGGCCTGCGGCCTGTCGCGCAGCGCGATAGGCGGTGATGCGGTCGGCGAGACCGTCGAGGTCCGCCGCGATCAGCATCGTCAGGATATCGAAACCCTGCGCCCCCGCCCATTCGAAGGTCTCGCGGCTGCCGGTGCTGGACACCCACACCGGCAGCTCGGGCTGCACCGGCCTGGGGTAGGTACGAACCGGGGCCAGGATGCCATCCCCATTCGGAAAAGCCACAGCCTCGCCGCGCCACAGTCGGCGCACGATATCGACGTCCCGTCGCAGGATGGCGCGCGCCTCCGGAAAGGCCGCGGGCGCCAGCAGGAAGTCGTTGGGGTTCCAGCCGCTGCCGAACGCGACCTCCACCCGGCCACCCGACAGCGCGTCCACCATCGCCCACCGCTCCGCGACGGCGGCAGGGTGGTGCAGCGGCAGCACGACGCTGCCGGCCCGCAACCGGATGCGCGTGGTGCACCGCGCGAGCGAGGCCGCGAGCACCGCCGGCTCCGGATAGGGGCCGCCGAAATCGTGGAAATGCCGCTCCGGCACCCACACCGCCGCAAACCCCAGCGCATCGGCCCGCTCGGCGGCGCGGTGGACCAGGTCGTAGCCGTCTCCACCACTCGCGGAAAAGAACATGACGCTGAACGTCAGCCCGGCCGCCGGGCGGGTGCGATACGCCGCAGGCCGGGGCTGCCCCGGGGACCACAGGCGCTCCGCCTCTGCCAGCAAGGCCTCGCGGGTCTCGGCGTTCACTGCCCGGCCTCCAGCATCCGCATCCCGTCCATCGCGGCGGCCAGCGCAGCAACCGTCGGATGCTCGAAGAACAGCGCAGGTTCGACCGGAAGGCCCAGCCGCCGGGTCAGCAACTCCGCCACATGCAGCGCCTTGATGGAGTCGAGCCCGAACGCGTCGAACCGCGACTCCCGCGTCACCTGGTTCACCGGCACCTTCAGGAAGCCGCAAACGGCGTCGATCACGATGCCGGCCGTATCGCCCCCGGGGTTGGGCGGAGCAGCCTCTGCGACGGGCAGCACCTTGCGGCGCAGGCCAGCCACGTAGCGCGCCAGGGCCGCATCGTCCAATTGCGCGAGCTCCGCCCCGATCGGCTCCGGCGCTGCGTCGGCCACGGCCTCATACGCGGCAATGATCCCGGCCAGCGGGGCCGCGTCGGCGCGAACGGCCAGCAAGTCCGTGCCCGGCGTCCGCAAGGCAAGTCCGATCAACGCCAACCCCTCCGCGGCGTCCAGGCCTTCGATGCCCACCCGCTCCATCGCCCGCAGCTTGTCGGCGCGCAAATGCCGGTCATACCGCCATTGCGGCCAGGCGATCGCCAGGCTGCGGCCGTGCCGCTCGCCACGCCGGACCAAGGCGTCGCGCCCGGCCATGAAGCGGCTCTGCCAGGCACTGGCATAGGCATAGTCGGCCCCGCCGGGCAGCCCGAGCCACCCGGCCGCGGACGAGCATGCGATGAACCAGTCGAGCCGCACCGAAGCCAGCGCCGCGTCCAACGCCAGCACCCCCGCAATCTTCGGCCGCAGCGTGCGCTGCACCGCGGCGTCCGACTTGCCCCCGATCAGCCCGTCGACCGGCGCCGTCGCCATGTGCAGCACGCCGTTTATGGCGCCCAGACGGTCCTGCAAGCCGGCCACCGCCCGCGCGACCTCCTCGGGCGCGGCGATATCGGCGCGCGCGTATTCCACGGCCCCGAACGCCCGCAGCGCAGCCAGGCGTTCGGACACGACCCCCCACCTCCGGCCGCCGCCCGATGATCGCGATGGCCGCACGATGCCGGCGCATGATCTGTTCGGCGACGGCAACCCCGACCTCACCCAAACCACCGGGGATCAAATAGACGCCGCAGGTGCGGAACGCCGGCGCGGTCGGCCCAGCCTCAGGCCGGGTCATGACCGGCAGGTGACGGCGGCCGCCCCGATACAGCACCTCGGTCGCAGTGTCGGTGCCCAGCCCCTCGGCACGCAGGATGAAGGCAAGATCGGCCAATCCGTCCACGATCGCCACCGCCCGCATCCCGGCGCCCGGCCGTTCCGCAGCGGCGGAGCGGGCAAGCCCGCGCAGGCCGGTTGCATGCGGCGTTGGCCCGCCCGCATCCTCCCCGTGCACATGCAGCACCCGCACGTCCGACCGCCCGGCCGCATGAACGGTCCGAAGCACGCCCCAGAGCGGTTCGAGCGCAAAGTCCTGAACAAGGACGACCAGAGGATCGGGCTGGCCTGCCAGAACCGCGCCCAGATCATCGGCATTCGTCCGCAAGACCGGCCCAGGCCACGCAACGCCGGGAGCGTCATCCAGCACGACCAACCGCGCCATCGGCCCCTCCCGCGGTGCAGCGGCGGCGCGCCAGCCACGACCGAGCAAATGCAGGAGATCGACCTGCGCCGGCGGCTCCGGCGCATGCAGGGGCACAACCGTCAGCGCCGGACGCTCCTTCGCCGGCTTCGCGCCGGTCGGCAGCCAGTACCGTTCCTCGGCAAACGGGTACGTCGGCAGCGCAATGGCGCGGCCACCCGAGGCAAGACCGGTCCAATCGATGTCCGCACCCTCGCACCACAGCGTGGCCAGACGTTCAAGCGCCCGCGTTGCCAGGAGGCCTGCAAGCATCGTCCGGCCCGCTGAAGTCTCGGCCAGCGCCGCGGCCGCTTGCGTGGAGCCACGGCGGATCACGGCAGCGCTGTCCGTCCCTGCTGCGATCGCGGCAAGTGCGCTGCAGAGGCCGGACCGATCCGCGGCAAGGATCGCCGCGCGCCGGGGCAACGCCACGCGGCCGATCCGCATTGTGTGCGCGACGTCGGCAAGGGCAAGCTCCGGGACGCCTTCAAGATGCGCGAGCAGCCGCCGCGCCACCGCCACAAGCCCAGCCTCGTCGCGGGCCGAGAGCGGCACGAACTGTATCCCCCCGACCGGCTCCGCCCGCGATCGCGGCGGCGCCTCCTCTATCACCAGATGCGCGTTCGCCCCCCCGGCCCCAAACGCGCTGAGACCAGCGCGACGGGGCCACCGCGTATTGTCGGGCCCGGCAACGCCAACCCAGGCGCGCCCCTCCGCCGGCAGGCTGAACGGCGTGCGACCCAGGTCGATCAGCGGGTTCGGCTCGGCCGCGAAAGGGTGCGGCGCAATCCATCCATGCCGCAGCTGCAGCAACAGCTTGACCAGGCCAGCGATGCCCGCAGCGGATTCCAGATGCCCGATATTGGCCTTCAGCGCCCCCAGCGTGCACCCTTCCGTGCGACCCTCCCGCAGCGCGGCCGACAAACCGGCGATCTCGATCGGGTCGCCCAGCGCCGTGCCGGTCCCGTGCGTCTCGATATGGCCGATGCTCGCCGCCGCCACCCCCGCCCGCCGCAGCGCCGCCCGCACCACGGCACCCTGCGCCTGCGGATTAGGCACGGTATATCCCGCGGTGCGACCACCCGCATTCACGGCACTGCCGCGGATCACTCCCTCGATCCGGTCCCCGTCGCGCAGGGCCGCCGAAAGCGGCTTCAGCAGCACCGCCCCCACCCCCTCCCCGTCCACGAACCCATCGGCGCCCGTGGCAAACGCCCGGCACTCGGCTCCGCGCGACAGCATCCGCGCCGCAGATAGGTTCACCAGCTGCCGCGGATGCAGGATCAGGTTGACGCCCCCCGCCAGCGCGACCGCACACTCGCCCCGCCTCAGGCTCTCGCAGGCCAAATGGATCGCCGTCAACGAGGACGAGCAGGCCGTATCGACCGCCATGCTCGGCCCGGCAAAATCCAGGTGATACGACACGCGGTTCGCCATCGACCAAGCCTGGCTGGACCCTGCCGCGTCATGCCCGTCCCGCCACGCCTCGGCAGCCAACCACTGATACGGACTGTTCATCACGCCCACGAACACCCCCACCGGCCCCGCCGCCGCCAGACGCCGTGGAGTGACGCCCGCCGCCTCCAGCGTGGCCCAGGCGGTCTGCAGGAACAGCCGCTCCTGCGGATCCATGCTCTCCGCCTCCAGCGGGGAGATGCCGAAGAACAGCGGGTCGAAGCGATCGACGCCCTCGATGAACCCGCCCCAGCGCGTATAGGCCCGGCCTGGCGTGCCGGCCGTGTCGAAATGTGCATCCACGTCCCAACGACCGGGCGGAACCTCCCGGATCGCTTGGCCGCCACGGGCCAGAAGGCCCCAGAAATCAGGCCCACCCGGCAAGCGGGCGCTATGACCGATGATGGCGATGGGTTCGTCCGGATTAGGTCCGGCGGCCGGCTCCGGCTCCGGCGCCGGCTGCGGCTCCGGCAATGGCGCGGCCATCGCCGCCACGATGGCGGGATAGCTGGCCTCCAGGAAGGCAGTCAGCCGTCCCAGCGTATTGTGCTCGAACAGCAACGTCGGCGAGACGCCAGGGAAATCCGCCTCCAACCGGTTGCGGATGTCCAGCGCCGTCAGCGATTCCAGACCATAGGCGTCGAACGGTTCGTGCAGCCGCATCTCCTCCGGCTCCACCCGCAGCACGGCGGCGAACACGGCACGCAAACGATCGGGCAGAGCGCCGGAAACAATGGCGCCGGAGCGCGGCAGCATCAGCGGCACGATAGGCCCCCGCGCCTGCCCCGTCACGCGGCCGGGGGCACGCGCCACGATCAGCGATTGCGGGCCGGCCGTATCGATCCGCACATCGGCAAAACCCGCCTCCAGCAACCAGGCCCGCCAGGCCGCTTCATCCAGCAGCGGCGACCCCGGCAACCGTCCCGGCTCCGCCGCACCCACCCACCACCCCTCGGTCAGGCCGAATACCATGGTCGAGAGGTCCTGCACCGTCGTCATCTCGTTGACGACCAGCACGCCGCCGGGCCGCAACAGCCGCCGCATGCGACCGATGGTGTCCCGCAGCGAGACGGTGGCATGCAACACGTTCGCCGCAAGTACCGCGTCGAACGAGGCGGGCGCGATGGCGTCGCTGTCACGCTGCGCGTCGAACACGCGGAAGCTGATGCCGGGCCGGCTGCCGAACCGGGCCTCGCCATGGGCCAGGAAGCGCGGGGAGACGTCGGTGTAGACGTACTCCGCAGCACCAATCCGGTCCAGGATCGCCGCCGTGCTCGCCCCGGTACCGGCGCCGACCTCCAGCAGCCGCGGAACGCCGCCCGCCGCCCGCACTATCGCCGCCTGCGCCGCCGCGACCGATGCCATGGCCGCGTTAACGGCGTCGCCGACCGGGTTGCCGTCATACGCAGCCTGCGCCAGCGCCATGTCGGCATCGGGGAAGATGACCTCGATAGGGTCCACCTCGCCGCGCAGCAGCGGCGCATAGCGGTCCAGGCAAGCGTCCAGCAACGCCTTCGACCCGGCGAGCCACGGCGTACCCACAGGCAGTGCCACGACCTCGCCCAGCGGTGGGAACCGCCACAGCCCGTCCCGCCGCACCGCCACGCCATCGGCCGCCAACGAATCCATGAGGGCCGCGAACAAATGCCGATGCCGTGTCGCAATCCCAAGTCGCCGCACGAGACCCGCCGGGGTGTAGGCAGAGGGCAGCCCGCCGCCCATCGAGACCAGCTGGTCGCGCAGCCGCCGTCGCCCGGCCCGCTCGATCCGCGCCAGCCCGTCCAGCGCTGCGGGCAATCCGGGCACAGGTCCCAGCCGAGCCGCCTCCAGCACCGGGTCCGCCGCGACGACGCCGAGTTGCGCGAGCGCACCAGGTTCGGCCTTCACGGCGATCGTCTCGGGCAAGCCCGTCACCAGTATGGCGGCAAAGGCGGCAAAGCCCTCATGTGGAGCAATCGGATGAACACCCAGCCGGGCCAAACGCGCCTGGAATTCAGGCCCCCGCACCGCGCCCACCTGGCCCCACAGGCCCCAGCCGATAGTCGCCACCCGCCAGCCCCGGCCTCCGCGCATGCCGCGCGCCCACGCATCGGCAAAACACGACCCGGCCACATAGTTCCCCTGCCCCGCCGACCCCGGGTAAGCATTCGCCGACGAGAACAGCACCACCAGGCCCGGCGCATGCCCGGCCAACGCCGCCTCCAACGCCACCACACCCGACACCTTCGGCGCCAGCGCCGCCCGGAACATCGCCGCGTCCATGGTGGTAAGCGGCGCGTCCCGCAGCACCAGCGCCGCATGGATCACGACGTCGATCCCGCCCCATTCCGCCCGGACCCCATCGAACGCCGCCGTCAACGCAATGGGATCGGTCGCATCGCCCTGCCAATACCGCACCCCTGCGGGTAGCGTGGCACCATCCAGCACCGCGGCGACAGGGCGACGGCCCAGCAGCGCCACCCGCGCCCCATGCTCTCGCGCCAACCATGCCGCGAAAGCCAGCCCCAATCCGCCGGCACCCCCCACGATCGCCCACACCGCGCCCTGCGGCACCGCTGCCCCATCCGGCGAACTCGTCGTCTCCAGCCCCAGCACGAACCGGGCCGCACCCCGCCACGCAACGGACGTCACCGGCACCGTCGCGGGTTCTGCCGCCGCTCGGGCCACCCACCCCTCCACCAGCGCCGCCGCGTCTGCGTCCACCAGCGCTACCTTCAGCAACGGGAATTCCAGCGCCGCCACCTTCGCCACGCCAGCCAACGCACCGGCCCGGGGATCGACCGGTTCGTCCCGCACCGAATGCACCCCCGACGTCAGCACCGTCAGCCGCAGCCCCTGGCGCAAACGCCCCGCACGGTCCAGCGCCTGCAAGCCCTCCAGCAGATCCAGCGCAAGGGCCTCGGCACACGAAGCGGTTTCGCCCTCCGGCGCCGTCGCGTCCCATACGATGTGCTCTTCCGTCCCCACTGCCAGCGGGGTCATGGCCCGATGCAAGACGATCCCATCCGCCAATGCCGGGCCCAAGGCGTCGGCCAGCCGCCAAACCGGCCGTGCGATGGTAACCGGCAGCGCGTTCAATGGCCGTGTGGCAAGCCCGGTCAGGTCCAGCAGCCGCACGCCCGCCGCGTCGAACAGCGCCAGGTCGAACACGGGCGCACCCGCTTCCCCCCCTCTCCGCCGCCCAACCACGCTACAGGCGCGCGCCGGGTCGCCATAGAGTCGGACCGCACCGAGCGCGAAAGGCACGAACAACCGCCTCTCATGTGCCGGCAACAGCCCGATCAGCGCCTGCAAGCCGGCATCCATTGCCGCCGCCGCCTCGCCTGCGGCCAGGCGACCGGTGACAGTGTCGCCCTGAACCCGAACCTCGTCCAGCAACGCCAGCGTCGGGCCGTAGTGCAGCCCCATGCCGGCCAGCCGGGCATACACGTCCGCCCGGGTCAGCACCGGCCACCCGGCATCGTCCTGAAGCTCGAGCGGCACTGCCAGCGGCACCGTATCAGGATGGCCCACGCTGCCCTTCGCATGCACCGTCCCATCATCCCCGGTCACACGGAACCGGCCGCCGTCCCGCTCGACACGAAGCGTGGTCCCGACGGACGGCACCACAATGGGCGCCTCGAACACCATCCCCGCCAGACCGTCGGCGCCGGTGGCAGACAAGGCCAACATCACCTGCGCCATGCCGGGGATCAAAGCGCGTCCGCCCACCTGGTGGTCGCGGACCAACCCATCATCCAGGCCGAAGTGACGGGACAGGCCCACTTCGGCAGCATCCACCTCGGCGATCCAATAGCGCCGCCGCTCGAACGGATGCGGCGGCAAGGGCATCCGACGGCCCAGCACGGGCCACGCGATCACAGCGCCCTGCACCCAGGCGCGGGCGAGCGCATCCAGCCCGGCCCCGGCCGCGGCCGCCACGGGCGCCGTCTCTTCATCCAGAAGGCCGAACTGGACCCCACCCAGGTCGCCCGCCACAACCGCCGCCAGCCGGTCCTTCAATGCGGCAACCGACCCGCACACGAACGCCAACCGCGCCGCCATCGGCTCCCGCCCATGCTGCAAAGTGTGCAGCACGTCGGCGAAAGACCACGCCGGATCCAGCGCCGCCATCAGTCGTGCGGCATAGGCCATCAACCCCGACCGGCTCCGCGCCGACAACACAGCCACACCCGGGGCATCCACCGCCGCCGCCACCGGCCGCGCCGGCGCCTCCTCCAGCACAAGATGCGCGTTGGCCCCGCCCGCCCCGAACGAGCTGATCCCCGCCCGCAGCGGCAGCGGGCCGTCCCAAGCGGCGGCCTCGTGCTGCAACCGCAGCGGGGCGCCCACAAGGCCCAACACCGGATTAACGCCACCAAAGCCCGGCATGGGCGCAAACCGGCGATGGCGCATCTGCAGCACCACCTTCGCCACCCCGGCGATCCCCGCCGCCGCCTCCAGATGGCCGATGCTGGCCTTCGCCGAGCCCACCCGCACCGCACCCGGCGCCGCCCCGGCATAGGCCGCAGCCAGGCCCGCGATCTCGATCGGGTCGCCCAGCGCCGTGCCCGTGCCATGCGCCTCCACATACCCGATCGTCCCGGGCTCCACGCCGGCGCGCCGCATCGCCGCCCCGATCGCGGCAGCCTGCCGGCTGGGGCTGGGCACGGTATAGCCGTTGGTCTTGCCGCCATGGTTCGCGGACCACCCACGGATCACAGCGTGCACATGGTCGCCGTCGGCCAGGGCGGCGGCCAGCGGCTTCAGGATCACCGCACCTACCCCCTCCCCCGGCACATACCCGTCGCCGCCCGCCGCAAAGGACCGGCACCGCCCGTCGGTCGAGGCGAAGCGACCCTGGCTCAACCCGATGAACTTCGACGGATGCAGGCTGAGATTCACGCCCCCCGCAACCGCGACGCTGACCTCGCCGGCCGCCAGCGCCTGGCAGGCAAGATGGATGGCGCTGAGCGAGGACGAGCAAGCCGTGTCCACCGCCATGCTGGGCCCGTGCAGATCGAGCACGTAGGACACCCGGTTCGCAATCGACCAGTAAGGCGCAGCGCCCTGGACCGGATTGCCCCGGCTATGCTGGTCCAGCACACGCAGCTGGTAATCCCCATACATCACGCCCACGAACACCGCGCCGTCCCGGCCCATCGAGGCGCGGGTGTGGCCGGCATCCTCCATCGCCTCCCAGCATGTCTCCAGGAACAGCCGCTCCTGCGGGTCCATCCGCTCCGCCTCCGCAGGCGCGATGTTGAAGAACAACGGATCGAACCGATCCACGTCGGGGACAAAGCCGCCCCATTGCGCATAGGCCTTCCCAGGCCGGCCGGGCGTCGCGTCGAAATGGCGCGCATGGTCCCACCGCTCCGGCGGAATGGTCCGGATGACATCGGTCCCGGCCTGGAGGTTGGACCAGAACGCGTCGAGGGACGCAGCGTCCGGAAACCGCCCGGCAATGCCGATGATGGCGATGCCTTCAGGCTTGGGCGCCGATGGCTCGGGCTTCGGTGTGGCAAACCGCGCCGCAGCGGTCGTCTCCAGCGCGCCCGCCAGGCTGCGGAGCGTGGCATGGTCGAAGAACAGGGTCGACGGCAACGGGCCGAGTTCACGTTCCAGCGCCGCGTTCAGCTTCATGACCAAAAGGGAATCAACGCCATACTGATCGAACGGCTTATCGGCATTGACGCGTCCTGGCGGCGTTCCCGTCTCCTGCGCGAACACCCGCATCAGCAAACCAAGCGGCGCCTCGGCAGCCTCGGCCATCAAGGGCCCATCAAGAAAGCGGCGGATCAGCCCGGCATCGCCCGCCAGCGGCAGCACATGCGGCCCCAGCGACAACGCGGCCTCGAATGCCGCGCATCCCTCCGCCTCGTCCAACGGCCTGATCCCGGTGGCCAGGGCCCGCGCATCCTCCGCACCCCCGGCGTCCATGCCGCCGATACGCCAGAACGGCCACCCGATGCTGACGCTGCGCCCGGGGCCCCGCCGGTCCCGCGCATAGCAGTCCAGGAAGGCGTTGGCCGCGGAATAGGCGGCCTGCCCAGGGCTGCCGAACGTCCCCGCCACCGAGGAGAACAGGGCGAACACCTCCAGCGGATCGCCCGCCGTGGCCCGGTCCAACGCCACAGCACCGCGCATCTTGGCGTCGAGCACCGCGCGCACCCGATCCATCCCGACGTCCCGCAGCGCCCCGTCATGCTGCACGCCGGCCGCATGGAACACGCCATGCAACGGCCCGAACCGCACCCGCCCGGCATCCAGCGCCGCCGTCACCTGGACGTCCTCCGCCACGTCCGCGGCCTGGAAGAAAACCTGCTCCGCTGGCCCGATCCCCGTCAGCACCGCGTCACGCCGCGTTCGGCCGAGCACCACGACCCGCGCGTCCCACGCCCGAACCAGATGCCGCGCCACCACCGCCCCCACCCCGCCAAGACCGCCGCTGATTAAATAGGTGCCGCCCCGGCGCAGCGGCGGCGCGCCCTCGGGCTCCACCGTCCGCCAGCCGACCCGCTCCCCACCGGCCCGCTCCATCGCCTCAAGGCCGCCTGGTCCGGCCGCCGCAACACTCACCAGCCGCACAAGCCCCTGTTCCTGCGCCACCGCCCGCGCCAGCCCGCCCACCGCGCCGCCCCAGGCGGATCCGTCATGGCCGTGCACCACCCGAGCCGCCCGCTTCGTGCGAACCAGCGCCTGCATCAACACCGCCACCGCCACGACACCACGCCCCGAGGCATCGCCACCATGGCGCGACCATGCGTGCCAGATCGTAGCCGCCTGCGTCTCGGCCAACAGGCGGGCATGATCCTCCGCAGAATCCGCGCGTACCACAAACCGTTGCGGCCCGGTCTGCCCGAAGGCGGCGCCCGGCTCGACCAGGATCGGTGCGCGGCCCAGCGCCTCCCACAGCGCCTCACCCATGTCGAACAGTATGTCCGGCCGCGCCGGAGTTGCCTCGACCGCGGTCCAACTCGGCACATGGAACCCGATGGCGGCCCGCTGCTCGACCCGGATGTCCAGCCCATCCAAGGCCACGAGCACACGGCCGTCGGGCCCAGCCAGGCGGATATGCAGGCGCTCGACGCCGTGCCCCGCCCGCTCCCGACGCAGATGCACGCGGCACCGCGACGGCAAAGTGCCCCACACCGACAGCCCCCCCAGCCGCGCCGGCACCGCCAGGCCCGGCGCGCCACTGGCCAGCGCGACCGCAGCCTGGATGGCGCCATCCAGCAGCGCCGGATGCAGCACGAACCCCTCAACCGGCGCAGCCTCCGGAACCGAGAGCCAGCCCCAAACCTCGTCGCCATGGGCCCGCAGCCGTTCAATCGCGCGCAGCCCGGGCCCATAAGCGAAACCCATCGCCGCAAACCGTGCATAGGCCGCCGCGGCCTCGATCCAGTCGCCCTGGCCCTCGCCGATCCAGGCCTCATGCCCGGCAACCGCCCCGACACGACCCTCGGCATGCGTGATGCCACCCGAACGCACCGTGAAGGCGCCGCCGTCCAGCGTCAGCAAGGCACCGGACCCTGCATAGACCGGCGCCGCGAACGTCACGTCCGCGATACGACAGGGCAGCGCCGCACCATCCTGCAGGGCGGCGGACAGCACGGCGTCCAGCATCGCCGCAGCCGGCAGCAGCGCCTTGCCGGCATAGACGTGATCCCGCAGGGGAAAGGCATCTGCGGCCAGATGCAGCGGCCAGGCGATCCCGCTGCGCGCGCCCAGCAAAGGATGCGTCGCCGCGGCCCCGAAATGTTCCATGGCGAAGGGATAGAGCGGCGCTGCCACACGCCGTGCGCCCGGGAATGTGTCGCCCCAATCGCCCGCTCCGCCCTGCAACCAGGCCGCCACACGCGCCTCCGTCCCCACAGCAGTCGCGAACGCCGCCGTCGCCGCCCGCGCCGACGCCCCGCCCGCCAGCGCCACCTGGCCGGCACCCGCGTCGAGCGCCGCCCGCAGCGCGTCCAGGCTGTCGACCATCACTGCCCAGCGGTGCTCGAAGCCCGTCCGCCCGGACGCGAGCGTGAAGGCCAGATCGGGCAGAACCGGCGCATGCCGGTCGAGCCACCGCCGCAACGCCGCGCGCTGACGCGCCAAGGCCTCCTCGCTGCGGGCCGACAGCAGCACGGGATAGCGCCCAGTCATCGCCGTGCCCGGCACCTCGGACACCACATCGACGACCAGATGCGCGTTCGTGCCGCTGAACCCGAACGAACTGACCGCCGCACGCCGCAGTCCCGTCCACGGCTCGGCCGCAACCGGAACCCGGAACGGGGTGCGCTCCAGCCCGATCTCCGGGTTCGGCGTCTTGAACCCGGCACAGGGCGGGATCACCCCCGCCCGGCCCATCAGCAGCACCTTGATCAACCCGGCCACGCCGGCAGCGGCCAGCGTGTGCCCGATATTCGCCTTCACCGCACCGAGCGCTGCCGATCCTCCGCCATCGCCAAGGCCACCAAACGCCTCGGCCAGCGCCTTCACCTCGATCGGATCGCCCAGCCGCGTGCCGGTGCCATGCGTCTCCACATAGCCGATCGTCGCAGCGTCGATGCCGGCCCGCAAATGCACTGCCCGCTCCAGCGCCACCTGTGCCGGGCCACAGGGCGCGGTGATCCCGCTGCTGCGCCCGTCCTGGTTTACACCGGACGCCCGGATGATCCCCAGCACCCGGTCGCCATCCGCCCGCGCCTGGGACAGACGCTTCAGCACGACGGCCCCGGCCCCCTCGCCCGGCACGAACCCATCCGCCGCAGCGTCGAACGCATGACACTGCCCGGTCGGCGAGGCCATGCCGCTGTCGCTCAGGAACAGATGCAACTCCGGGTCCGTCAGCAGCACCGACACGCCGCCCGCCAGCGCCATGCTGCAATCGCCGGACAGAAGGCTCTGGCAGGCCATGTGGATGGCGACCAGCGAGGACGAACACGCGGTATCGATCGGCAGGCTCGGGCCGCGCAGATTGAGGTGGTAGGACAACCGGGCCGGCAGGATGGCCATCGAGTTGCCCAGTGCCGGCAGACTTTCGCCCTGATGGCCTTGCGTTGCGTGGTCACGATGCGTCACGCCCACGAACACGCCGCAATCGAGGCCAAAGAGCGCCGCGGCGGGATAGCCTGCGTCTTCCAGCGCATGCCATGCCGTCTGCAGGAAAACGCGCTGCTGCGGGCTCATCGCCGCGGCCTCGCGCCAGGAGAGGTTGAAGAACTCGGGATCGAACCGGTCGTGGTCTTCCAGGAAAGCGCCCCAATAGGCATAGAGCTTGCCGGGCTGCCGTGTGGGCGCGTGATACCGGCGCCAGTCCCAGCGCTCGGCAGGCACCGCGCGCACCGCGCAGCCGCCGGCCTCGATCAAATCCCAGAACGCCTCGGCATCGGGCGCCCCGGGAAAGCGGCAGGCCAGGCCGATGACGGCGATATCGGTGTCTCGTGCGGGCTCCAGCACCGGCACCGGCACCGGCGCGGAACCCGGGGCCGCGGGCAACAAGGACGCGACCCGGGCGGCCAAGTCCGTCACGGTCGCGTAGTTGAACACGTCGGTCGTTTCCAGCCCGCAGCCCAATCCCGCGTTGATCGCCGCGACGAGTTGCGGTGCCACGATGGAATCCACGCCCAACTCGGCAAAGGGTCGGTCGTAAGGCAACTCGTCTGCCGTGAAGCCCAGCACCGCAGCCAGCGCGGCCGCGACCCGGTCGGCAACGCCGGACCCCTTGGCAGCCGGGGATGGGCATGGCGCCGGGATCACCGCGGCCGGCGCCGCCTTGGCCGCAACCGGGCCTAGCCGCTCCGCGACCATTAGGCATTGGAACGAGTTGCCCGGCGGGGTCGTGAGCCCGAACACGCCAGGCTGTCCGAAGCCCTGTTCACCCAAGACCTGCGTCCAGCCTTGCACATCGAGCAACGGCGAATCCCCGCCCGCCCGGGCGGCGTCGGCAAAGGCCCACCACCCGTCCAACAGACCAAAGGTTGCGGTCGCGAAGATGCCGGCCCGCATCAACTCGTTTACCAGCAGCAGCCCGCCCGGCTGCATCACGGCATGCAGGCGGCCAAGCGTGGCGCCGATATCCGTCGTGGCATGCAGCACATTCGTGGCGATCACCACATGCACCGGCGCCTGCCCCTGGGCCAGCAGATCGCGCTCCAGGTCCAGCACGCGCGCCTGCAGGAACGGCCGTGCGAACCGGACCTGCGCCTGTGCGACGAAGGCCGCCGAGACATCCGTGAACTCAAACACGACCCGGGCCGCGTGCGGATCGAGCGCCCGCAACACCGCCTCCGTCGTGCCGCCGGTGCCCGCCCCCACCTCCAGCACCCGCACCGGACCCTCGCTGCGGGCGGACAG
Organism: Rhodospirillales bacterium; assembly: GCA_043748985.1. Lineage (GTDB taxonomy): Bacteria > Pseudomonadota > Alphaproteobacteria > Acetobacterales > Acetobacteraceae > JBBROS01. The sequence continues at coordinate 15,369 of JAYVEG010000072.1, forward strand.
CGCGGCCACGGCGCGGCCGGCGGCACGGGCGGTCAGCCCGTTGAAATGGTCCGACCACGGATTGCCGCGATAAACCGGCTCGACCAGTCCCAGGCTGCCACCGGGAAACAGCACCTCGGTCGCCGGCAGCCGGCCCGTCAGCACGTCGCCCAGGTGGGCCGTGCATCGCTCGAGCAGGCTGGTGAATGGCGCCAGACCTGCAACGTCCGGACAATGTGGGCTCCCGGGACCGACGCACAGCCGCCGCAGCAGACCCCACAACCGCCGCTGACGGGGCGCGACCCGGTCCGCCTCGACATGCGCCAAAGCCGCCTGCACCAGCGCCCGGGCGTAGGGATCGAGCAGGGCGACAGGATCAGGCAGACCCATCAATCGCCGTCCATCAGCGCGTCGATGACCGCGTTGAACACAGACCTTTGGGTCTGCACGTCCTCGGGCCAGCACCGTCGCCGCGCAAAGGGATAGCCCGGCAGTCCCACCCGCCGCGCGCTGCCCGGCGGATAAATGCCGCTCCAATCGACCGCCTGACCGGCCAGGAACTGCGCCGCAACGTCGCCCTCAGCCCCCTGCCCTGCCTCGATCGCCCGCACCAGCCCGGCGCAATCCGTCGCCTCGAACGCCGCCCGCACCCGCATCGCCGTCCGCCCAGCCCCGAGCGTGAAGCAGACATCAGCGATCTCGGCATCCGGATACGCCCGCAACCACGCGGCGAGGGCCACCGCGCGCTGACGCAGCGCCGTCTCCGTCTCGGCCGACAACACGGCCACATGCAGCCCCGCAGCAGCGCGGATTGCCGGCAGCGGCGGCGCGGCCTGCAGCACCACATGCGCGTTGGTGCCGCTGAACCCGAACGCACTGACCGCCGAACACACCGGGCCATCGGGCCACGGGGTCGCCCGTGCCGGGGTCGTGAACGGTGTGCCGTCCAGCCCGATATGCGGGTTCAGCGCCGCCAGATGCACCACCGGCGGCACCAGCCGGTGCCGCACCGCGAGCGCCGCCCGGATCAGACCAACGACGCCGGCCGCCGGCAGCGCATGCCCGATCGCGGCCTTCGAGGACCCGATGCCGCACCACGGCGCCCGGCCATCGGCAGGGCCCATCGCATCGCGCAGCGCGTCCAGCTCGATCGGGTCGCCCAGCCGCGTGCCCGTCCCGTGCAGCTCCACATACCCGATGTTGCCCGGCGCGATCCCCGCCTGCACCTGGCGGATCAGCGCCGTCTGCGCGGCCCCATTCGGCGCCGTGATGCCATTGCTCGCGCCGTCCTGGTTCATCCCGTTGGCCCGGATCACCGCGTGAACCTGGTCCCCGTCGCGCAGCGCGTCGCTCAACCGCTTCAGCACCACGACCGCCACAGCCTCGGCCGGCACGAACCCGTCCGCCGCCGCATCCAGCGTGCGGCAACGCCCCGACGGCGACAGCATCCCCGCACTCGCCCCCGCCAGGTAGAACCCCGGCGTCGTCATCACCGCCACCCCGCCCGCCAGCGCCATGGCGCTCTCGCCCCGCCGCAGACTCTCGCAGG
>JAYVEG010000073.1:0-5752 GCA_043748985.1 Rhodospirillales bacterium
CCGACGTCCTTTGCGACCGCACTGCAACCAATCACGCAGGCCAACACGACGACAAGGATCGTCCTATCCATCATCCGCTCCCAAACCGTGTCAGGGAAGAAGGCGCCTCAAGGCCGTAAGTTCATTCAGCGCATCGGTCAGAAGGGCTCGCAACCGAAGAACCTCGTCGCGCTCTCCAGGATGCGCTCCTGGGCTCTGCAGCTCCAATCTTGCCTCCGGCACCGGCGCCGCCCGCTCCGCCTCCGCGGCCGCCCGCTCCGCTGCTGGCGCCGGCGGAATATCGTCCGACAGCTGTCCACCGCCCTCACGCAGCAGTCGCTGCACGCCCTTGATCGTATAGCCCTGAATATACAGCAGATCCGAAATCCGCCGCAGCAGGAGGATGTCATCCGGACGGTAGTAACGCCGCCCACCGCCCCGCTTCAGCGGCTTCACCTGAGGGAACTTCGTCTCCCAGAACCGCAGCACATGCTGCGGAATGTGCAGCTCGTCCGCCACCTCGCTGATGGTCCGAAACGCGTTCGGCGCCTTCTTCGCCCGTGTCCGGGCCGCATCCGGCCCGGCCTCGCCAGGCTCAGGCGGCAGCAGATCAGGCAAACCGCTCATTCGTCGCCAATCATTCGTCGCCGATCATTCGTCATCTGTCGCCGGGATCGCAGTGCCGTTCACGTGCGCCTTCAGCACCTGGCTCGGCCGGAACGTCAGCACCCGACGAGGCAGGATCGGCACCTCCACACCCGTCTTAGGGTTCCGCCCGATCCGACGCCCCTTCTGGCGCACCGAAAACGTCCCGAACCCACTGACCTTCACAGACTCACCGGCCTCCAACGCCGCAGACATCCGCTCCAGCACCGTCTCCAACAACGCGGCAGAATCATTCCGCGATAGCCCCACCTGGGCATAGATCGTCTCGGCAAGTTGTGCGCGTGTCACCGTGCTCATGGGGCCCACGCTAAGGAGCGGGTTCATGAGGGTCAAGCAAACCACTTGACCTTAAACCATTTCTCTCAAACAGCTGTGGCGCGACTGCCACAGCGTGGCTCACTTACCAGGGTCCCGGACCCGCCTACATCCGTACCAGCGCAGAACCCCACGTCAGGCCCCCGCCCAACGCCTCCATCAGCACCAGGTCGCCCGGCTTGATCCGTCCATCCCTCACCGCCTCGGCCAATGCCAGCGGGATCGACGCCGCCGACGTGTTCGCATGCCGATCAACCGTCATCACCACACGTTCCGGCAACAGGCCCAGCTTCTTCCCCATCGCATCAATGATCCGCCGATTCGCCTGGTGGGGCACCAGCCAATCCACATCCGCATGCACAAGCCCATTGGCCGACAACGCCTCGTCAACGGCGGCCGCCAGCTTCGCAACGGCATGGCGGAACACCTCCCGCCCATTCATCACCAGGTGGCCAGACTTCTCCCGTCGTCCCACGGCGCCATCCACATAAAGTATGTCGCCCAGCGTCCCCTGCGCATGCAGATGCGTCGACAGGATCCCTGCCCGCCCGTCATCCTCGGCCGCCCGCACGAACACCGCACCGGCCCCATCGCCGAACAGCACGCACGTCCCTCGATCCGACCAGTTCAGGATGCGGGAATACACCTCGCTCCCGATCACCAGCACGCCCCGCGCCTGGCCCGACCGCACCATCCCGTCGGCCACCGAAAGCCCATAGACGAACCCGCTGCACGCCGCCGACAGATCGAACCCGAACCCCTGCTGCACCCCCAGCATTGCCTGCACCCGCAGCGCCGTCGCCGGAAACGCCTGATCGGGCGTGCTCGTTGCCAGGATGATCGCATCCACGTCGCCCGGCCCGGCCCCGGCCCGGTCCAACGCCTCCCGCGCCGCCGCAGCCCCCATGAACGCACACGTCTCGTGCGGCGAAGCCAGATGCCGCTGCTTGATCCCCGTCCGCTCCTGGATCCAAGCATCCGTAGTCTCGACCGTCTGCGACAGCTCGTCGTTCGTGACAATCCGGTCCGGCAAATAGCTGCCGACCCCGGCCAGCACCGCCCGCAGCATCAGACCGCGGCCGCCAGCGCCGGCTTGCCCAGCCGTTCGATCTGCGCCAACCCAACTCGGATCTTCTCGTTGAAACCGTGCACCACCATGTCCATCGCAACGTCCACCGCGTGCGCGAAGCCCTCGGCGTCGGTGCCGCCATGGGATTTCACGACCACCCCGTTCAATCCCAGCATCACCGCGCCGTTATAGCGGCGGGGATCGAGCCAGGTCCGCATCCGGTCCAGCCCCGGCCGAACCAGCAGATATGCCAGCCGCCCCGCAAGGCTGCCCAGGAAGATCTGCTTCAGCAGATCGCTCGCCAGCTTCAGCGCGCCCTCACCGGTCTTCAGCGCGACGTTGCCGGTGAACCCGTCCGTCACCACCACGTCCGTCGTGCCCGCCGTGATGTCGTGCCCCTCGACGAAGCCATGGAAATTCGCCGCGATGTGGCTCCGCCGCAGCACGTCGGCCGCCGCCTTTACCCGCTCGTCGCCCTTCAGCTCCTCGGACCCCACGTTCAACAGCCCGATCGTCGGCGCCGGCAGCCCCAACACCGTCCGCGCGAACACATCGCCCATGATCGCAAATTGCACCAGGTTGCGCGCGTCGCACTGCACGTTCGCCCCCAGATCCAACATCACCACGTCGCCCCGCGCCGAAGGCCCGATCGCCGCCATCGCCGGCCGATCGATCCCGGGCAAAGTCTTGATCACGATCTTGGCCAGCGCCAGCAGCGCGCCAGTATTCCCCGCGGAGACAACGCCATGCGCCTCCCCCGCAGCCACGGCATCGATTGCCAGCCGCATGGACGAGCCCCGAACCCGCAAAGCGGCCGTTGGTTTCATCTCGCTTGGGATCACCGCGGACGTATGCCGCACCGTGCAGCAATCCCCGATCCGCTTGCGCGTGGCCATCATAGGCCTCAGCTGGGCCTCGTCGCCGACCAGCAGAAAACGCGCCCCGGGATGCCGCTCGGCGGCGATCACCAGCCCGTCCAGCACCACTTCCGGCGCGCGGTCCCCACCCATGGCGTCGATAGCGAGGCTGAACGGTTCAACCATGGGCGCCCCCAACCGCTTCATGCATGTCGAGGGCCCAATCCTTCGTAAGCGTCGATCCGGGTGTCAGACCCGGACCGCACCCTTCAGGTCCTCGGCGGCAACGACTTCGCGGCCATTGTAGTGACCACAATGGCCACAGATGTGATGCGGACGCTTCAATTCGCCACAGTTGGAGCACTCGCTGTGCGCCTCAGTCTGCAACGCATCATGCGAACGACGCATGCCGCGGCGGGATGGGGAGGTCTTCTTCTTCGGAACAGCCATGGGACGATGCCCCTCCGGGCAGTGAAGCAGGGACGCCGAGCGTCGGCGCCGCAGTCACGATGTTGAATGTAAGGCGCGCCGTCTAGCAGAGCCGCCCGTTCGCTGCAAGATGAGCCTACGGTTCCCGTCGCAACGCAGCCAAGCCGCCGAACACCCCGCCACCTGGATCCAGCGCCGCCGGGTCCAATTCGGCGTCGCCCCGGCGCGGATATGGGTCCAGCGCCAGCGCCAACTGTTCCGAAGCCGCTTCGCCCAGATCAATCGAAGATCCGCGATAAGGCAACTCGTCCGGCGCGTCCGGGTCGCCGTCCTCGCCATCAGCACCCTCCGGCACGAATCGGACGACGAACCGGTCGCTCACATGCTGTTCCACCGGCTCCAGCGACACGACACAGCTCTGCACCACGTCGGCCTCCAATGCTCCTTGGGCCTCGACGATCACGCCCTGCCGCCGCAACACCCAGCGGCACGTCAGGGCCCGGACCTCGGCGATATGCAGCCGCCCCGCCAATGCCGCGCACTCCGCAGGCGTCGCCTCGATCACCAGCCCCGCTGGCAGCCGATCGACCGAAACCACCCGGGAAAGCTCGGCCGTGGAAAGCTCCGGCGTCACGCCGCCACCGTCACCGGAAACCGCATTGTCCCGTCCAGGAAGCTCTCGATCGGCACTGCCGCCAACGCCGCCTGCTGTCGTCGCAGCAGCGCCGCCAACGATCCGGCAGCCCCCGCCGGCGCCTCGCCGCGCCACACGTTCCGTGCCAGCGCCTCCGTCAACTCCAAATCATCGTCCGCCTTCAACCCCGCCTCATAAGCCGTTGCACGGCCATGAAAAGCTTCCCACATCTGTTTCACTCGCTTGCCCACCGTCATGTCTCCCACGCCCATCTCGCGCAGGTTGAAGTCCATGTCCGAGAACATCGCATCGAACACCGCCTGCGCCACCGCAGGCCCAGGCTCCGCCACCGCACGCAGCCGGTCGATGATCAGGAACACATGTGCGCCCACCAGGTCGAACCGCCCGTCCAGCGTGTCGGGCACCCCCAGCCCCGTATAGAGCCAGGGCGCCCGCGCCGCCGCCACCGCCGCATTGTACAGGGCGAAGCCCGTGCGTTCGTGCATCTTGCGCCGGAATAGGCCCAGCATAACCAGTCTCCACTCGATGATCGGAATTGACAGCCGCGGGCGCTCATGACACCCCACCACCAACATAAGCGCCGGGTCGCCCCATGCAACTGCAGCGCTGGCCCGCTTGCTGGAGAGACCTCATCCTCGTGCGCTCGCCTCTGCCCGCCCTTCTCCTCATGATAGCCCTCGCCGGCTGCAGCGTGATCGAGACGCCCCGCACCGCCCGCGGCAACAAGGTCGATCCCGACCAGTTGAAGGACCTCGTCGTCGGCACCTCCACCAAGGCCGACGTCAGCAGCCTTCTCGGCTCCCCCACCGCCCGCGCCACCTTCGACGATAATCGCTGGCTCTACATCAGCGAGACCACCCGAACCCGTGTCGGCCGCACCCCCGGCATTCTCGACCAGAACGTCGTCGCCATGACCTTCGACAGCGCAGGTGTCCTCCGCGGCGTCGAGAAACTTGGCCAGGACGACGCCCGCGATGTCGACGTCGTCTCCCGCGCCACCCCCTCACCTGGCAGCGAAGCCAGCTTCATGCAGCAGTTGCTCGGCAACGTCGGCAAGTTCAGCACCGGCCCCACCGGCGCTGGCAGCGGCGGCTCCGGCGGCTCTACCGGACCAGGCAACAGCGGCGCTCAAGGCCTGTAAACTCCCGGCCAACGCATAGTGTGGGGACGATCCACCACCCAGTCGTCAAAAGTGGCTCCACCCCCCCCGGACCAGCGCCACAACTCCTCCTTGCCCATCAAGCACACGTACCCCGGCCCCCTCCACGAACCGCCCGATCCGCGTAGCCCCCGCCACCCCGTCCGGCCCCGCCGCCATCAGCAGCTCGTAATCGTCACCCCCCGTCAGACACGTCTCCAGCCACGCCGGCCCCGCCGCCCGCGCCGCCTCCGACAACGGCACCAGACCGGCCTCGATCAAGACGCCTACCCCGCCGGCCCGCGCCAAGTGCCCGGCATCCTGCACCAGCCCATCCGACACATCCATCGCCGCCCGCACCAGCCCAGGTCGCAGGAACCCCACCCGAGGCTGCGGCAGCCGATATCGCCCCGCCAAATACCCCGTGGGATCGGCCAACCGCCCCTGCAGCGCCGCCAGCCCCAACGCCCCGTCCCCGATCGTGCCAGTCACCCACAACCCATCGCCCACCCGCGCCCCAACCCGCCGCACCGCCAGCCCCGGCGCCACATGCCCCATACACGTCAGCGACAGGCTCATCGGCCCCGGCGTCGATGTCGTATCGCCACCCAGCAGCGTGATCCCGAATTCGACCTGGTCCGCCG
>JAYVEG010000074.1:0-5748 GCA_043748985.1 Rhodospirillales bacterium
AGGGTTTTAAAAGCTGGAATAGGCTTCTGCTGGCGGTGAGAACCCTCACCCCGGCCCTCTCCCAAGGGACGGAGCAAACAAAATCGCTTCATTCCGCAGCCTCGGCGACATTGCTCTCGGCTTGCAGGAACGCCCTGATATTCCGCGTCGCCTGCCGGAGGCGCTGCGTGTTCTCCACCAGCGCGATCCGCACATGCGTGTCGCCGTACTCGCCGAAGCCGATGCCGGGGGCCACCGCGACCCTGGCGCGCGCAAGCAGCAGCTTGCTGAACTCGACACTGCCGAGATGAGCGTACTTGGGTGGGATGGGCGCCCAGGCGAACATGGAGCCATCCGGGCTGGGCACGTCCCACCCGGCCTGCTGCAGGCCACGGACCAGGACGTCGCGGCGTTCCTTATACAGCGTGCGCATCTCGGCCACGCAGTCCTGCGGGCCGTTCAGCGCGGCGGTGGCGGCGACCTGGATAGGGGTGAAGGCGCCGTAGTCGAGGTAGGACTTGATGCGCGCCAGGGCGGAGATCAGCCGCGGATTGCCGGCGGCAAACCCCATGCGCCAGCCGGGCATGGAGTAGGTTTTCGACAGGCTGGTGCACTCGACCGTGATGTCCTTCGCACCCTCGATCTGCAGAATGGACGGCGGCGGCTGGTCGTTGAAGTAGATCTCGGCATAGGCGAGGTCGGACAGGATGTAGATCTCGTGCTTGCGGCAGAACGCGACGATCTCTTTGTAGAACGCAAGGTCGGCCAGGTATGCGGTCGGGTTGCTCGGGAAGTTGACGATGATGGCGGTAGGCTTCGGCACGCTGTGGCGTACCGCACGGTCCAACGCCTCGAGCATGGCCCCGTCGGGGGTCGCCGGGATACTGCGAACGCTGGCGCCGGCGATGATGAAGCCGAATTGGTGGATGGGGTAGCTGGGGTTCGGCACCAGGATGGTGTCGCCGGGACTGGTGATGGCGGCGGCCAGGTTGGCCAGCCCCTCCTTGCTGCCCAGTGTCGCGACCACCTCGGTCTCGGGGTCCAGCTTCACATCGAACCGGCGGGCGTAGTAGCCAGCCAGCGCGCGTCGCAGGCCGGGGATGCCCTTGCTGGAGCTGTAGCGGTGGGTCCGCGGGTCCTGCACGGCCTCGACCAGCTTGGCCACGATGTGCGCGGGCGTGCCGGTGTCGGGGTTGCCCATGCCCAGGTCGATGATGTCCTCCCCCGCGGCCCGCGCGCGCGCCTTGGCGGTGTTCACCTCGGCGAACACATAAGGCGGCATGCGGCGGATGCGATGGAATTCGTTCGACATGCCAGTGACTTTTCGGATCGAAGCCGGTTGCGGTTCGCTCAATCTACCAGACGGGCGATGCCACCGCGAGCCAGGGCTGCGGCGTCGACGCGCATGGCAGAGGTGGGCACGCCGGCGGCGACAAGCACGTCGGCCATGGCGCGGGCGCGTCGCCACGCCAGCGGCAGCGCAGCAGCCTGTGCATCCGGCAGGGCCGAGGCCGCGTCGCCGCCGCCCAGCAGCGCCACCGTCCCGCCGGAACGGCGGGCGGCGAGTTGGCGCAAGGCGGCATCCGACTCGGGACGCAGCACGGCTGAGTTCTGGACGAACTGGGCATCGACCTGCGGCCGAACCCTCGGCACTGCGGGGGCAAGCGTAGCGGACGGGACGCCGTCGATGGACGGCAGCGGCGGCGGAGCGGTCGGCAAGGCAGGCGCCGGCCCGCTGACGAGGGGCGGGGTGCCGGGTGCTGTTGGGCCCGGCGCCGTCTTGCTGCGCGGTTGCGCCGTGGGCGCGGCGGCCGCCTGGATCGCGGCGGGCGCCGGCGGCGGCGCAGCGGCGGCGGGCGATGGCGCAGCCGGCTTTGCCTGAGCGGCCTCGATGCTGGCCATGGGCGGCGGCGCGTCTGCGGGCTTCGCCACCGCCGCCGCCGGGGCTGGAACCCCGGGGATCGGGTCTTGCCCAGCCTGGCGGTTGGCGCGATCGCGCTCGGCCGAAAGCCGGGCCGACAGGGCGCGCCGAGCACCGGCGTCGGTCGGCGTAGGCCGCCCGGGGATGGTGGCCAGGTTGGGATAGGGGTCGTCCACCCCCGGCGGCGGCGGCCGCTCATCCGCGATGGCGCCACCCTGCAACTGGTGCCACCAGTCGATGGGCGCGTCGAAGGGCAACTTGCTGTCGTAGTAGCGGGCCGCGTCGTCGACGGTGGACGCGCAGCCAGCCACGCCGAGCAGCACCGCCACCAGCGCCGCTTGCCGTGACGGGGTCGCCCCCCTACCCTTACGCTTAACGCACATCCCCATCAGTCGGACCCGTCCCGCCTCAAGCGCACGACATAGCGCGCACCGGGGCCTTGCGGATAGCCCGGCGGAAAGGACAACCATCGATGGCCGACCCCGGGAAGACCCCCATACCCCCAACCGACACGCAAGGCTTCAAGCTGGCCGACCCGGCCGTGATCGGCCGCTCCATGGCCGGCATCGCCGAACGCTCCCAACGCCTGGTCACGGACTGGCTGAACCGGCAATCGCACGAAACGCCCGGCCTGGACCCGCTCAACATCGGCAATGCGTTCATGGAAATGACGACCCAGCTGATGAAGGACCCGGCCAAGCTGGTGCAGGCGCAGATCGGCTTCTGGCAGGACTACATGACGCTGTGGCAGAACACCGCACGTCGCATGTGGGGCATGGACAGCGGCCCCGTGATCCAGGCCGACCCGAAGGACCGCCGGTTCAAAGACGACGCCTGGAAGGAAAGCGAGGTCTTCGACTTCATCAAGCAAAGCTATCTGCTGAGCGCCCGCTACGTGAACGACGTGGTCAGCCACGTCGATGGCCTTGACCCAAAGACGGCGCAGAAGGTCGATTTCTACTCGCGCCAGTTCATCGACGCCATGAGCCCCAGCAATTTCCTGCTCACCAACCCCGAAGTGCTGCGCAAAACCGCCGAAACCGGCGGCGAGAACCTGCTGCGCGGCCTGAACAACCTGCTGAGCGACCTGGAACGCGGACGCGGCAAGCTAACGATCAAGATGACCGACCTGGATGCCTTCAAGCTGGGCGAGAACATAGCCATCAGCCCGGGCAAGGTCGTGTTCCAGAACGAGCTGATGCAACTGATCCAGTACTCACCCACGACGGACATGGTGCTGAAACGGCCACTGCTGATCGGGCCGCCATGGATCAACAAGTTCTACATCCTGGACCTGCGGCCAAAGAACAGCCTGGTGCGATGGGCGGTCAGCCAGGGACATACGGTGTTCATGATCAGCTGGGTGAACCCGGACGAACGGCTCAGCGCGAAGTCTTTCGACGACTATATGACCGAGGGCTACCTGGCTGCTCTGGACGCGATCGAGAAGGCGACGGGGGAGCGGGAGGTCAACGCCATCGGCTATTGCCTGGGCGGTACGCTGCTGGCCAGCACGCTGGCGTGGATGGCTGCGCATGGCGACGATCGCATCAAGTCCGCAACCTTCTTCGTGACGATGACCGACTTCCAGGAGGCGGGCGAACTGGGCGTCTTCATCGACGAGGAGCAGCTGCGCACGCTCGAGGAGAAGATGGAGAAGCGCGGCTTCCTGGATGGGTCGGAGATGGCGACCACGTTCAACATGCTGCGGGCGAACGACCTGATCTGGTCCTTCGTGGTGAACAACTACCTGATGGGCAACGAGCCGTTCCCGTTCGACCTGTTGTATTGGAACAGCGACAGCACGCGCATGCCGGCGGCGATGCACAGCTTCTACCTGCGCCGCATGTATCAACAGAACCTGCTGTGCCGCCCGGGCGGCATCACGCTGGCGGGCACGCCCATCGATCTGGGCCAGGTCAAGGTGCCGGCGTATTTCCTGTCGACGCGCGAGGACCATATCGCGCCCTGGAAAAGCACCTATCGCGGCACGCAGCTGCTTGGGGGCGAAAACCGGTTCGTGCTGGCGGCCAGCGGACATATCGCCGGGGTGGTCAACTCGCCGGAGGGTGGCAAATACAGCCACTGGATCAATACTAGCCTGCCTGCGGACCCGGAAACCTGGCTGGCTGGCGCCACGGAGATCGCCGGAAGCTGGTGGCCGGACTGGCAGCGTTGGATCGTGGCAATCGACGATAAGCGGGTCTCGGCCCGCGTGCCCGGAGAGGGCGGTCTTACTGCGATCGAGGATGCGCCCGGCTCCTACGTGGCCGTCAGGGCGAACGCGGAGTAAGGCCCGGGGCTTCCGGCTGCGCTTCAGGCAAACATGCTACCGGCGCGGGCCGGTTCACCCCCCTGTGACCAAGGTCACACTACAAGAGCATTTTCGACACGCTGCCCCCTCCCGCATCGATCAACTCCCTGTTATCAGTCATGTGATAACGAACCGAGTTGGAGGATAAATCATGCGTCATATGGCCCTTGCAGCCACACTCCTGCTGGGTATTTCCAGCCTGCCCGCGCTCGCCGGCGAACAGGATTTCAAGCTGGTCAACAAGACCGGCTATCAGATCGACGAAGTCTACGTGTCCCGCGCGACCAGCAAGAGCTGGGGCAAGGACATGATGGGCAAGGACGCGCTGGCAGACAGCGAAAACGTCAACCTCAGCTTCAATGCACCTGACAGTGTCTGCAAGTGGGACATGCGGGTCAAGTACAACGACGGTGATACCGCCGAGTGGAACAACCTGAACCTGTGCAGCATCAACACGGTCACCCTGTACTGGGACCGGAAGAACCAGACGACACGGGCCGTGACCGAGTAATCAGTCACATGGGATTGGGTCGCCAACTGGCGACCCACCGCCGTGATCAGAACCGATCGTCGCCGCCATTGTCGAACAACTGGTTCTGCAGTCTCATCGTGGCGACATTGGCCATACGAAGATAGGGCATGTTGTTCAGCACGGTCAGCGTGCGCTGGCCGCCTGCCGGGAACACGGAGGCGCCGAGAGAACGGGCGGCACCCGCCTGGTCGTTCGCCACCAGGGCATTGCTGGCGGCAATCAGATCGTCCACCACTTGCTGCGAAGTGGCCGAGGGCGCCACCCCAAGAGCTGTGCGAAGCTCCTGCCGGCCTTGCAGCAGCTGGTCCTTGGTCAGCACGGACACGTTGGACCAACGCGGGCTGCTGTAGATCGCACCCGCCAGGTATTCGAGCGAGATGGCCGCCCGCGCGGCATCCACCGGACGGCCATAGGTCCGGCCGCTGTCGGCAAAGGCGTATTGCGCCAGGTTGGCCGCGGTCACGTCGGGGTCCAGACCGCCGCCGAGGGCGCCCGCGGGCAGTTGCGACTGGTCCACCACGACAGGCTGGATTGCACCACAGCCGGCCAGCCCGATCAGCAGGCATGTCACGAAAGCTGGTTTCATCTCTGTTCTCCTGCGCAGAAGATGGGCCACTGGCACAGGAGCACCAGTGTGCCCGGCTTCACGAGATGGCAACCAGCCCGGTGCGGAACATCTGACCGCGTTCGGCATAATGGACCGCGATCAAATCGAGGTTCGCACGGTCGGCCGGCGGGATGTCGCGCATCTTGCGGGCCGGCGACCCGCCCCAAAGCTCGCCCTTGGGAATGCGCTTGCCGGGCGTGAGCAGCGCGCCCGCGGCGAGCATCGCCCCCTCTTCGATGACGGCGCCGTCCAGAACGGTGGCACCCATGCCCACGAAGGCGAAATCGTGCAGCGTGCAGGCGTGGATGATGCAGGCGTGCCCGATGGTGACGTCGCTGCCGATCGTGAGCTTCCACTCTGGGCCAGGGTTCACATGCAGCACGCTGCCGTCCTGG
>JAYVEG010000075.1:0-5739 GCA_043748985.1 Rhodospirillales bacterium
GCCGCCAGCCTCGGAGTGCCCCAGCGCAACTCCATCGCGCTGATGCCGACCGAGATCGCCGGCCAGAAGGTCGAATGGATCGTGTTGGACGACGGCGCCGACAGCACCAAGGCTGTCGCCAACGCCCGCAAGCTGATCGACGAGAACAACGTCGACGCCCTGATCGGCAGCAGCACCACGCCCGCCTCGCTGGCACTGATCGACGTTGCCGCCGAGAAGAAGGTCCCGATGATCTCGCTGGCCGCCAGCGCGCGCCTGATCGAGCCGATGGACGCGCCCCGTCACTGGGTCTTCAAGACACCCCAGAACGACAGCCTGATGGCTGACGCCATCGCCGCCCATATGGCCGCGAACGGCGTGAAGACCGTAGGCTTCATCGGCTTCAATGACGCCTATGGCGACGGCTGGCTGACAGAGGCGACGCGCGCGCTCAAGGCCAAGAACATCCAGATCGTCGCGACCGAGAAATACGCCCGCGCCGACACCTCGGTCACCGGCCAGGTCCTGAAGCTGGTCGCCGCCAAGCCCGATGCCGTCCTGATCGCCGGCGCCGGCACACCCGCAGCGCTGCCGCAGAAGACGCTGCATGAGCGGGGCTATGCCGGCAAATACTATCAGACCCACGGGATCGCGAACGCCGACTTCCTCCGCGTGGGCGGCAAGGACGTCGATGGCACAGTGCTCCCCGCCGGCCCGATCCTCGTCGCAGCCCAACTGCCGGACGACAACCCCATCAAGGCCGTGGCCTCCGAGTACGTGAAGAAATATGAGGCCGCCCAGGGCCCCGGCACCGTCGCCACCTTCGGCGCCCACGCCTACGACGCCGCGATCCTCCTGCAAGGCGCCATCCCCGTCGCCCTCAAGTCGGCGAAACCCGGCACCCCGGAGTTCCGCGCCGCCCTGCGTGACGCGCTCGAGGCCGAGCACAACGTCGTCCTAACCCACGGCATCGCCACCATGTCCCCCACCGACCATAACGGGTTCGACGACCGCGCCCGTGTCATGGTCACCATCCAGAACGGCGCCTGGAAGCTGCTCCCCTGATCCATCCCGCGTCCAACCAGGCCTGACCGGTCCATGGACGCGGAGATTGCCCTGATCCTGCTGCAGGACGGCGTTGTCAACGGCGCCATCTACGCGCTTCTGGCGCTCAGCTTGGTGCTCGTCTTCGCCGTCACCCGCGTCATCCTGATCCCGCAGGGCGAGCTGGTCGCATACGGCGCACTGACATACGCCGCGATCAACGTGGGCACTGTCCCCGGCAGCCTGTGGCTCCTCGACGCGCTCGGGGCCGCGGCCTTCCTCGCAGGGCTCGTCGTCGTGCGCCGGACAATGCGGCCGAGCCTTCTCCTGGAACTCGCGGCCGAAACCCTCCTCGTTCCCGCCGCCGTGACCGCCCTGGTCCTGTTCCTCGCCCCCCGATCCCCCGGCGTCCTGCCCTCGGCGGCGCTCAGCCTCGCCATCGTCACGCCCATGGCGCCCTACCTGTATCGCATTGCCTTCCAGCCCTTGGCCGAAGCCTCGGTCCTCGTCCTGCTCATCGCCAGCCTCGGCGTGCACCTGGCCCTGGTCGGTCTCGGCCTCGTCTTCTTCGGCCCCGAGGGTTATCGCGCGCCGGGCTTCTCCGAAGCGCGCCTTACCGTCGGTCCACTCACCATCCCCGGCCAGGCGCTCTGGATCGTCGGCGTCACCCTCGCCCTGATGGCCACCCTCGCGCTGTTCTTCAACCACACACTGTCCGGCAAGGCGCTGCAGGCTACCGCCGTCAACCGCCTAGGCGCCCGCCTCGTCGGCATCGCAACGTCGCTCTCCGGCCGTGTCGCCTTCCTCATGGCCGGGGCCATCGGCGCCCTGTCCGGCATCCTCATCGCCCCGCTCACCACCGTCTACTACGACAGCGGCTTCCTCATCGGCCTCAAGGGCTTCGTCGCCGCAATCATCGGCGGCCTGGTCAGCTATCCCCTGGCAGCCCTCGCCGCCCTCCTCGTCGGCTGCGTCGAGTCCTTCTCCAGCTTCTACGCCAGCGCCTTCAAGGAAGTGATCGTCTTCACCATCATCATCCCCGTCCTGCTCTGGCGCTCCCTCCGCGCACCGCAGGAGGAGGAATGACCTGCTTTTTGCCCCCTCTCCCTCTGAGAGACGGCTGGGGTGAAGGCTCTCAGCCCCATGGACCAGCCCGGCCTGAGGGGTCCGCACCATGACCCGGCTCTGGCCCGTGGCCGCCCTGGCCGCGTGGCTTTGCCTGCCGCTGCTTCCCATTCCCGTCTTCTGGATCACCCTCGCCAACTATGCCGGCATCGCGGGCATCATCGCCGTCGGCCTCGTCGTGCTGACCGGCTATGGCGGCATGACCTCCTTCGGTCAGGCCACCTTCATGGGGTTTGGCGCCTATACCACCGCACTGCTCACCACCCAGGCCGGCCTGTCGCCTTGGCTCGCACTGCCTGCCTGCCTTGTCGTCAGCGGCCTGGCGGCCCTGCTGATCGGCGCCGTCACGCTCCGACTTTCCGGCCATTATTTGGCCCTCGGTACCATCGCCTGGTCCGTCAGCCTCTACTATGTTTTTGCGAATCTTGACCTGTTCGGCCGCAACGACGGCATCTCCGCCATCCCGCCGCTTCGCCTCGGCGCATTGCCGCTCACCGATAGCCGCAGCTACTTCGTCGTCGTCTGGCTCGGCGTGGGCATCGTCATGCTGCTGACCCGCAACCTGCTCGACAGCCGGGCGGGCCGGGCCATCCGGGCGCTCCGCGGCGGCGCCGGGGTGGCGGCCAGCTTCGGCGTCGATCTCGCCGGCACACGCATCCTCGCCTTCGTCTACGCCGCCGTGCTCGCAGGCTTCGCTGGCTGGCTCTATGCCCACATGCAGCGCAGCGTGAACCCCACACCGTTCGGCCTCAACGCCAGCATCGAATACCTGCTGATGGCCGTCATCGGCGGGGTAGGGGCCTTGCCCGGCGCACTCCTGGGCGCCGCACTCGTCACCATCCTCAACGACCAGCTTCAGTCCTGGCTCCCGCGCCTGCTCGGCAGCACCGGCAACTACGAGACTATCGTCTTCGGCGTCATCTTGGTCGCAATCCTGCAGCGCGCCCCCGAAGGCCTCTGGCCCCTGCTCCGCGGCCGTGTGCGCGCCCGTCCGCGACCCATTCCCGAAGCGCCGCCGCTCCCGCACCGCGCCCTCCCGCTGCCCGGCACCCCTGTTCTCCAGGCCACCGCGCTCGTCAAGAAATTCGGCGGCCTCGTGGCCGTCAACGAGGTCGGCTTCCATCTCGACGCCCGCGAGATCGTCGGCCTGATCGGCCCCAACGGCGCCGGCAAGAGCACCACCTTCAACCTTCTCACCGGCGTCGATCGACCGACCTCGGGCCACGTGGCCCTCCTTGGGCAACCCGTCTCCTGCGCCACCCCGCAGCGCATCGCCCGGCTCGGCGTCGCCCGCAGCTTCCAGCACGTCAAGCTCGTGCCCGGTATGACCGTGCTCGAGAACGTCGCCCTCGGCGCCCATCTCCGCGGCCGCGCCAGCCCGCTATCCGCTCTCCTCCGCCTCGACCGCGCCGAAGAGGCGGCCCTGTTCGCCGAGGCAGCCCGCCAGATTGCCCGCGTCGGCCTGACCGAGCACCAGCACCGCCCCGCCGACACCCTCGCTTTGGGTCAGCAACGAGTGGTCGAGATCGCCCGAGCTCTCAGCCTCGGCCCAGCCCTTCTCCTGCTCGACGAACCAGCCGCCGGCCTGCGCCACGCCGAGAAGCAGGGCCTCGCCGCCCTGCTGCGCCGTCTCCGCGACGACGGCGTCACCATCCTGCTGGTCGAGCACGACATGGACTTCGTTATGGGCCTGACCGACCGCCTCGTCGTCCTGCAATTCGGCACTAAACTCGCCGAAGGCCCCGCCGCCCAGGTGCGCGCCGACCCCTGCGTCATCGAAGCCTATCTCGGCGCGCCAGCATGACTCTGCTTGCCATCGGGAACCTCTCCGTCGCCTACGGCGGAATCGGCGCCGTACACGAAGCCTCGCTGACCATCGGCAAAGGTGAGATCGTCACCGTCATCGGCCCAAACGGTGCCGGCAAGACCACCCTGCTCAACGCCGTCATGGGCGTCCATCCCGGTCATGGCAGCGTCCGCTTCGCAGGCCACGAGATCGCCCACCTCTCGATCGAAGATCGCGTTCGTGCCGGCATGGGCCTGGTGCCGGAGAAGCGCGAACTGTTCCCCTCCATGACCGTGGAGGACAACCTCCGCCTCGGCTTCTTCCGGCATCGACGACAGGGCAGGGGGCCCGCCCGCGCCGCCCTCGAAGACACCTACGCCCTGTTTCCCCGCCTGCGCGAACGCCACACCCAGCATGCCGGCACCCTCAGCGGCGGCGAGCGCCAGATGCTCGCCATGGGCCGCGCCCTGATGGGCCGCCCCGATCTGCTGATGCTCGACGAGCCCAGCCTCGGTCTCGCCCCCTTGATCGTGCGCGACATCTTTACCATCATCGCCGGCCTGCGGACCCGGGGCTGCGCCATCCTCCTCGTGGAACAGAACGCTCGCGCCGCCTTGCGCGTCGCCGATCGCGCCTATGTCCTGGAAACCGGCCGCGTCACATTGCAAGGCCCCAGCGCCGCCCTCGCCGCCGATCCCCGCGTCATGCAAACCTATCTTGGCGGAGCCGCCTGATGCCCCCAACCGACCTCCGCCCAACGCTCGACGCCCCCGATGACGACCCCTACCTCTGGCTCGAGGATATCGACGGCCCTGAGGCGCTTGCCTGGGTGGAGGCCCAGAACGCCCGCACCCTGGCCCGCCTGGCCACCCCGGCCTTCGAAGCCGACCGCGACACCATCCGAAAAATCCTCGACCGCCCCGACAACATCCCAGCAGTCAGCCGCCGTGGCGGCCTGCTCTACAATTTCTGGCGCGACGCAGAACACCCCCGTGGCCTGTGGCGCCGCACCACCATCGCCTCCTACCGCGCCGATGCGCCCGACTGGGACGTCCTGCTCGACCTCGACGCCCTCGCCACCGCCGAGGCCGAGGACTGGGTTTGGGCCGGTGCCTCCACTCTGCTGCCCAGCCATGACCGCGCCATCCTCCGCCTCTCCCGTGGCGGCGGCGACGCCGTCGTGCTCCGCGAATTCGACATGCAGGCCCGGGCCTTCGTTGCCGGCGGCTTCAACCTGCCGGAGGCCAAGGGCGGCATCGACTGGCTCGACCACGACACGCTCCTGCTCATGACCGCGCTCGCTGGCGTCACCACCTCCAGCTACGCCAGCACCGTCCGCCTCTGGCGCCGCGGCACGGACCCGCTCGCAGCCCCGATCCTGTTCGAGGTCACGCCCGACCGCATGAGCGCCTGGGGAGGCATCGATCGCGCGACCGGCACGCTCTATTTCGTCGAACAGATCGGCTTCTATGATTCTGCCGTCTGGATCGGCGACCGCAGCGGCCCGAAGCAGCGCCTCGACCTGCCCACCGACGTGTCCCCCTCATGGGACCGCGGCTGGCTCGCCCTCCACCCCCGCACCGAATGGACGGTCGGCGGCCACACCCACGCGCCCGAGACCGTCCTCGGCATCAAGCTCGACGCCTTCCTCGCCGGCAGCCGCAACTTCCAGGTCCTGTTCACGCCGGAGCCGCGCCGCGCCTTCCGCAGCTTCTTCTGGTGCGCCGGCCGCCTGGTGATCGCCATCCTCGACAATCTTCAGCCCGTCCACTTGGTTGCTACCCCAGGCGACATCTGGTCCGTCC
>JAYVEG010000076.1:0-5738 GCA_043748985.1 Rhodospirillales bacterium
GCTGGTGTAGGAGCCGTTCAGCGCGATGCTGCCGCTGTTGGCGATGGCGCCGCTGACCGTGAGCGTCGCGCCATAGGTCACGCCGATCGCACCGGCCAGTGCCACCGCCTGGTTGCGACCGTCGATCCAGCCCGTGGTGGTGACGGCAATTGTGCTGTGGGCACCCGCGGAAACACCGCCCGTGCCGTCCAACACGCCGCCCTCAAGGGTCAGCGCGCCGGTATCGGCCAACTGCACGCTGCCGGTGCCAGAGATGTCGGTGTGCAGGACGATCGTGCCGCCCGTGGTTGACAGCACGCGGCCCGTGTTTGCGACGGCGCTGCTCAGCTCCAGCGTGCCACCGGCCGCTTCGAGCAGCCCGCGGTTGGTGATGGAAACGGTCCCGGTATCGATCAGCAGCGAACCGATCGTCCCGTCGATCGTGCCCCCGGCCTCGTTGACCAAGGTCAGCTTGCCCTGCCCGATCTGGCCGTAGCCGCGGATGATGTTGTCGACATTGTCCAGCGTGTCGGCGGAGACGCTCCCGGTGATCCCCGCGGCTTGGGAGTGAACGTCCGAATAGGTGTCCTGCAGCGTGATCGTGCCCTGGCCCGACACGGTGGCCCTGCCCGCGATCTTCAGGGTTGCGAAGGCGCTGGTATACGAGCCGTCGAGGGCGATGCTGCCAGTATTGGCGATGGCCCCCTCGACCGTCAGCGCCGTACCGACCCCGACATGGATCGCAGCCGCGGTGGTCAACGCGGACGCGCGACCGTCCAGCGTGACACCGGCCTGGTCGATCACGATCGTGGCGCCGCCGCTGCTGCCCAGCGAACCGCCCTGCACGGTAGTCGCGGTGCCGTCGCCGCCGAGCCGGACGGTGGCGCCGGCCGCCAGGATGCGGCCACCGGCGTTGGCGATGGCGGTTTCCAGCACCAGCGTGCCGGTCGTCGCTTCGACCAAGCCGCGATTGGTCAGCGTGCCGGCGCCGGTCGCGACCACGAGGGTCCCGAGGATGGCGTCGATCGTTCCGGCGGCCTCGTTCACCACGCTCAGTTTGCCCGACCCGAGCTCGCCATAGCCGATGATGGTGTTGTCGAGATTGTCCAGCGTGTCGGCCGCACTGGTGGCGCCGGTGACCGACGACGCGTCGGAGTGGACGTCGGAGTAGGTGTCGCGGAGCCGCACGGTGCCGCCGCCGGTGAGGGTGGCTAGGCCGGTGATGTTCAGGACGGCCTTGGGGCTGGTGTAGCTGCCGTCCAGCGAGATCACGCCGGAGTTCACGATGTCGCCGCGGATCTGCAGCGATGTGCCGAGTGCCACGCTGACGGTCCCGGGAAGCGTGAGGCCGTGGCTGGTGCCGTCCAGCACGGAGTCGGCATGAACGACGAAGCGGCCGGTGCCCAGCACCTGCAGCGTGCCGTTCTGCAACGTCGCCCCATCCAGGGTGATGTCCTCGTTATCGGCGATCATCGTGCCGGCAACGCCGTTGGCGAACTGGTTGACGATGCCGGCGAGGTGCAGGCCTTGTGCCGGGTCGTTGACGCCGCCCTGCAGCTTGGCATGCAGCCGCGCCACGTTCACGACCGGGCTGGCAGTCCCGTCCAGGCGTACCAGGCCGGTCGCAACCACCTCCGTCCCAGCGTCGTCAAGCGGTGTCACGAACGTGCCGCCCGCGATGGTGCCGCCGATGACGATCGAGCCGCCAACATGCGCCTGGAACACCCCCCCCGTGTTGTCGATCGTGCCGCCGGCCACCAGTGCGCCATCCGCGACGATGGTCCCGCGGTTCGCCACGTTGCCCGACAGCGAGAGCCTGGCACCGGCATCCACGACGATGGCCGCATCGGTCAGGAGCCCCGGGCCGGCGACCCCGCTGGGGTGCGACCCCGACAAAACCGAGTCGGCTTTCACCTCGATGTGCCCGGTGTCGCTGCTGACCCAGCCGTCGTTGATCTGCGCGCCGTCGAGCACCAGCGTGCCGCCGCCTGCCGATAGGCGCCGGGTGTTGGCACCGGTGCCGTCGAAGTGGAACTGGTCCACCGGGCCCTGGACCGTGAGGGTCGCGCCATTACCGACGACCAGCTTGGCATGGTTGGTGACGTGGCGGGGGGCGTCGGCGGACGGTTGTCCCACCAACTTCGCATTTCCTGTTACCGTAAAATACGAGGTGTCGGCACCGCCAGCGGTGAAGAGCGCCCCTTCTTCGACGTCGCTGCCATCCGCGAAGGTAACGAGGCCCCCATGAAGGGCGGAGATGGAGCCGAAGGTGCTCGCATTTGAGAAGTTGTAGAAGATGTCGTGTATGACCAGTCCCGCGATCGGCGTGCTCGCGTCCCCTGTGCCGATGGCGCCGACATTGCCCTCATTATTCACAGCGGCATAAATATTCAGCGCGTGAGCGCCTTCAGCAATGACGGTGCCAGCTTGCAAATTGTGGACAATGACACCGTGCACGTTGCGCGTCGCCACGTCGATTGAGCCGGCGCCCCGGATCGTGTTGTCGACGTTCTCGATGACACCGGCGAGGCTCGAACTCGAGCCAATTGCGAAGTCGCCGCCGATGATCTCGTTGAAGTCGGAATCGCCGAGCCTGATGGTGCCGCCGCCCGTCAGGGTGAGGGACGTGTCCGTCAGCTTGATCGTGGCGTTGGTAACGGGTCCAGCGGCGCTGAGAATAATCACGCCGCTATTCCTCAGCGCGTCATTGATCTGCACGATCCCGCCACCCGAGATGTCGAGCGTGCCGGCGTTCGTGGAGTCCTGCTTGATGCTGCCGGTGATGTCGAGCTGCCCGCCCGACACCGAGACCTGGCCGCCGGACGCGATCGTCAAGCTCTCCATCCGCGCCGCGGCCTGTGACCCGGCGCCGAAGATGGCGTGGCGCCCGGTCGGCACCACCGCATTGCCATAGATGTTCAGCGTGACCGTGCTGGCCGCCGCGGTGCCCTGGGCGGGCGTGGTGGCCTGGACGGAGACGAACTGGCGATCCCAGTTGCCCTGCGTGCCGAAATCGCCGGAGCCGGCGACGAAGGTGCGGGTGACGGCCGTGTCGACCGGGACGCCGTCGAAGGTGAGATTCTTGATGGCGGACACGTCCACGCCGCGGGCCGGCAGGCCGTCGGGGACGCCGCCCTCGACGATGCCGCCACTGGCCGACACGATGCCGAGGGCCAGGATGCTCCAGTCGGTCTCCTGGACGCCGTAGCTGAACACCAGGGACGTGGGGTCACCCAGGGCCAGGGTCGCGGCACGGTCGAATATGGCGACAGCGCCGTCGTTCAGCGTGAGCATCGCGGTCCCGCGCACGTCGACGGCCTTGTCGAACTGCATGCGGAACGCGGCACCGTCGCCGGTGACGATCAGGCCCTTGGTAACGCCGGTATGGCCGTTCAGGGACAGGATGCTCACGCCCCGGAGCACGGGGGGCACCTGCGGCAGGGGGGCGACGGGGGTGTTGTAGTCCGCGAGCACGACTCGGTCGGAATGACCCTGCCACAGCGTGCCGAGGAAGGTGTTGACCGAGGCGTTGAAGCCGGCCGTGAGCTCTCCACTCGAGGCGAACAGCTTGCCACTCCGGACGTCCGATATCAGGGTGGGCAGGTAGTCCTTGCCGGCCTCGGGCAGGTAGAAGTGGACATCGCCGCCGATGTCGCCGCCGCCGGAGATGTAGGCGATGGGATCGATCCCGGCATTGACGTTGAGGCCCAGCGACCCGGCAATGTTGAGGATGCCGGTCGAGAGCGTCGGGTCCGGGTTGCTGATCCAAAGGCCGTTCCGGATCAGCGAGCTGTCCTGGAACCCGCCCGCGGCATAAGCCTTGAGGCCCGTGTTGTCGAAGCCGATCGCGAGGCCGAGGCTGATCTGGAATGCGGCATCGAGCGAGATGTCGACACCGGGGAACACGAAGAACTTGCCGAGGTTGATGGTGCTGGTCGGCGCGCCGTTCGCATCGATGGTGCCGAGCGGGAGATTGATGGTGGGGAGATTGTAGCTGAACAGCGTCGTTGGGCCGCCGAGTAGGCTCAGGAACTCATTCTGCTGGCTCAAACCGCCGGCTTGGAGGGCGCTGACGCCATCGGTGAGGGAGGCCAGCAGCCCGGCGACGGTGGCACCGTTGGCCAGGACGTTCTTGCCGCCGGCCAGCGATGACAGCGCCGCGGCGAGGTCGCCTGCACCCTTCGTTACGGTCGGGATCTGGCCGGCAAGCACGAACGCGGCGTCGCGGATGTCGCCGGGCAGCGTGAACGACCCCAGGTCGTAATTGTCGGACACGTCGGTCAGCATCTCGAGCGCCGCCACAACGTTCGTCAACAGGCCTAGCGCATCCAGCGCCCGGGTCACGCTGGCGAAATCGGGGTTCTGACCCAGCGCCAGCGTTCCGAACCTGATGAAGTCGAGCAGCGTGATCTTGCCGTCCCCGATGGCGTGCCCGTGCCCGTCGACGGCACCTACCACGTCCAGCCCGCGCCAGGCCGGGCCCAGCAGGCTTTTGACGAAGGTGAGGTCGGTGTTCAGCACCGCCAACACAGTCTGGATCGGCTGGATCAGGGGTTTGACGAACTCGAGCATCGGCTTGAGGTAGTGGTTGAAGAACTGCCCAAGATCGATGGTCACGTCGTTGAAGCTGATGGTGGGCTTGTCGCCGAACACGCTGGTGACGCTCGGGCCGACGAAGGCGTGGTCGATGTTCCAGTTGCCGACCAACTCGGTGCTGATGCTGGGATACTGCGCGCTGCCGAGGTCGGCCGCGAGGCTGACGTCGAGCTTCGCGGTGCCGGTATATCCGGCTGTGCCGTTCACGCCGACGGTGAACGCGCCTTGCACGAACGAGCCCTGGTCGACGGCCTTGAACTGCAACGGGCCGAGCCGGGCG
Organism: Rhodospirillales bacterium; assembly: GCA_043748985.1. GTDB lineage: Bacteria > Pseudomonadota > Alphaproteobacteria > Acetobacterales > Acetobacteraceae > JBBROS01. Next base: position 4,856 of record JAYVEG010000076.1, read on the forward strand.
TCGGCAGTGAACGCCAGATGGTCGGCCGACACGGTCGCGACCAGGCCGGTGCCGGAGGTGGTGCGCTGGAAGCCGTTCTGCACGTCGATGACCACGGTCTCATCGAAATCCAGGCCGACGGCGAGGGTCACCGTCCCCGCGGTCGTCAGGCCCAGGCTTTTGGAGCCGAGATTGCTGCCGAGGTTCGCGGCGAGCGGTGTGGGCGTCTCCTTGTCGACGACGTGGATCGAGAGCTTGTCATCGCTGGTGACCGTGACGAGTGCCGTTCCGCTGAGATGGGACGAGGCCAGCTGGCTGTTGATGGCGCTCTGGATGATGGCGGCGGCGTCGGAGAGCAGATGCTGCACGGCGTCGCGCCGGGCCTTCTCGATGCCTGCGGCGACGGCCTTGCCGAGGTTCGCCAGGAAATTGACTGGCGAGGTGGACTGGTCCGCCATATTTAGCAGGGCAGCTCCTATGACGGGCAGGTCCATGGGCGCTGCGCTGGTCTGAAAGGCGTTGTCGACGGTGCCCAAGGACGACGAAATGCCGGTCTCGATGCCATCGAGGTCGCTGTCGGTGAGCACACTGCCGGTCATCACGTTTCCTCGATATCAATAGCTAAACAAGTTTTAACCGAGGCTTCTCTCCATTCGCGAGTGAAATGAAGCTAAAGTTCCTAAATTCTATTAACCCTTGCTAGCCCGAATTATTCATCAGGGTTGGCGGGCATGGCGCAACCCCCTGATCGGGCATAGAATTCGGTTGCGACACCTGAACTCAGCCGATTTTGGAGCCCATGCCCGCAAGCCTGAAACTACCCCCGCTCTGCCCGGCCTGTCACCGGTCTACGGCAAGCCCATCGTCGCCCGCTTTGATGGCGGGCAACTCTCCTCGGACGGCG
>JAYVEG010000077.1:0-5733 GCA_043748985.1 Rhodospirillales bacterium
TCCACGACCGAGGCGACCCCGGCCGGGACGCTCTTGCCGCAGCCGCAACCGCCCTTGGTCTCAGGACGGTGGTCGGTCTGGTGCTCGCTCATGACGGTCTCCGATCGGAACGCGCCGAATGGCCTGGCGTGGAAACGGACGTGGTGATTCCCATGGTGGGAAGGTCAAGCCCCCCCAAGCAGCACCGCTGCCCCATGGCTCACATCATCCCCATTGGGCCGGACATGAGCTGGTCGAATGTCGTCCGCTGCCCGGTGGACAGCGCGGCATACAGCGTCTTCATGCTCGCCTCCGAGCGGTCCATCATCGCCATGCGCTCAGACATCATCTTGCGCCGCGCCGCCATGCGGTCGGGCATCGCGGTCGGCATGGGCGCCTTCCCCATGCCCTCGTGCATCGTCTTCATCGCGGCCGCATCGGCCCGCATCGTGTCCGCGAACGCGTTCCAGGGCGCCGACTGCGCGTCGGTGACCTTCAGCTCGGCCTTCAGGTAGGCGATGCGGCCCTCGACGTGCTCGAAGGGCATGCCCATCCCGCCCGCCATCATCGGGCGCATCATCTCCATCATCCGCCCCATGTCCCCGCCCATGGGGCTGGCCGCGGGACCGCCTGCGGCCGGCATCGGCATGCCCGCCTGGGGCGTCATGGTCGGCATCCCCGCCGCCGCCGCCCCGGCATGGTGCGGATCCGGTGTCTGGGCGGTCGCGAGACCCATGGAGGCGAAAACGGCCGCGGCGGCGAGGGAGAGGCGGAATGTGGTGCGGTTCATGTCAGGTATCCTTCGGGATGCGGAACGGGGTCGGGCGCGGCGATCAGGCGATGCCGTCATAGGCAAGCTCGGTCTTCATCCCGGTCGCCATGTGGAAGAGGTTGTGGCAGTGGAACAGCCAACGGCCGGGGTTGTCGGCGTCGAACGCGACCGTGACGGAACCGCTTGCGGGCACCAGCACGGTGTCGCGCATGGCTCCGGACAGGGCCGTCCCGTCCAGCGCGACCACCTGGAAGTGGTGGCCGTGCAGGTGCATCGGATGCGCCATCCGGGTGCGGTTCGACATCTCGACGACGACGCGCTGATCCTTCGACGCGCGCAGCGGCACGTGGTCCGCCCATGTGCGATCATCGAGCGACCACACGTAAGGCATCATCGACCCGGTCAGTGCGATCCTGTGGGTGATCGCCCCGTTGCCGGGCGGCAGCGGCGCGGCGGCCGCAAGCCTCGCCTCCAGAGAGTTGTCCAGTGGCGGGACGGCCGCCTCCGCCATGTCGGCCAACTTGCGGATTGGGGCGCCCGCGGATGCGAGCACGACCCCCGTGCGCTTCCGGTCGCCCTCGCGCTGCGCCAGGACCGGAAACGCGCCGCCGTCTGCGGGGATCGTGACCAGGATGTCCAGCCGCTGTCCCTGGGCGAGCGGGAAGCGACGGCCAGTCACCGGACGCACCGGGTTGCCGTCCGCCGCGACGACCGTGCCGTCCAACGCCCCGGTGTCGATCCAGAAGGCTGTGGACGTCGCGCCGTTGATGAGCCTCAGCCGGACGCGGCCGCCGGGTGCGGCCCGGATCACCAGCGGGTCGGCAAGGGTGCGGTCGTTCGCCAGGTAGGCGTCATAATTGTAGTCGTTCAGGTCCGGGACCCCGCCGCCCGGCGCCATGGCCATCCCCGGCATGGATGCCTGTCCCGGGGCCGACTTTCCGGCGCCCGTCACCGCCGCAAGCACGTCTGCCGGGTCGCGGAACGAGAAATCGTGCAGCAGGACAGTTACGTCCTGCACGTCCTCCTTCAGGTCGGCGACGGTGCGCACGATCAGCGGCGCCGCCATCAGGGCCTGCTCCTGGAGGCCGTGGTGCGAGTGCATCCAGTGCGTGCCCGGGCGGGCCGGGAAGTCGTAAGCCTGGATGGCTCCAGGCTGGATGAGCAGGCCGCCTGTCTCGGCGACGCCGTCCTGGAGGAACGGAGGCGTTTGGCCGTGCCAATGGATGATCGTGGCCTCTGAGGCGCGGTTCTCGACCGTGACGGAGAACGGCTGCCCGGGTTCGAGCACCACGCCCGGCGTGCCGTCCGGTTGTCGGATGCCGAAGACTGACGCGGCGCGACCATCGACCTCGATGGTGCGCCGTTCGACGAGCAGAAGCGTGGGTGCGGGCTGTGCCACCGCTGCCGATGACGATACGGCGACCGGGACCGCCAGGGAAGCGGCGGATGAGGCGATCAGGGCACGGCGTGATAGCATGCTTTTCATTGGCGACAGGCTCCGATCCGCTGGCGGGTCGCTGCAGCCGGACGGGAACGGGCTAAGCGGTCGCGCCATCCGGCAAGACCGTAGAACCGACCACTCCAACGTTCGGGTTGCTGATCGACCGATCACGCATACCGACGTTTCATGGGGCACGGGTAGGGTCGGAATATACTCAGCGACCCGGCCGCAGGCCGTCACGGCCTTGACCTTCCAACGGTAGAAACCCTCATGTCGGAAGGCTGGCAGGAGAAGCAGATGGTTATCGGCGAGGCCGCGCGGGCATCGGGCGTCAGCGCCAAGATGGTGCGCTATTATGAGAGCATCGGGCTGGTGCCGACTGCGACGAGGACGGGCGGCGGCTACCGGACGTATGGGACGCGCGAGGTCGAGACCCTGCGGTTCATCCGCCGGGCCCGCGACCTGGGACTGTCGATGGACCGCATCAAGCTGCTCGTCGGCCTATGGCACGACCGCGAGCGGCCGAGCCGGGAGGTGAAGCGAATCGCCCAGGCGCACCTGGCGGAGCTGCGGACGAAGATCGCGGACCTGAGCGCGATGTGCGCGACGCTAGAGGAACTGGTTGACGCCTGTCACGGGGACCAACGGCCGGAGTGCCCGATCCTGCGTGATCTCGAAGCCGGGGGCGGCAGGCAACCCGTAGCTACGCGCCCATCCTGATTGCATCGGGATCGTCCTTCGGGCCACGTTTGCCAGAGGCGAAGAGCGGGGGAACACCATGCGGACGGCACTGGCGGCACTGATCCTTCTCTCCGTCGGCACCCCGCCCGCGGTCGCGCAGTCCATGGGCTATGCCGGGCAGCAAGAGCGGGACAGCAAGAGCGGGACAGCAAGGCGATCCCGGAGCAGGAGACTGCCGACCTGCTGGCCGGGCGCGGCATGGGTCTCGCCCGGGCCAGGGAGCTGAACCATCACCCCGGCCCGGCGCACGTGCTGAGCGGAAGGACTGGCTGGCGTTGACGCCGGGGCAGCTCGCCGCCAGCGCAGACATCTTCGCGCCCATGGCGGCCGTGGCGAAGCCACTCGGGGCGGATCTGGTCGGCAGAGAGCATGCCCTCGGTGCCGCCTTCAGGGCTGGCAGCCTCACGGCTGGGGAGCTTGGCAGACGGACCGACGAGATCGCGTCGCCCCAGGGCAGGCTCAGGGTGGTCCACATCGGCGGCTATCTCGAAATGAAGGAATTACTCACGCCGCAGCAGGTCGCCGCCTGCGACGGGCTGCGGCGATATGGGGAGCCTGCCACGGCGCTCCCGGCGCATCACGGGATGCATCCGGGCTGAGGGTGTCCAGACCGACTTGACGTATGCGGCCACGGACCCTCAGACCATGACGACCATGGACGGACTGTCCGGGACCTCGCGGGGATCGTCGTCGTTTTTGTCGTCGTCGTGACTGGAGTGCGGCCCTGGCAGTGGACAGAATCAAGCTGCTGCTTTGACCCCCTGCCGGGTATGTTGATCCTCGAATTGCACGGGGCTGAGATAGCCGAGTGCTGAATGCAGCCGCCTGGTGTTGTAAACCTCGTCGATAAAACGCGGAAGATCGGCGGTGACGTCCTCGGGCGTCTCGTAGGCGGCGAGGTAGACGGCCTCCACCTTCAGCGTCTTCATGAAGCTTTCCGCCTTGGCATTGTCGTAGGGGTTGCCGCGGCGGCTCATCGAGCCGACCAGGCCGTCGGCGGCAAGCAGCGCACGGTAGGTTTCCGATACGTACTGCGACCCGCGATTCGAGTGGTGTACGCAGTCCGGGTCCGGTGCGCGGCACCGGAGGGCGGCCTTCAGTGCGGCGACGGTGATGCGAGCGTCCATCGGGCGGCTGATTGCGTAGCCCACCACCTTGCGCGACCAGGCGTCCAGGATGGCGGCCAAACAACGAAGCCCCCTGGGATGGCGACGTAGGTCAGGTCCGCCACCCACAGCTGGTTCGGCCGCTTGGGTACTACTCTTTTCGCCACGAACCGGCCATCGCCACGGCCCGCAACGCAGCGCCCAGCCGTTCGCCATAAGCAGCGCCCCAACCGGCCGGAGCCGCGCCCACGGCGCTGGCAGGCAGGATGGCGTCGAACGTCATGTCGTCCCGCGGCTCGTCGGCCAGGTTGCGGCCCAGCGACAAGGCGAAGGACCCGGCCGGCAAGGAAGCCACGCACAGCCCGTCCTCGCCCGGCGCCAGGACAGCAACCGTTATGGCAGTTCTGGTCCAGCGCACGCGGCGGAGCGTGTCTTTGAGGCGCCAGCATTCGCCCTCGCGCGCCAGCGTCGCCCCGCCCTGCCCTGCTCTGCCCGGCGAGCGTGGTGACCGCCGCATCGTTGAACGACAGCCCGGCCGCCACCAGGATCGCGTTGGCAACGATGGTTTCGGCCAAGGACAACGGCAACGCGTGGCGCCCGGCGAGGCGGACAAGGCCGAACGCCTCCTGGGCTGTCATGCCCAGGCCCTCCGACGCTTCGGGCACCAGCACAAGCAGCAGGCCCAGTCCGGTCAGTCAAGCCCAGGCCAGGGCGAACCGGCTCCCCAACGCGCCCTCCGTAAGCTGCGCCGGATTCGCGAGGTCGGCGAACAGGCGGCCGGCCATGTGGAAGGCGAGGTCGTCTTAGCCGGGCACCGACGTCATTGCCCTGCCTGGGCCGGCGTTTGGTCGAGCGAGCGGTCGTGCACTAGGACGCCGTCGGCATAGAGCCCGGCAATCTCGTCCTGCGACAGGCCGAGTTCTACCAGCATGTCCTCGTTGTGCTGGGAGCCGTTGCGAAGCGGGACGAAGCCATCCCCGCGAATGGCGACCTTCGGCACGTTGGATTCGTGCATGTGGAAATAGGTGTCGATCAGCGTGGCCTCGACATGCTGGCCGCGTCCGGTGCGCTCCTGGTGCAGGAGAGCGAAGCCGATGGCCATGGCGGCGGACACCCCTGTCGACACGTCGCCGAATGCGACAGGGATCTGGCACGGGCTATGCCCCGGCTCGCCAACCAGGCTCGTGAAGCCGGAATAGGCCTGGGCGATATAGTCATAGTCGGGCTTGTGGCTGAGCGGGCCGGTTTGCCCGGCAAGGGAGATGGAGCACATTACAAGGCGCGGGTTGAGCGCGTTGAGCGCTGCATAGGACAGGCCGGCGCGCTCCATCACGCCAAGCGCGAAGTTCTCGACCAGCACGTGGCTCTTGGCCGCGAGCTCGCGCAGGAGCTTGCGGCTGCGTTCGTGCTTGAAGTCGAGCGCCAAGCTGCGCTTGGAGTGGTTGTGCTGGAAGAAGTAGGTGCTGGCGCTGCTGCGCCGGTGTTCGGGCGCACGCGGCTTGAAGCCTTGGACGCGGGCGCGGTCGCCATAGGGCGCCAGCTCCACCTTGATCACGTCCGCGCCGAGATCGGCGAGGATGCGCGTGCAGGCCGGGCCGGCGACGAACTGGGTGATGTCGAGAACGCGGTAGCCGCGCAGCATGGCGGGATCGGGGGTCATGCAGGGTTCCCAGGGTTGGAGGGGTTGCCAAATA
>JAYVEG010000078.1:0-5706 GCA_043748985.1 Rhodospirillales bacterium
GTCGACATGTGCAGGCCGTCCGCGACCAGGGCGATGGACCCGAAGGCGAGACCGCCGACGATCTCGAGCGCCATCATCGCGCCGCAAAGCCAGATGACGGCCCAGGTCCGCCGCTCCGACTTCTCGTGGAACTCGCCGAGGAAGACGTGGCTGTGGCCGGACGCGGCCGGAATATTTGTGTCGGGCATGGTCTGCCTCCTCACTTCAGGTAGGTGCGGACAACGGCGAGCAGCTGCTCGGCAGCCTCCTCGTCCAGTGCGCCGGGGTGTTTCTCGGGATCGACCAGATGCGTGCGGACATGGTCCTCGACGACCTCCGCCATCAGGCCGGACATCGCCGCACGCGTGCTGGCCAGCAGGTGCATGACCTTCTCGCATCCAGCCTCGCTGTCGAGCGCGCGCTCGATCGCCTCGACCTGGCCCCGGATGCGCCGCACCCGGGCCAACAGCTTATCTTTCTCGCGGACGGTATGGGTCATGCCCACCACGTAAGATAGGGGGTGACCCTATGCAATGCCACGCAACAAGTGACCACTCCGAAAGGCACGGTGTCCGTGCAGGCTTATGTAGTATGCGCTGTCAGGTGTCGCGGCGCGATCGCGCCAACGCCAGCAGGGCGATCTCTGCGGGAGCCTGGTCCGGGATTGCAAAAACGGAGCTGACGTTGATCTCGCACAATACGAAGGTGTCCTCGTCGGATGCATCCCGCGGCCCATACAGGAAGTCGGCATCCCAGATGATCGGCAAGGACGCGGCGTCTATCTCGAGAAGCTCCATCATCCCGGGGTCCATTCGGCTTCCATCTTCTTCCGTAACGCCTGGAACTGCCAGGCGGAGGCCGGGTGCATGATGCGCGGCCCCGGCTGTGCGGCATCGGAGTCGGGCCCCTCCGGCGGCGGCTCGATCAATGCCTTTATGAACTGGTGGCCAAACCCGACCACGCGGTCGCCCACCATGTAGCAGCGGACCAATCCGTCGGGCAGCCTCGGCTGGAAAGCCTGATCGACGATCACGCCGCCGTCCGCGAAGTAGGGATCGCACCGTCCCAGGAAGTCCTCGAGCCGGACGACCTCGGGCAGGCTTCCGCGCCGTGCTTCCAGGACCCGCACGCAGGCCTCGCCGTTGCCTTGCCCGTCCGCGCGCTCAACCTTCCATATCCCCTGGCCTCCGTTGCCACGGTTCCGCTTGATCACGCGTGGCCCCGTCGTGGCCAGCCGGGTGGGGAACTCCTCCCAGAATACCGATGCGGTCCGGTAGAGGTGGGTGTCGGTGCCCCATCCCAGGTGCCTCGTGCGGTGCAGGACCTCCTTCACGCCCATCTTCAGGATGACGTCCGGGTGCGCGCTCACCCAAGGGCCGCGCGCGGCGACGTCCCGCAACAGATCGTCGAGCGAGGCGCGGGTTCTGCCGTCGTCAAGTGGATCCACCCAGACCAGGACGCCGTCGGCTTCGAGCAGCTGAGCCTTCACCTCGTCAGCGAAGGCCTCGTCGTAGACGGCCGGGGCAGCCCGGATCCCGAAGCGAGCCAGTTCATCGAAGACGCGGTGGAAACGATTGTTCTCGGGCGTCGCTGCCTCGCGCGCGCCACGGTCACCGCGCCACACCACCGCGATATCGATCTTCTCGTCTCCGTCCATTCGAACCTCCGTGTACAGACTGCCATCGCGGGCAGTTCAGCTTGCAGGACGGAACACGAGCAGGGCCGCGTCTGACCCGAACAGCCCCGCTCTCGCTGCGACGAACAGCAGATCCAGCTCGGGCACGTAGAGCGAGGTGCGGGCACCGGAGTGCGTCGGGATGCGGGCCGTTGGGCGGGTGCCGGCTGCATCGCTCTGGAACACCTCGACCATTCCCTCCCCGCAACTGACGTAGATCCGCTTGCGCGCGGCGTCGAAGAACACGTCGTCGGCGTCGCCGCACGCGGGTAGGCTAACCTTCATCTCCCCGCTTCGTGCATCCAGCAAGACCAGCCGGGCTGGGTTGCGGAAGACCGTCGCAATCATGCCCCTCACGGCGTCGATCGCCATGGGGAAGTTCCCGCGTAAGCCCGTTGGAACAGGCCAGCCCGAAATCTGCCTGCCCGTCGGGACGTCCACGACGACGATCAGGGCCGCATCGGGCAAGTTGACGTAGGCCCGGCCCGTCGCCGGGTCGAACTGGAAACCCTCGGGATGAGCAGGAAGCTTCATGTCGCCGACCCGCGACCGGGTTACCGGGTCGAGGACTGCGAGGCCGCCGTTGCCATAGCCGACCAGAAGCCTGCCCGTCGCCGCATCGAGCCGGATGTTGTCGGCATCGCTGCCCAGCGGGATGACGCCCGCCGGGGCGAGATCCTGGCCGCGAAACAGACGTACCGATCCATCCCCGGCGCTGGCCACCGCGAGAAGGTCGGCATCCGGGGAGTAGCCCACCCCCTGTGGGTCCTTCAGCCCAGAGATGCGGTGGATGGCCTTACCGGACGCGATGTCGACGACGTCCACGCTGCCGTTGCCCAGCTCCGCCACGAACAGGTGCCCGCGGCGCAGGTCGACAGCCATGTGGTCGATGCGCCCGGACACGCCCGGCAGCGCGATGGTCCGCTCCAGCACCAGGAGTGGGTTGGCCGCCGCGGCCTTGGTGCCTGGCGCGACGACTGCCGGGATGCAGCATGCCACGGCGAGCAAGACCCGGAAGACGGAATAGCGGCCATCCCGAGAATGCCGCCCTTCGCCGGGGACCGGTGCGGCCATGGCGCGGCTACGCGCGGGCCAGCTGTTCGTAAAGGCGGTCGGCGTTCTGCCAACGGATCACCTTCATGAAAGTATCGATGTAGCTCGCGGCCTTGGCTCCAAAATCCATCTGATAAGCGTGCTCATACATGTCCATCGCCAGGATCGGCGTGCCGCCCGCCAAGGTGGTCGTGTGGTCGACGGCCCAGGCGTTCACCAGGCGCTTGTCACGGGGGCTCCAGGTCAGAAGCACCCAGCCCGAGCCGCCGCCTTCCGCGCGACCCATGGCGGTGAACTGCGAACGCCAGCGCTCGATGCTGCCGAAATCCCGCGCGATGGCTTCCGCCAGGGCGGCGCCCGGACGGCTCTCGTCGCCCAATCCGGCGAAGAACAGCTCATGCAGGATCATAGAGTTGCTGGCGATCAGCTCCTCGCGCTTCAGGCCGTTCACCAGGAAGCCGGGCGCCTTCTCGTAATCCATCGTCGCGAGCTGATCGGCGATGCTGTTCAGCCGCTTCACGGCGCCGACGTAGTTGTTCTCGTAGTGGCTGACGATGATCTTCTCGCTCATGCCCTGGATCTTCTGGGGATCGAGCGGCAGAGGCTTGATCTGGTATGGCGGCAGCTTCGCAGGCGCGGACGGGGTGCTCTGCGCCGAGGTGGGTCCGGCGGTCAGGCCTGCCGCGAGCACTGCGCCAGCCGCCATACCGACACCAGTGTTGAAGAGGGCGCGGCGATCGAGATCGGTCATTTCAGAACTCCGGCGAGGAAGGTTGCGGTTCAGACGGCGCCCACGAGATGGAGGAGGACACTCCCTGCGGCGCAGGCGAGCAGGGTCGGAATCATCCCGGCCTTGAAGCGGAAGATCGCAATGACCGCCGCGGCCGATAGCGCCAGCGCCCATGGGTCGAGGCTGGCCAGGACCGGGGCGTCGAAGGACAGCCCCGCCGCGCGGACCGTGACGGCGTCACGGAACCAGGTGTGCAGGGCAAACCACACGGCCAGGTTCAGGATGACGCCAACCACGGCGGCGGTGATGGCGGACATCGCGCCGCTCAGTGCCTTGTTGCCCCGCAGCCCCTCGATGAACGGCGCGCCAAGGAAAATCCACAGGAAGCACGGCGTGAACGTCACCCAGGTCGTGAGCAGGCCGCCCAGCGTTCCGGCCAACATTGGGGGGAGGGCGCCCGGGTCGCGGTAGGCCGCCATGAAGCCGACGCACTGCGTCACCATGATGAGCGGTCCCGGCGTTGTCTCGGCCATCCCAAGGCCGTCCAGCATCTCGCCGGGACGCAGCCAGTGATAGTTCTCGACCGCCTGCTGCGCGACATAGGCCAGGACGGCGTAGGCGCCGCCGAAGGTCACGACGGCCATTTCGCTGAAGAACAGCGCGATCCGGCTGAATGTCGCGTCCGTCCCCAGCGCCCCGACCACGGCGCCCACGGGCACGAGCCAGAGCAGCAGCCAGACCGTGGCAGCGCGCCGGGCCGTCGCCACGGTCGCCCGCGCATGCTCCGGCTGCCCTTCGCCGAGCAGGCTGTCGGCGTCGGCCAAGGCGTTCTTGGCTGCCTTGCCGTGCCCGCCGCCGACCTGGAACATCGTGGAGCCGGCCCGCGTGCCGAACCAGCCGAGTAGTCCGGCCGTCAGGATGATCGCCGGGAACGGCACGCCGAGAAAGAAGATGCCGATGAAGGCCGCGGCGGCGACGCCGATCATCGCTTTGTTCCGGAGCGCCCGCCCGCCGACGCGCACCACGGCCTGGAGGACGACCGCCAGGACCGCCGCCTTGAGGCCGAAGAACAGGGCGGCCACGGCGCCGACGTGACCCAATCCCGCATAGACATAGCTGAGCGCCATGATGCAGAGCACGCCCGGCAGCACGAACAGTCCCCCGGCCATGATGCCGCCCCGGGTGCCGTGCATCAGCCAGCCGATATAGATCGCGAGCTGCTGCGCTTCCGGCCCGGGCAGCAGCGTGCAGTAGCTGAGCGCGTGCAGGAACCGCGCCTCGCCGATCCACCGCTTCTCGTCCACCACAATGCGGTGCATGACCGCGATTTGGCCCGCCGGGCCGCCGAACGACAGGGCGGCGACACGGAGCCACACCCGGAACGCCTCACGCATCGTCACACCGTGACCGGCTTGTCGCGACAGCGGAGCGGGGCCGGACAGGCCCGCCCCCTCGGGGAGGGAGGCGCCGCTCATCGTGCAGGAACCTTGAGCGCGGGTCGGATGGGCTTGGGCGGGGCCGCGGCGGGCCAGTTGTGCGACTCCTCGGTCGCGTCCCGGCACCAGCGGTAGAACGCGTCGTAAAGCGCCAACCCGGCCCCGAGCTGAACCAGGTCGTCGGAGTGCATCCGGGACAAGCCCAGGGAGGCGGCCAGCAGACCCGGCGCCTCGGGCGCGAGATCGGGGCGTGCAGTGTCGGCCCCGCGCACGATCAGCGCCAGGCGGTCGAGCGGTGCGGTATGCAGGCCGAACTCGTCGAGCATCGCGTCGAACGTGCAGCCCTCGCCCCGGTGACTCCAGAACACGCCCTCGATGTCGAACGGGGTCGCGCCGAAGCGGTCGGCGACGGCTTCGACCTCGGACGGGGTGACGAACAGGAAGACCGCTGCCGGGTCGACGAAACGACGGATCAGCCAGGGGCAGGCGATCCGGTCGACCTTTGGCCGGGCACGCGTGACCCATACGGTGCGGCCGCGCGCGTCCCGTGGCGGTACCCTGTCCGGTTTGACGAGCGGTAGCGCGGCGTCGCGCCAAGCCTCCAAGCCACCTTCAAGGCTTTCCGCAGGAGCACCCTCGTGGCGCAGCCATGCCGCGGTCCCCTGGCTGAGCTTCAGCCCGCGCTGGCATACAATGACGGCAGGCCGGCCGGCGAATTCGGGCGCCCATTCCGATCCCTTGCGGAAATCGCGGCGCACCGCCCCGGGCAACGACCTGGGGTCGGCATCGAAGTCCTCGTCGATGCGGACATCGACGATGGCCGGTGACTCCGG
>JAYVEG010000079.1:0-16648 GCA_043748985.1 Rhodospirillales bacterium
CGCCCCCCCGTCACGTCGAACACCGCCCCGGTGCTGAACGAGCACTCTTCCGTCGCCAGCCAGCAAGCCAACGCCGCGATCTCCTCCACCTGCACGAACCGCCCCATCGGGATTTTCGAAAGCATGTAGGCGATCTGCGCCTCGCTCATTTGCAGGAAGATGTCCGTCTTCGCCGCGGCCGGCGTCACCGCGTTCACCAGCACGCCCTTGCCCGCCAGCTCCTTGCCCAACGACTTCGTCAGCGCGATCAACCCGGCCTTGCTCGCGCTGTAATGACTGGCATTCGGGTTGCCCTCCTTGCCCGCCACGCTCGCGATGTTCACCACCCGCCCATACCCCGCTGCCACCATGCTGGGGATCAGCGCAGAACTCACCAGCATCGGTCCCACCAGGTTCACCTCCACCACCCGACGCCATTCGGCGACCGGCAACTCCCAAGTCGGCGCGTTGCCTCCGGTGATCCCAGCGTTGTTGACCAGGATATCGACCTTGCCGTGCCGGGCCAGCGTCTCCGCGGCCGCCGCCTTCACACCAGCCTCGTCCGTCAAATCCACCCGGTGCGTGCTGACCGGTAGCGTCATCGCCGCCATCGCCGCCGCATCCACGTCCCAGACCGCCACCGCAGCACCCGAATCCAGCATCCGCTCCACGATCGCCCGCCCGATCCCGCGCGCACCGCCCGTCACCACAGCCACCCGGCCGTTCATGTCCAGCTTGTTCATTATGTTTCCTCCGTTGCTAGCCTGTCGCCTATGCGGGGCTTGCCTGCCCCCGCGACAGGGCTGCGACCTGCCTGACCGCTGCCAGCCGTGCCTCCAACGAGCATGCGTCATTCGCCGGGTTCGCCCCGATCTCACTCAGCAGAGCCAGGAACTCGGCCTGCGCCGGGGCGGCCATGTGGGCCTCGCCCAACTTCACCTCGGCCATGTCCAGCGCCTTGTCCCCCGAAAGGTCGTGCTGGCTGGCAAAAAACCATCGGACCCTGCCTGCGGCATCGAACACCGGCGAAATGAACAATAGGTTCCAGAACATCGACCCGTCCCGCCGATAGTTCAACAGCCACTGCACGCAGCCATGCCCGGCCCGCAGCGACTCGCCCATCCGCGCCACGATCTCAGTGTCCGTCCGCGGACCCTGCAAGAAACGGCAATTCCGCCCGATGAAATCCGCCTCGGTGTAGCCCGTCAGGTCCGTGAAAGCCTTGTTCGCCGCCACGATCGGATTGTCCGGCAGCCCGGGATCGCTGAGCACCATCGGCTCCGTACTCAGCCGTATCGCCGCCAGCAGCCCGTCGAGGAGAACCCGATCTTTATCCATGGCGGTACGCTATCGATCCGGCACTCTCCCGTCCACTCACCCCGGATGGAAATGCGCGTAGATCCGCCGAGCCGTCTCCCGGTTGATCCCCGGCGCGTTCTCCAGATCCGCCAGCCCAGCCTGCTTAACGCCCCGCGCACTCCCGAAATGGTTCAGCAGCGCTCGCTTCCGCGCCGTCCCCACCCCCGGCACCTCGTCCAGCTCGCTCGTCACCAGCCCCTTGCTCCGCCCTGCCCGGTGCGTCGTGATCGCAAACCGATGAGTCTCGTCCCGCACCCGCTGCAGATAGTAAAGCACCGGGTCGCGTGGCGGCAACTGGAACGGCTCGCGCCCATCCATATGGAACCACTCACGCCCGGCGTCCCGGTTCGGACCCTTCGCAATCGCCACGACCGGGATCTCGTGCATGCCCAGGTCCTGCATGATCCCCCGCACCGCACTCAGCTGCCCGGCGCCGCCATCGATCAACAGCAGGTCCGGGATCGCCGGCGCGGCACCCTCCCCGGCTTCGCTCGCCGCCAGCTCCTTCAGCGCCCGCCCGAACCGCCGCTCCAGCACCTCTCGCATCATCGCGAAGTCGTCGCCGGGCGCGATCGGCCCGCGGATGGAATACTTGCGATAGGCGTTCTTCGTGAACCCTTCCGGCCCCGCGACAACCATTACGCCATACGCGTTCGTTCCCATGATGTGGCTGTTATCGTAGCACTCGATCCGCTCAGGCGGCGCCTGCAGGCCGAACACCTGCGCCACCCCCTCCAGTAGTTTCGCCTGCCCGGCGCTCTCCGCCATCCGCCGCTCCAGCGCCTCCCGCGCATTCGTCTCGGCATGCAGCACGACGGCCCGCTTCTCGCCCCTTACCGGCACGCTCACCTCCACCTTGCGCGCCGCCTTCAGCGACAGCGCCTCGGCAATCAGCGCCTGCTCGGCCAATTCCACGTTCAACAGGATCACCGGTGGCGGCGGCTTATCGTCGTAGAACTGCGCCAGGAACGCCGCCAGCACCGCCTCCGCCTCCGCCTCCTTCGTATGCGTGGGGAAGAACGCCCGATTGCCGTTGTTGCGCCCGCCGCGGATGAAGAACACCTGCACGCACGTCTGCCCGCCGATTTGGTACGCCGCGATCACGTCGGCATCCGTCAGGCTGGCCGGGTTGATCACAGCCGTGCCCTGCACATGCGTCAGTCCGCGGATGCGGTCCCGCACCGCAGCCGCCCGCTCGTACTCCATCGTCTCTGCGGCCCGCTCCATCTCGGCCGCCAGCTCCTGCTGCACCGTGCTCGCCTTGCCGCCCAGGAAGGCACGCGCCTGGTCTACCAAATGACCGTATTCCTCGGCGTTGATCCGCCCCACGCAGGGCCCGCTGCACCGCTTGATCTGGAACAACAGGCACGGCCGGCTTCGGTTCGCGAACACCGTGTCCTGGCACGACCGCAGCAGGAACACCCGCTGCATCGCCGTCACCGTC
The DNA here is from genome assembly GCA_043748985.1 of Rhodospirillales bacterium. Classification (GTDB taxonomy): domain Bacteria; phylum Pseudomonadota; class Alphaproteobacteria; order Acetobacterales; family Acetobacteraceae; genus JBBROS01. Next base: position 2,783 of record JAYVEG010000079.1, read on the forward strand.
TGGTTCACCGCCCAGGCGCTCGCGAATGGCCCGTAATAGCTACCCTTGCGCGACCTGGCACCCCGATGCTTCGTGATCTGCGGGAAGGCATGATCCTCCGTCAGCATCAGCCACGGATAGCTCTTGTCGTCCCGCAGCACGATGTTGAACCGCGGCTTCAGCCGCTTGATCAGGTTCGCTTCCAGCAGCAAGGCCTCCGCCTCGGTATGCGTGGTCACGATCTCCATGCTGATGGTCTCGGCCACCATCCGCCGCAGCCGCTCCGGCAGCCGCGCAATCTGCGTGTAGTTCACCACCCGCTTCTTCAGGCTGCGCGCCTTGCCGACATAAAGCGCCTCGCCCTTGCCATCGAGCATCCGGTACACCCCGGGACTCTGCGGCATGGTTAACAGCGCTCGCTCGATCACCGCGACGCCGTGCGGCAGCGAGGCGGGCCGGCCCGGCCCGATCTCTCCCGGCTCGATCTCTATGATGTCTGGCTCATTCATGGGGGCCTCGTTCTACAGTCCCGCCGCTCTGCCGTCACCCCGGCCAAGGACGGCAGAAACTATCCACGGAACCTGTGGAAAACCCTGTGGACAACCCAACGGATATGACAGCCGAATGTCGGAATACCAGGGCGCAGGACGGATTGCCCCAGAACCAGGCAGCTCTGCCTAACATGCTGTTCTTAAAAGATGATACCCTAAGTCATTGATGAAGACTTCAACAAGAACCCGCATCCCGCTGCAAACCTTGCGAGTCAATCCGCCGTGGTGGACAATCTGCAGCGTTCCACCTCGACACCGACCGAGCCCACACCCTCGAACACATCCAGCTTCTCCACACGCACCAGCGCCCGCAGCACTCGCCCATCGCCCAGACACGCAAGTGCGATCCGCTCCGCCAGCGTCTCCACCAGCTTCGTGTGCCCGGCACCAGCAATCTCACGCACGCTCCGCACCACACCCTCATAGCTGACCACGGAGCCCAGCCGGTCCTCGCTCACCCCCGCCTCCTCCACAGCCAGATCCACGTTCACCCGCACCCGCTGCGTGCCGCCATGCTCGTGCGGATACACCCCGATAGCAGCCTGCAGCACCATGTCCCGCACGAACACGCGCCGCACGCCGGGCCCGGCCCTCATTCCTCCACCCCGCCGCGCCCCGCCGGTGACCATTGCAGGTGCTGCCCGCCATCCAGCGCCAGCATCTGCCCCGTGACCGACGGCAGCGACAGCAGCGCCAGCACCGCCGCCGCCACCTCCGCCGGGCCAGTGCCCCGCCCCAGCGGCACAGAGGCGCATTGCGCATCGAACTGCGCCTGGCTCTGCCGCGGGCTCGGCAGGGCCGGGCCGGGCCCAACGGCATTCACCCGAACCCGCGGCGCCAGCGCCAATGCCATCTGCTGCGTCAACGACCATAGCGCCGCCTTCGAGACCGTATAGGACACGAAATGCGGCGTCAGCGACCAAACCCGCTGATCCAGCATGTTGACCACCACACCCTCCGCTCCCGAAGGCAGCCCGCGCGCCATGGCCTGCATCAGCACGAACGGCGCCCGCAGGTTCGGCTCCATATGCCGATCCCAGCTGTCCCGGCTCGCATCGTCCCACTCGTCCCGCTCGAACGTGCTCGCGTTGTTGACCAGGACGCCAACCGGTCCCAGCGCCGCCGCCGCCGCCGCGATCAGCCCCGAGACGGCCGCTTCGTCACCCAGGTCGGCTTGCAGCACACACGCCCGGCCACCTTGCGCACGAATGCCGCTTGCGACCTCCTCTGCCGCTGCCATGCTAAGGCGACAATGAACGGCCACGCCAAAGCCCGCGGCGCCCAACGCCTCCGCAATCGATCGCCCCAGCCGTTGGCCACCGCCGGTAACCAACGCGACGCGCGGGATGGCGGCCGATATGCTCATGCCGATATGATTTGTCATGCGTGGCTGCCTACGCTCCCCGCCTCGCCGCGTAAAGCACCGGAATCTCCCGCCATGACGACGCCCCATCTATGAATTCCGGTGCCGCAGAAGACCTCGGCAACGGCCGCCGCTGGCCCGTCCGGGCCATCCTCGTGGCCGTCGTCTTCGCCCTGATCGTTCCCGGCCTCATCTTCTGCGGCGTCCTGCTACGTCAGATCGCCAATTCCGAGCGCAGCCGTGCCCTGGATGCCGCACAGGCCGCCGCTCAACGCACCGCCGACACGCTCGACCGCGAAATCGGGAATCTCGGCGCAGCGCTGGTGACTCTCGGCACCGCGCCAGCGCTCGACAGCGGCGACATGGCGGCCTTCGTCCTGCAGGCCAGGGCAGCCGCTGCCGCACTCGGCCACAGCATCGTCCTGGCCGACACCACCGGCCAGCAGATCGTCAACACGGCGCGACCGCCGGGCACCCCGATGCCCATGATGAGCAGCATGGAGACGGTGCGGAAGGTCATCGAAACCCGGGCGACGGTGGTCAGCACCCTCTTCGACGGCGTCAACGCAGACCGTCCGTCCCTGGCCGTCGAAGTGCCGATCATCCGCAACGGCACACTCCGCTATATCCTGGCAATCAACGTCAGTCCCGCGAGCCTGTCCGGAATCCTGGAGCAGCAGAACCTGCCCCAGGGATGGATCGCGACGGTCTTCGATGCCAACAACCGGGTCATCGCCCGCAACGTCGACATCGACAGCTTCATCGGCGCGCCCGCCGGCGACGACGGCCGCGCCCATCTTTCCGACGACCGCGGTGCCTGGATCGGCCGCTCCATGAACGGTACGCTTCGCCTTGCCACCACCCAGCGCCTGCATCTGGCAGACTGGCTGGTCTTGATCGGCATTCCCGAGGCAACCGTCGAGGCGCCGCTCCGCAGTACCATCACCCTTTTGGCCATCACGGGCTCCGTCACCCTCATCCTGGCTTTCCTGCTCGCCTGGCGCCTCGCCGATAGCGTCGCAAAGCCCCTGCAGGGCCTCGCCCGCGCCGCCATTGCCGGCTCCGCCGGCCTGCCTCTGCCAACCATCCGTTCGAACATCGCCGAGGTCCACGCCGTCGGCCAGGGCTTGTTGCACGCAACGCGCGACCTCCGCAGCCGCGCCGAAACGCTCGCCGCCGAGCGTGCCCAACTCGCCGCCATCATCGAGACCGTCCCCGTCGGGCTCATCATCGCAGAGGCGCCGACCGGCCGGGTTGTCTCCGGCAATCGCCAGGTCGAACAGATGCTGCGCCATCCGGTCTATCCCAGCGCCGGGCTCGGCGATTACGACCGGTGGATCGCCCACCATCCCGATGGCCGCCGCGTCGAGGGCCATGAATACCCGCTCGCCCGCGTCCTTGCCGGCGAGCGCGGCGCCACCCTCCGCTGCCTCTACCAGCGCGGCGACGGCACCAACTTCTGGCTCGACATCATCGGAGCCCCGATCCTCGGCCCCGACGGAGCCGTAACCGGTGGACTCGTCGTCCTGCTCGACATCGACGAAGCCGTCCGCGCCCGACAGGCCGAAGCCCGCTTCGCCGATCACCTGGAAGGCCAGGTCACGGAACGCACTGCTGCCCTGCAGGCCGCCAACCAGCGCCTGCGCGACGAGATGGCAGCCCGCGCGGTCGCCGAGGAACAGCTCCGCCAAGCCCAGAAGATGGAGGCTGTCGGCCAGCTCACCGGCGGCATCGCCCACGACTTCAACAACCTGCTTACCATCGTCGTCGGCAGCCTCGACCTGCTTCGCCGCCGCACGGAGGATCGCCGCACCCAACGTCTGCTCGACAACGCGCTCGACGGCGCCGGCCGCGCCGCCACTCTCGTCGCGCGCCTGCTCGCCTTCTCCCGCCGCCAGCCCCTCTTACCCCAGCCCGTCGACGCCAACCGCCTCGTCGAGGGCATGTCCGACCTGTTCCACCGCACGCTCGGCGAGTCCATCGACCTCCGCATGCGCCTTGCCCCCGCGCTCTGGCGGACCCACGCCGACCCCAACCAACTCGAAAGCGCTCTCCTCAATCTCGCCGTCAACGCTCGTGACGCCACGATGGAAGCCCACCCCGACGGCGGCATCCTGTTGATCGAGACGGAAAACGTCGCCCACGACTGCGCCTTTTCGGCAGCCCACCCGGACGTGCCCCCCGGGGAATACGTCCGCATCGCCGTCACCGACAGGGGCGCCGGCATGACCGACGAACTCGCCGCCCGCGTGTTCGAGCCGTTCTTCACTACAAAGCAGCCCGGTCACGGCACCGGCCTCGGCCTCAGCCAGGTGCACGGCTTCGTCAAGCAGTCCGGCGGCCACGTCGCCATCCGCAGCGCCCCCGACCAGGGCACGACGGTCACGATCGAACTCCCGCGCTTCCACGGTCCATCGATGCCCGACATCGGAGAGCCAGGCATCGCGGCCATCGAAGCCGCCCCGGGATTGATGATCCTGCTGGTCGAGGACGAGGACGCCGTCCGCCGCTACTCGGTAGAAGCACTCCAGGAACTCGGCCACGCGGTCATCGAGGCCAGTGACGCCACAGCCGCCCTGCGCCTGCTCGACGCCCAACCCGGCATCGACCTGCTGTTCACCGACGTCGTGCTTTCCCACATGAGTGGAATCCAGCTTGCCGCCGAAGTACGCCGCCGCCGCCCGGGCCTGCCAGTGCTGTTCACCAGCGGCTACACCCCCGACCTCGCGCGGATCGGCAACAGCCTTCGACCCGGCGATATCCTGCTCAGGAAACCCTACAAGCTGCCCGAACTCGCGGCGAAGCTGCAGAAAGCGATGCGCCCGGCAGGACTTGAACCCGCGACCAAGCCGTTATGAGCGGCCCGCTCTAACCAACTGAGCTACAGGCGCGTCGCAACCGCAATTTGGCACCGGACGGCCCGCGCGGCTATACCCCACCCCCATCAACCAATGGGCGCACCACCATGGACATCAGTAAAATCTCCCCCGGCAAGGACGTTCCGAACGACATCCATGTCGTCATCGAGATCCCCGAGGGCAGCCAGGTCAAATACGAGATCGACAAGGACAGCGGCGCCATCTTCGTCGACCGCTTCCTGTTCACGCCAATGGCCTATCCCGCCGCCTACGGCTTCATCCCCGGCACGCTGGCCGCCGACGGCGACCCCGCAGACGCCCTCGTCCTTGCCCCTGGCCCCATCGTGCCCGGCGCCGTCATCCGCTGCCGGCCCATCGGCATGCTGCAGATGGAAGACGAAAGCGGACAGGACGAGAAGATCCTCTGCGTCCCCCACGACAAAATCCACACCGCCTACAAAAACGTCCACTCCATCGAGGACCTGCCCGAGATCACCCGCCAGGCCATCGAGCACTTCTTCACCCGCTACAAGGACCTCGAGCCCGGAAAGTGGGTGAAGGTAACCGGCTGGGCCGGCATCGACGCCGCGAAGCAGGTCATCGTCGACTCCCTCGCGGCCGCCCAGAAGTAGTCAACCCCGATCTGAAGCCCTCTCCCTGCGGGAGAGGGTTGGGTGAGGGTTTTCAACACCACCACATACCTCCATCCCGCCACGCAACGAACAAGCATCATCGCCCCCGTAAGGATCCAAGATGCGCCGCCTGTTCGTCCCCCTCACCCTCCTGCTGCTCGCTGCCGCCCCCATGCACCGCATGGAGTCCAAGCCCCACCCCAACCAAGTCTTGTCCGGCGCCGGAGATCGCGAAATAGGCCTTACGCCACGCGCCGAAGCCCGCCCATATACGGCTCGAGCACCGCGGGCACCGTGATCCCGCCGCCCTCGTCCTGATACGTCTCCATCACCGCGATCAGCGCCCGCCCCAGCGCGACCCCCGACCCATTGAGCGTGTGCACAGGCCCGGCGATCTTGCCATCCGCCCCGCGCATCCGCGCATTCATCCGCCGCGCCTGGAACGACCGCACATTGCTGCAGGAACTGATCTCCCGCCAGGCCTTCTGCCCCGGCAGCCACACCTCCAGGTCGTACGTCCTCGCCGCCCCGAACCCGGTATCCCCCGCACACAGCACCATCCGCCGATAGGTCAGCCCCAGCCCCTCCAGCACCGCCTCGGCACAGGCCGTCATCCGCTCATGCTCCTCGGAACTGCTGTCCGGATGCACGATGCTGACCAGCTCAACCTTCTTAAACTGGTGCTGCCGCAGATACCCCCGCGTGTCCCGCCCCGCCGACCCGGCCTCGCTCCGGAAACAGTCGCTCAGCGCCGTCATCCGCAGCGGCAGCGTCGCCTCCGGCACTACCTGGTCCATCACCATCGCCGTCAGCGGCACCTCCGCCGTCGGGATCAGCCACCGCCCATCCGTCGTTCGGAACAGGTCTTCAGCGAATTTCGGCAGCTTGTCCGTCCCATAGGCCGCGGCGTCGTTGACCAGCAGCGGCACCTGCATCTCGGTATAGCCGTGCCTTTCCACGTGCAGGTCGAGCATATATTGCCCCAGCGCACGCTCCATCCGCGCCAGCCCGCCGCGCAGGATGGTGAACCGGCTACCCGACATCCGCGCGGCCGCCTCGAACAGCATGCCTCCCATCTTCTCGCCGAGATCGAAATGCTCCATCGCCAGGACGTTCGACAGAAGCGGCTCGCCATGCTGCTTCAGCACCACATTCCCGCTCTCGTCCGCACCATCCGGCACGTCCGCGTCCAGCACGTTCGGCAGCACCTCCAGCCGCTCCCGCACCGCCGCCTCCAGCCCGGCGGCGCGCGCCTCGAGCGCTGACATCTGATCCCGGAGCGCCGTCGCCTCGGCCTCCAGCGCCGCGGTCTCCGCACCGACCCGCTTGGCCTGGCCGATCTCCTTGGCCAGCGCGTTGCGCCGGGCCTGCTGATCCTGCTGCGCCCCCAAAGCCGCACGGCGCTCGGTATCCAGCGCCAGCACCACATCTGCCACCGGCGGCAGCCCCCGCCGGGCCAACGCCGCGTCGAACGCGCCGGGGTCTGCCCGGATCGCCCGCACGTCGTGCATCAGGCGTCTACCGGCTTCGTTTCGACCCAGCCCGCCGTCAGAATCGACAGCTCGTACAGAAGGATCAGCGGCACCGCCAAGCCGGTCTGCGTGATCACGTCCGGTGGCGTGATGATCGCCGCCACGATGAACATGCCGACGTACGCATAGCGCCGATACTTTTTCAGCCCCGCCGAGCTGATAATACCCACCTTCGCGAGCAAGGTCAGCAGCACAGGCAACTGGAACGCCAGCCCGAACGCGAAGATCAGCTTCATCACCAGGCTGAGATACTCGCTGACCTTGGCCTCCAGCTGCACCGGCAACCCGCCGCCGCCATCCGGGCTCTCGAACGACAGGAAGAACCGCCACGCCGCAGGGAACACGAAGTAATAGGCCAGCGCCGCGCCCAGCACGAACAGGAACGGCGTCGCCACCAGGAACGGCAGCATCGCCCGCTTCTCGCTGCGATACAGACCGGGCGCCACGAACATGTAGACCTGCGTCGCGACGACCGGGAACGACACGAACGCCGCCCCGAAGAACGCCACCTTCAGGTAGGTGAAGAACGCCTCGTACAACTGCGTGAAGATCAGCCGCCGGTTTTGCCCCGTCTTCTGCACCAGGATGTCGGCCAGCGGCTGCGCCAGGAACGAGTAGATCTCCGTGCTGAAGTGGTAGCAGACCGCAAAGCACAGCGCGAAAGCCACCGCCGACCACAGCAGCCGGCGCCGGAGTTCGATCAGGTGGTCCAGCAACGGCATCGGCTTGTCGTTGATGGGGTCGTCGTCGGTCACGGCGTCGTTAGAGGCCAAATCGAATAATCCCGGCTTGTGGTCAGGCGTAGGGAGAGGCGTAGTCGTGCCGGCGTACCGATTTCGCTACCACCCCAGGCGGCACGAAAGCCGGCGGCTTGGTCCGCGTCGACGGCAATCCGGCCGCCGCAACCTTCGGCGGGATGAACGAGGGTGGCCCTACCTCAACCACCGGTGCCGGGATCACGTGCTCGGCGCGTTCCGCCACAGCGACCTCGGACACCAGGGCATCGACGTGCGCGCCGTCGTGCACCGGCACGGGCGGGGGCGCCGGGTTGATGTCGAACCCGGCCATCGGGTTGTCCGCCATTGTGTTGCGGATGGTCTTGTCGCCGTCCACCGCGTCCAGGATCTTGCTCTTGATGTCCATGCGGCGCAGGTCGTTGAACTGGTCGCGCACATCGCTCAGGTTCGCCTCGCGCACCATCTCGTCGACATGGGTCTGGAACTCGCCCGCCATCTTGCGGGCCTTCTTCACCATCTCGGCCACCGCCTTGATGGCGACCGGCAGGTCCTTCGGCCCGATCGCAACAAGTGCGACCACGCCGATCAACGCGATCTCGGTCCAGGCAAAATCGAACATGGTGGGCCAGATCCTCCGGTGCTGCTGTTAGCACGCATCACCTTGCGGGGAGTAGGGTCTACCGCAGGCCCTCGCAGAACCGCACGATCCGGCCGCAAGCCTCCTCCAGCGCCGCATCGCCCGTGGCGTAGGAAATTCGCACATAGGGCGACATGCCGAAGTTCTTGCCGGCGACCAGCGCCACATGCGCCTCCTCCAGCACCGCCATCGCGAAATCCTCGTCGGTTTCGATCGCGCGGCCGCCCGCCGAGGTCTTGCCCAGGCACCCGGCCACGCTCGGAAAGACGTAGAACGCACCCTCGGGCTTGTGGCACTGCATGCCGGGCGCGCGATTGAGAATCTCCACCACCATGTCCCGCCGCCGCCTGTACGCCGCCTGCATCGCCGGAACTGCATCCTGCGGCCCATCCAGCGCCGCAGCGGCCGCCGCCTGACCGACCGTGCTGACACCGGCCGAGACGTGGCCCTGCATCGTCACCATCGCCTTGATCAACGCCCGCGGCCCACCCGCGAACCCGATCCGCCAGCCCGTCATCGCATAGGTCTTCGACACGCCTGATACCGTCAACACCCGGTCGCGCAGGCTCGGCATCGCGCTTGCCATCGTCGCGTGCACCCCGTCGAACACCAGGTGCTCGTACATGTCGTCCGACATCACCCACACGTGCGGATGTCGCTCCAGCACCGCACCAAGCTCGCGCAGGGCGTCCGCATCCAGCGCCGTCCCGGTCGGGTTGTTCGGGGAGTTCAGCATCACCCACTTCGTCCGCGGCGTGATCGCGGCCTCCAGGTCCTCCGCCCGCAGTTTGAAGCCGTTATTCTGCGGGCACGCCACGATCACCGGCTCGCCACCCACCACCTTCGTCATCAGCGGATAGGCGCCCCAATACGGCGCCGGCACGATCACCTCGTCCCCGTGATCGACTGTCGCCATCAGAGCATTGAAGATCACCTGCTTGCCGCCGTTGGACACCATGATCTCGTCCAGCGCGAAATCCAGACCGGCGTCCCGCTTGAACTTCCGCTGGATCGCCTGCTTCAACGCCGGCACGCCGTCCTGCGCCGGATATTTCGTCTCGCCCCGCAACGCCGCCTGGTGCGCCGCCTCGATCGCATGCGGCGGGCTCGCGAAGTCGGGCTCCCCGATCGTCAGCGGGATCACGTCGATCCCCTCCGCCCGCATCGCCCGCGCCTTGATCGTCATCTGCACGGTGCCCGCCATCGGCACCCGCGCCAGACGTTCTGCCAAAAGCGGCATTACTTCAGCCCCGCGCAGAAACGCTGGATGCGCGTGCATGCCTCCCGCAGGCTTTCCGTATCCGTCGCATAGCTGATCCGGAAATGCCCGGGATACATGAAGGCGCCGCCGTGCACCGCAGCAACCCCCTCCTCGTCCAGCAGCGCCACCACGAAATCCTCGTCGTTGGCGATCTTGGCGCCTTTCGCCGAGGTCTTCCCGATGCACCCATGCACGCTGGGGAACACATAGAACGCACCCTCCGGCGTATGGCAATGCAGGCCCGGCGCCGCATTCAGCATCGCCACCACCAGGTCCCGCCGCTCCTTGTAGACGGCCACCATCTCGCCGATGAAATCCTGCGGCCCGTTCAGCGCCTCCACCGCCGCCGCCTGGCTCACGCTGCTGGGGTTGCTGGTGCTCTGGCTCTGCAGCTTGTCCATCGCCTTGATGAGGGCGACGGGCGCGCCGGCAAAACCGATGCGCCAGCCGGTCATCGCATAGGCTTTGCTGCACCCGTTCATCGTGATGGTGCGATCGCGCAGTCGCGGCTCGACCTCCACGATCGTCGCGGGCTTGAACCCGTCATAGGTCAGCTTGTCGTAGATGTCGTCGGTGAACACCCAGACATGAGGGTGCCGCATCAGCACGTCGGTCAGCCCCTTTAGCTCGGCGGCCGAATAGGCGGCTCCGGTCGGGTTGCAGGGCGAGTTCAGCATCAGCCACTTCGTCTTCGGCGTGATCGCCGCCTCCAGGTCCTCCGGCCGCATCTTGAAGCCGTTATTTTGCCCGCACGGCACGAACACCGGCGTGCCATCAGCCAGGCTGACGATATCCGGATAACTCACCCAGCACGGCGTCGGGATGATCGCCTCGTCGCCCGCGTCCATCGTCGCGACCATCGCGTTGAAGATCACCTGTTTGCCGCCCGTGGAGACGATCACCTCCTCCGGCTTGTAGTCCAGCCCGCTGTCCCGCTTGAATTTTTCGGCTACCGCCTTTCGAAGCGCCATCGTTCCCGCAACGTCGGTGTATTTGGTTTCCCCGGCCTGGATCGCCGCGATGGCCGCGTCCTTCACGTTCTGCGGCGTGTCGAAGTCGGGCTCCCCCGCGCTCAGGCTGATGATGTCCCGCCCTGCCGCCTTCAGCGCCCGCGCCTTGCTGCTGATGGCGATCGTCTGGCTGGGGCTGATCTTGTCGAGGCGGGCGGCGGTAAGGGACATGGGGCGGCCTTCAAGAAACGGTCACTAAAACTAGGCCCGTCGCCCCGATCAGTCCAGCGATCGCCCGTCCCACCTTTCTTTCCTATGCTGCAATGCCATATAAAGATGTCGAACAATCCCGGAACAAAGGCGCCTGCATGTCCGCCAGCATCCGTGTCCGCGGCGCCCGCGAGCACAACCTCAAAAACGTCGACGTCGACATCCCCCGCGACCAGTTGACCGTCATCACCGGCCTATCCGGCTCCGGCAAGTCCTCCCTTGCCTTCGACACCATCTATGCCGAAGGACAGCGCCGCTACGTCGAATCCCTCTCCGCCTACGCCCGGCAGTTCCTCGAACTCATGGGCAAGCCCGACGTCGATTCCATCGAAGGCCTCAGCCCCGCCATCTCGATCGAGCAGAAGACCACCAGCCGCAATCCGCGCAGCACCGTCGGCACCGTCACCGAAATCCACGACTACATGCGCCTGCTCTGGGCCCGCGCCGGGATACCCTACTCCCCAGTGACCGGTGAGCCTATCGAGGCGCAATCCATCGCCCAGATGGTCGATCGCGTGCTGGCAATGCCCGAGGGCACGCGCCTGCTGCTGCTCGCCCCCGTCATCCGCGACCGCAAGGGCGAATACCGCAAGGAGCTGGCCGAGCTGCAGCGCCGCGGCTTTACCCGCGCCAAGGTCGACGGCACGCTCTACGAGCTGGCCGACATCCCGCCCCTCAACCGCAAGATCAAGCACGATATCGAAGCAGTGGTGGACCGCGTCGTGGTGAAGGAGGGCATCCAGGCCCGCCTCGCCGACAGCTTCGAAACCGCACTCGGCCTGGCCGACGGCGTCGTCTACGCGGAGGACGCGACCACCGGCGCGCGCACCGTCTTCTCGTCGCGCTTCGCCTGTCCCATCAGCGGCTTCACGATCGAGGAGATCGAGCCACGGCTGTTCTCCTTCAACTCTCCGCACGGCGCCTGCCCGGCCTGCGATGGCCTCGGCCTCGAAAAGCATTTCGATCCGTCCCTCGTCGTGCCCGACGAACGCGTCTCGCTGGCCGAGGGCGCCGTGGCCCCCTGGGCGGGAGCCACGACGCCCTACTACGACCAAACCCTCCAGGGCATCGCCCGACACTACAAGGTCACGACCCGCACCCCCTGGCACGACCTGCCCGAGCCGGTGCGCCACACCATCCTCAATGGCTCCGGCAGCACGCCGATCAAACTCACCTACAAGGACGGAGTCCGCGCCTACGAGGTCGAGAAGCCGTTCGAGGGCGTGCTGAAGAACCTCGAGCGCCGCCTGCGTGAGACCGACAGCGCCTGGGTGCGCGAGGAGATGAACCGCTACCAGGCGGAAAAGCCCTGCTCCGTCTGCAATGGCGCCCGCCTCAAACCCGAGGCGCTGGCGGTGAAGATCGCCGGGCTGGACATCGCGCAGGTAAGCGACCTGTCGATCCGCCGGGCCATGGAGTGGTTTGCTACGGCGTCGGAGACGTTGACGCCGCAGCGGCGGGAGATCGCCGGCCGGATCCTGCGCGAGATCAACGACCGGCTGCGCTTCCTGGTGGATGTCGGGCTCGACTACCTCACCCTAGCCCGTGGCAGCACTACGCTGTCCGGCGGCGAAAGCCAGCGCATCCGCCTGGCGAGCCAGATCGGCTCCGGCCTGACGGGCGTCCTCTATGTCCTCGACGAGCCCAGCATCGGGCTCCACCAGCGCGACAACGAGCGGCTGCTCGGCACGCTGCGGCGACTGAAGGCGCTGGGCAACACGGTCCTGGTGGTTGAGCACGACGAAGACGCCATCCGCGCCGCCGACCACCTGATCGATATGGGCCCGGCCGCCGGCGTCAACGGGGGCCACATCATCGCCCAAGGAACGCCCGCCGAGGTCATGGCCAACCCGGCCAGCATCACCGGCGCCTACCTTTCCGGCCGGACCTTCATCCCAATACCCAAGCGGCGGAAAATCGATCCGAACCGCATGTTGAAGGTCATCGGCGCCCGCGGCAATAACCTGCATGATGTCACCGCCGCCATCCCCATGGGCGTCTTCACATGCGTCACCGGCGTCTCCGGCGGCGGCAAGTCCACGCTGATCATCGACACCTTATATAAGGCAGCAAGTCGTCGCCTGATGGGGTCGGGCCAGGTCCCGGCACCGCACGACCGGATCGAGGGCATGGACCAGCTCGACAAGATCATCGACATCGACCAGTCCCCCATCGGCCGCACGCCGCGGTCCAACCCGGCCACCTACACGGACCTGTTCGCCCCCATCCGCGACTGGTTCGCAGAACTGCCGGAATCCCGCGCCCGCGGCTACAAATCCGGCCGGTTCAGCTTCAACGTGAAGGGCGGCCGCTGCGAGACCTGCCAGGGCGACGGCGTCATGAAGATCGAGATGCACTTCCTGCCCGACGTCTTCGTTACCTGCGACACCTGCAAAGGCGCCCGCTACAACCGCGAAACGCTGGAGATCAAGTTCCGCGGCAAAAGCATCGCGGACGTCCTGAGCATGAGCGTCGACGAGGCCGTCCCCTTCTTCAGCGTCCAGACCCGCATCGCCGACCGGCTGTCGATCCTGCAGAAGGTCGGTCTGGGCTACGTCGCCCTGGGCCAGCAGGCGACAACGCTTTCGGGCGGCGAGGCGCAGCGGATCAAGCTGAGTAAGGAACTGGCGAAGCGCGCCACCGGTCGCACGCTCTATATACTGGACGAGCCGACCACGGGCCTGCATTTCGAGGATGTGCGCAAGCTGCTGGAGGTTCTGCACGCCCTGGTCGACCACGGCAACACGGTCGTGGTCATCGAGCACAATCTGGAAGTCATCAAGACTGCCGATTGGGTACTGGACTTGGGCCCCGAGGGCGGCGAGGGCGGCGGTCGCATCGTGGCGGAGGGCACGCCGGAGACGGTGGCAGCCACGGCCGCAAGCCACACCGGCAGGTTCCTGCAGCCACTGCTGCCAACGCCCCGGTTGAAGCGGTCTGCGTGACCCGTGTAAAGGATTCCGACGCATCCGATCCGAAGGCATCGGTAAACCAGCGCGAATCAAGGGTTCTGGGGCATGGCACGAGTCTTGTATAGGAAGGCTTATCTACACGTGACCGCTCAAAACCGGTGCGTAGGCCTTCAAGCCCTAGGAG
>JAYVEG010000080.1:0-5669 GCA_043748985.1 Rhodospirillales bacterium
TGCCTCGCCGCCGAAGCCGGCGCCGCCCTCACGGCGAACTTCCACCACCACGCCAATTTCGCCCAAGCCATAGCCGGATGCCACGCCCTCCCACCCCAGACATGGGAACGCGCCGGCTAACGACCCCACCCAAATCCGCCCCCCAACCGCCCCAACAGGGGCCGCACCCGTTGCTCCTTCGCCCGCGCTTGCGGGGTCGGACCACGAAGCGGGCCAGGGCCGGGGTGAGGGTTCGCACCAGAAGCGCAACAATCGGATGCCCCGGACCAACCTTTCAGGGCTTGACCCCAGCCGCCGACATGCGCATCTTCCCGCCCTCCGCGAGCCCCACCGGGCTTCGCGCACATTGTCTTGCGGCCACGCCGCACAACCATCGTTAGGGTCCGGCCATGGCCAAGAACAACACAGTCCAGATCAAGCTCGTCTCTACCGCCGACACCGGCTACTTCTACGTGACGAAGAAGAATGCCCGCACCACGACCGGCAAGCTCGAACTCAAGAAATACGACCCGGTCGAGCGCAAGCACGTGATCTTCAAGGAAGCCAAGATCAAGTAGCATCAATACGCTGCCGTTATCCCCGGACTAAATCCGGGGATACACCCCGCGCCCCGCGCGGATGCTCGAAACGAGCCATCTAAAATCTGACGAGTTCATACGCCAGGCACCGAACCGGCCGATCGACGACGCGCATTAACCCATTCTTCACGATTGTCCCCGATATTGAGACCGAGACCACTCAATGGGACACCGTTAATGTCAGCGCTCCAGTCATTCAACAAAGCCCACACCTTTACGCAACACCTGGTCAGCCTCCCGGTAAGCGCCCTGCCACGTCCGCGCATCTGTCTCGTCTCCGGCCAACTCGTCGGTTGCTCCATCCGGGCCCCCCATTACGTCTCGGCAGCCGCCGCCCTCGAACACGCCTGCACCCTTGCGCACGAAACCGGGATGCTGGTCAGCCTGTCCGCAATCGGCCCCCTCCTGGCCCTCCCCGACCTGGCCGCCGCAGCCATCGCCCGCGCCGACGTCACACCCGAGCACCTCGAACTCACCGTCACCGGCCACGCTCTCCACCACGCTGGCATCGAAGCCCTTCTGGCCCTCTCCGCCCTGCGCGATCAGGGCATAAGCGTCGCGCTCCGGGGATTGGGCCGCGGCCCGATCGCAATCGTCCCTCGTCTTCCTCTCACCCGCGTCATCCTGTCCGCCACCACCATCCAGGACATCCCAGGCAACCCTGCAGCCACAATGCTGCTCCACACTCTCCTCGGACTCGCGCGCAGCCAGGACCTTCGGGTGGTCGCGACCGGCATCGACACCGAAACCCAGCGCGCAATCCTCGCCGGCATCGGCTGCGATACCGGCGAAGGTAGCCTGTTCGGCGCCACCAAAGCAGCCCCGCTTCACCCCTGACCCCATTAGCCATCACTTGCGGCGGGGCGCCAACTGAGCCAGCGTTCCCCGCCATCACTTGCGGCGGGGCGCCAACTGAGCCAGCGTTCCCGCCATGACCGCCCCCTCCTCGGACACCATCCAGGCCAGCATCCTCGGCCTCACCACCGCCCGCGGCCCCAATAAATCCATCTGCCCCAGCGAAGTCGCCCGCAGCCTCGAGCCCGAGCGCTGGCAATCCCTCATGACCCCGATCCGCCAGGCCGCCATCGTCCTCGCCAAGGCCGGCCGAATCGACATCCTCCGCAAGGGCCGCCCCGTCGAGCCCGAAGCCGTCCGCGGCGTCATCCGCCTCCGCATCAAGGCCGGCGCTGAATGATTAAGGCCAGCCTCCGCACCGTCCTGCGCGACGCATGGCGCCTAGCCAGCCCCTACTTCCGCTCCGAACAGCGCTGGTCCGCCCGCCTTCTGCTCGGCGCCATCATCGCGATGAACTTCGTCCTCGTCGCCATCAACGTCCAGCTCAACTCCTGGCAGGGCGCCTTCTTCAACTCCATCCAATCCAAGGACGCGACCGCCTTCCAGGAACTCCTCCTCATCGGCCACCGCACCGAAGATGGCTTCATGCCCGGCTTCACAATCCTCGCCGTCGCCTACATCCTCATCGCCATCTACCGAACCTATCTCCGCCAATGGCTACAGATCCGCTGGCGCACCTGGATGACCCAGCACCTCCTCGCCGACTGGCTCGCCGACCGCGTCTACTACACGATCAGTCTCCAGCAGGGCGGCCTCCAGCAAGGCGCGCCCGACAACCCCGACCAGCGAATCGCCGAAGACCTCAAATCCTTCACCGACGACACCCTCCGACTCGGCCTCGAATTCCTCTCCCAGGTCGTCACGCTCATCAGCTTCGCCCAGATCCTCTACGTGCTGTCCGGCACCGCATCCCTGTTCGGCATTCCCATCCCCGGATACCTGCTCTGGATCGCCATCCTCTACGCAGGCTTCGGCACCGGCCTCACCCACCTCATCGGCCGCCCCCTCGCCGCCATCGAGTTCCTTCGCCAGCGCGTCGAGGCCGACTTCCGCTTCGCCCTCGTCCGTGTCCGTGAGAACGCCGAGGGCGTCGCCCTCCACGCCGGCGAGGCCGCCGAATCCCAGGGCCTCCTGGCCCGGTTCTCCGCCATCATCGCCAACGTCCGCGCCCTGATGTCGCGTCAGAAGAAGGTCAACGCCCTCATCGCAGGCTACGGCCAGGTCGCCGGCATCTTCCCCTTCATCGTCGCCGGCCCCCGCTTCTTCTCCGGCGCCATCACCTTCGGCGATCTCACCCGCATCGCCGGCGCCTTCGGATCGGTGCAGGACGCGCTGTCGTGGTTCATCACCTCCTACGCCGAACTCGCGGTCTGGCGTGCCACCATCGACCGCCTCACCGGCTTCCGCCGCGCCGTCGAAACCGCCCGAACCCTCGCCGAAGCCGGCCCTCGCCCGCAACCAGGCGGCCAAGACCTGGTCCTCGACAACCTCACCCTCGCTCTCCCCGACGGCCGCACCCTGCTCGACAACGCCGCCCTCACCATCCAAGCCGGCCAGGCCACCATCGTCACCGGCCGTTCCGGCAGCGGCAAATCATCCCTCTTCCGCGCCATCGCCGGCATCTGGCCCTTCGGCAGCGGCGCCATCAGCCGCCCTCCCGGGACCAGCCTGTTCCTCCCGCAGCGCCCCTACCTTCCCCTTGGCACTCTCCGCCGCGCCGTCGCCTACCCCGGCGACGCCACCGCCATCCCCGACGCCGCCATCCACCAGGCCCTCACCGACGTCGGCCTCGCCCCCCTCATCCCCGAACTCGATTCCGACCAGCCCTGGGCCCAACGCCTCTCCGGCGGCGAGCAGCAGCGCATCGCCATCGCCCGCGCCCTCCTCCTCAAACCCGACTGGCTCTTCCTCGACGAAGCCACCGCCAGCCTGGACCCCGAAGCCGAAGCCGAGCTCTACAGCCTCCTCCGCACCCAACTCCCAACCACCACCATCCTCTCCATCGCCCACCGCCCCGAACTGGCGCAATGGCACGACCAGTCCGTCCGCCTGAAAGACCGCACCCTGAATGTCCTCTCCCCCGCGGAAAGGGTTGGGTGAAGCCTCTACCCAACAGCACCAACCCCAGCCACCTCTAAAACCGCCCTAACCACCGCCTCCGCCCGCTCCTGCGGCATATTGTGCCCCACCCCCGCCACCAAGCTCCGCCGCAACAGCCGCGTGAACTGCGGCAACGCCGCCACAGCCGAAGGCGGCGACACCCCATCCTCTGCCCCCTCCAGCACCACGCTCGGCACCGAGATCACTGGCTGCCGCGCCAGCGCCATCTCGATTGCCGCCAACGCCGGGTCCCCCGCCGCATACCCGAACCGATGCCGATAGGACTGCACCACCACATCCACCCAGTCCGGGTTGTCGAACACGACGGCACTCCGCTCGAACGTCGCCTCGTCGAACCCCCACCCCGGCGACCACAGCCGCCACAACAGCCGAGCGATCCCCCGCCGGTTCTCCCGCAGGCCGGCCGCCCCCCGCGCGGTATGAAAATAATACTGATACCAATACCGATGCTCCTGCTCGGCATCCCCCGGCCGCACGCTCCCCGCGATATCCTGAATGTTGTACCCCCCGATCGACACCAGCCCCGCCACCCGCTCCGGCCACAACGCTGCGGCCACGCAGGCCCCCCGCCCGCCCCAGTCATACCCCGCCAGCACCGCCCGCCCGATCCCCAGCGCATCCAGCAGGTCCCGCACATCCGCCCCCAACGCCGCCTGCTGCCCAGACCGCGGCGTCGCCTCCGACAGGAACTGCGTCGGCCCATGCCCCCGCAGATGCGGCACGATCACCCGCCACCCCGCCGCCGCCAAGGCCGGCGCCACCGCCCGGTAAGCATCCACCGAATAAGGAAACCCATGCAGCAGCACGACGACAGGCCCATCCCCCGGTCCATGCGCCTCATAAGCGATCTCCAGCACTGCCGTCCGCACCGTCAGCATCATCGCACCCTCACCGGCGCCCGGGCCGCAAGCCCATCGGCGTCCAACACCGTGATCACATAGAACCCAGGCCCCGCCGGAGACCACCCCGCCTCCCGCCGTGCCGGTGCCGCCTCCACCGGCGCGCCATCCACCAGGAACGTCAACGGCCGCCGCCCCCCCATCGCCCGCAACGTCACCGGCCCATCCCCCGACAGCACCGCATTCGGCGGCGGAAACAACAGCCGCAACGAGGCATCGGCCGGCCCCCCCGCCACCACCGCCCCGACCCCCCGAGCCACGGCCCGAGGCGCCGGCGGCAACAGATCGAAGACCCGCGCCAACAGCGGCAGTGCCAAGGCCCGCCCCGTCGCCCCCGGGACCGCCGTCCCATCCGGCCGTCCCACCCAGACCCCCACCACCATCTGCCGGTCGAACCCGAACGCCCAGGCGTCCCGCCCCCCCCAGCTCGTCCCCGTCTTCCACCCGATCCCCGCAGGCCCCCCCCCCGGGAACGGCTGCGTCAGGATATCCGCCACCAGCCCCTGCGCCTCCGTCCGGGCGGTTGCCGCCCGCGATACCCCCGGCACCATGACCAAGGGACCCACTCCACCCGCCGCCAATCCGGCATACAGCCCCACCATCTCCCGCATCGTCACCCCAGCCCCCCCCAGGGCGAGCGGCAAAGCCGGGTCCGCCCCCGCCGGCAGCCGCACCCGAGCCCCCGCAGCCCGCAACGCCTCCGCAAACCGCAACGGCCCCACCTGGTCCAGCAACGCCACCGCCGGCAGGTTCAACGACCGCCGCAACGCCTCCGCCGCCGTCACCCGCCCGGCATGCCCCCGCAGGTAGTTCTCCGGCGCATACCCCCCAAAATGACGCGGCAGGTCCGTCAGCACCGCGTCCGGCCGCGTCACCCCCTCCTGGAACGCCATCGCATACAGGAACGGCTTCAACGCCGAACCCGGCGACCGCACCGCCCGACTCAAATCCAGCGCCCCGGACCGCGCCTCATCGCCATACCGCCCCGACACCACCGCCCGGATCTCCCGCGTCCGCGCATCCGCCACCAGCACCGCCATCGACATCCGCGCCGGCATCGCCGCCACCTGGTCCCCCACCAGCCGCTCCACCGCCGCCTGCAACGGCAGATCCAGCGTCGTCCGTACGACCCCAGAGCCCGCGAACCGCCCAACCGCCTGCGCCGCATGCCGCGGGAACGCTCGCCGCACCTCCGGCACCGGCACCCCCGCCGCCT
>JAYVEG010000081.1:0-16521 GCA_043748985.1 Rhodospirillales bacterium
CTCGTTCAAATCTGTAAATGTTCGCATGCGCGGTAAAATAAGCAGCGGCCCATAATGGTCAACCCGGTATCGTAATGAATGCAATCGCCTCGCACTCGCAAGAAGCACCGCCGCGCCATCAGACAGCCGGCCGGGGTTTTTGCAGGGCTTGATCCGGTGAGAACCGGCCATGACGGCGCAGGCCTTAGGATCGACGTCGTCGTCCGACATGAGGTGGGTGCAGCGGGCCCGAATGGTGGCGGAGGGGCCGGAGATACGGATCGGGGGGGCGATCCGGAGCGATAGTCGGGTGCATGCGGCCGATGAGCGGGTGCGGGTGGCGGATCTGTTGGCGCTGGTTGGGGGGAGTCCTGAAATCAGCCGCCAAGCGAGTTGGCAGCCAGCCGCCTATGGCCGTATGCGCCCGGCCGATTCGTCAGACATTACGCGTCGATGACCGGCGCGATTACGGGGTATCCGACCCGCCGGTCGCCCGGGTTGCGATGCCTTCACTTGCTGGCGGATTGCGGGCCTTTGGAGGCAGAGACGCGCCAGACGGTGTTTCCCGCATCGTCGGCGATCAGTAACGCGCCTGTCTTGTCCAGAGCCAGGCCGACGGGTCGGCCATGTGCGTGGCCGGTGTCGTCGAGAAACCCAGTGACGACGTCCTCGGTCGTACCGCTGGGCTGGCCATTGGTGAACGGGATGAAAACAACCTTGTAGCCGTTGAGTACTGGCCGGTTCCAGCTGCCGTGCTCGCCGACGAAGGCGCCGCCGGCGTAGTGCGCGGGCAACGATTGGCTTGTCCCGAAGACCATGCCGAGGGGTGCGACATGGGAGCTGAGGGCATAGTCGGGCGAGATAGCCTTAGCCACCATGTCGGGGCGTTCGGGCTTCACCCGGGGATCGACGTGCTGGCCGTAGTAGCTGTAGGGCCAGCCATAGAACGCGCCTTCTTTCACCGAGGTCATGTAGTCGGGCACCAGGTTCGGGCCGAGTTCGTCACGCTCGTTGACGACGGCCCACAGGGCGTGGGTCTGGGGTTCCCAGTTGAGCCCATTGGGATTGCGCAAACCGCTGGCGAAGATGCGACGGGCGCCGGTGGTGCGATCGACCTCCCAGATGGAAGCACGGTCGAGTTCGGCCTGCATGCCGTTTTCCGTGATGTTGCTGTTGGAACCGACGCCGACATAGAGTTTCGTGCCGTCTTCGCTCGCCAGCAGGCTCTTGGTCCAGTGGTGGTCGATTGGTCCGCCTGGGAGCGGCGTGAGCACGGTTCCGGCTGCGGTGATCTGGGTGTCACCGGACTTGTAGGGATAGCGGACGATGGCGTCGGTATCGGCGACATAGAGGTCGTTGCCGACGAGTGCGACGCCGAACGGGGAATTGAGGTGGTCGAGGAAGACGGTCCGGACATCCGGTGTGCCGGTTCCCTTGGTGTCGCGCAGCAGTGTGATGCGGTTGCTGGTCGTCGAGGCGCTGGTGCCGGTGGCGAAGGACTGCATCCAGCCCATCACCAGGTTCTTGGGGCGGGAGGTCGGGTCGAGATTGGGTCCGACGGATTCCACGACGAGAATGTCGCCGTTGGGCAGCGTGTAGACGGAGCGAGGGTGTTCCAGCCCGGTGGCGAGCGCCTGAACGGTGAGACCGTCGGCTGCCTTCGGGGTCTCGCCGGGCTTCCACCCCACGACGGGGGCGAGCTTCATGGGCGGCACCAGGAATTGCTGCGGCTCGGGCAGGACGGGATGGGCGCCGATCTGCGTCTTGATGTCGAAGTCGTCGGGGGCTGCGGCGGTCAGGGCAGCCATGGCCACGCCAGCCAGCAGGACGCGGGCGGTCATTGGGAAGCGGTTCATCGACGGGCTCCGGAATAGGGCGTGGCGCTATAGGTAGGGCCCGACGTTCTGATGCCGCGCGCCCCGTCCAGCCAGTTCGTGACAAGGATGGCGATGACGACGATGGCGGACAGAGCGAGACCCTGCGGCATGACGGAGGTCCAGGCATCGCGGCTGTGCACGAAGTTGTCGAGCAGCGCGAGCAGGAGGACGACCACTGTCCCGATCGCGAGCGGCCAGGAGAAGGAATATCGGGGGTCGTCCCGTTGGCGCAGGGTGACGACAAGGCCGACTATCGCCGCGAGCACACCGAATGCCATTCCGACCGCCAGCAACCAGGTGGAAAACTGGGCCCACATCATGTTCATGGTCCAGACGTAGGCAAGGTCGGTAGCAAGCGCGCAGGAGAAGCACGCCACTGGAAACGACGTGAGCAGCCGCAGCGCGGGATGGCGTTGAGGCCGTACGGCGTAAGGAAATTCATCGGTGATGGGGGTTGGCATGGGAGTGGTATTCCTGCCTATCGTCTGCGAATAACGTCGCCCGGCTCAATAAGTTCCGAGGACGACACCTCGTGTTGGATCGAAGGCTTCGGTGTGGTCTCATGATGGCGGACACCGGATTGGGGGATGGTCACCATGCGCTTGAACCGTCGTGGACTGGCTTCGTTGGGCGTGATCGCGGCCGCCACGCCGGCGCTGGCGCAGGGGGTGTCTTCGACCTGGGAGGCGATCCGCACCCGCAAGACGCTGCGGATCGGGGCGGCCCCGGCCGAGCCCTGGTATTCCAAGGATCTGGCGGCGGGTAGTTGGGGGGGCGTCGGCTCTGCGTTGGGCGAGCAGATCGCCGCCGATCTGGGGTGCAGCGCCGAGTTCGTTGAGACGAGCTATGCCACGGCGCCGGCAGGCCTGCAGGCCGGGCAGTTCGATATCATGTTCGTGCTGGACCCGACGCCGGCGCGGGCGCTGTCGATCGACTTCCCGTTCTCGCCCATGCTGTATTACGCATTGGGGTTCATGACGCGGGAGGCCAACCCGGCACGCGCCTGGGCAGAGCTGGACCGTCCCGAAACGACCATCGCGGTGCCGGTGGGAACCTCGATGGACCGTTGGCTGACGCGGAACATGAAGGCGGCGACGCTGGCCCGGATGAAGACGATCGACGAGGCGATCCTGCATTACCAATCGGGGAATTCGAAGTTCCTCGTCCTGTTCCACCCGGCCCTGATCGCCTATCGCCTGCGGATCGGGCAAGGCACTGTGATCGTGCCGCGCCCGGCCGTGACGTCGGTGGCGGGGGTCGGGATCCGGCGTGAGGCGGACAAGACCTTTCGCGAGTACCTGACCACGATCCTGGCGTTCTACTACGAGAACGGCACCATCGAGGATTTGTATCGCAGCTACCTGGCCAAGCGCGGCATGGACCCGGCGGCCATCCCGGGGATTACGAAGGAAAGCCTGATGCGCGGCTGATGGCGGGAACGCAGGACATCGCGGAGGACCCGCGCAACACCGGGGTCCTGGTCTGGGTGAACGGGGCGCTGGTGCCCCGACACGAGGCGAAGGTCTCGGTGTTCGATGGCGGATACATCGCCGGCGACGGGGTGTGGGAGGGGTTGCGGCTGGCGCGTGGGCAATGGATCCAGCTGGAGCAGCATCTGGACCGCCTGTTCGCAGGCGCGCAATTCATCCAGTTGGACATCCCGGGCGGGCGGGCGGCGGTGCGCGCAGCCATCGAGGCGACGCGGGTTGCGAACGGGATGGTGGATGGCGTTCATGCGCGGCTGATGGTGACCCGCGGGATCAAGACGACGCCGGGTGCGGACCCACGGATGGTGGCCGGCCCGGCGACGGTGGTCGTCATCATGGAGCACAAGCAGCCACATCCCGGACTGGCGGCGGGGATCGCGCTGATGACGTCGACGTATCGCACGACTCGCGCGGACCAGTTTGACATGCGGCTGAACTCACACAGCCGGCTGCCGTATATCCTGGCGCTGATGCAGGCCTACACGAACGGGGCGGACGAGGCGCTGATGCTGGACGACCGCGGCTTTGTGGCGAGTTGCAATTCGACGAACGTGTTCTTCGTACGCAGCGGCGTGGTGCTGACATCGACCGACCAGGCCTGCTTCAACGGGATCACGCGGGGAACGGTGATCGGGCTCTGCGAGGCTGCTGGCATTGCGGTGCGGCGCGTCGACTTCTCGTTGATGGAGGCGCTGGGGGCGGACGAGGCGTTTGTCACGGGCACGGTCGGCGGGATCACGCCGGTGCGGTCCCTGGATGGTCGGCCGTATGCGGGGGTGCCGGGGCCGGTGACGGCGCGGTTGGCGGCGGCATACCGGCTGGCGGTGGGGCTTTAGCGGGAAAAGCGTTCGGGCGGGCCACGGCTAACGCCGGAGCTTTTCGCGCAGCGTGCCGGGCCCGTATTCGCGTTGCACAAGCCCGCGGCGCTGCAGTTCGGGCACGACCTCCGCCCCGAAGCGTTCGAACATCGTGGGCGACACGGTGGGCCACAGCACGAAGCCGTCGCAGGCCTTGGCTTCGAACAGCGCCTGCATGCGGTCGGCGATCGTCGTGGCCGTGCCCACCATGACGCTGCGCGGACGGCGTGCGGCGGCGGCGTAGCTGATGCCCTCTGCGGCGGCGCGGTGGCGGACGGTGGCGTCGATGCCGGAGATGCCGGCGCCGCCCTGGGCGGCGGCGACCGCCTCGGGGGAGCGGTGGCGGGCCAGGTCGGCGCCGAGCATGGTGGAATTGTGCGCGAGGACGAGGTCCGAATCCGCCAGCGCGTTGAGTCTGTCTGCGTCGTCGTGGGCGCTCTGCTCGGTGTCGCCGATGACGACTCCCAGGGAGTTGAGGACGTCGCACTGCTCTGGCGGGCGGTCATGGGCGACCATGCGGCGCTTGATGTCGGCGGTGAAGGCGACGCTGTCCTCGAGACCGTAATTGGAGGCGAAGATCATCTCGGCCCAGCGGGCGGCGAATTCCCGGCCGCGCTCTGACGCGCCGGCCTGCAGGAAGACGGGCCGGACCTGGGGGCTGCGCGGCATGGCCAGCGGGCCCCGGGTGCGGACGTGTTGCCCGGCATAGTCGGCGTAGCGGATTTTCGAGGGGTCTGCGAACACGCCGGTCATCTTGTCGAGGACCAGCGCGTCGTCGTCCCAGCAGGTCCATAGCGCATTGCAGGCTTCTAGAACCTCGTCGGCCTGGTCGTAGCGGGTGTCCTTGGCCGGAAGGGCGTCCAGGCCGAAATTGCGCGCTTCCATGTCTGTGGCCGACGTGACGACGTTCCACGCGGCGCGGCCGTTGCTGAGGATGTCGAAGCTGGCCAGCATGCGTGCCAGAAGATAGGGCGGGTGGAACGTGGTCGACAGGGTGGCGCCGAGGCCAAGGTTCGTCGTGACCCGCGCCATGAGCGGCAGCACGAGCATGGGGTCGAGGTAGCTGATCTGCCCGCCCCGCTCGATATAGGTGCGGAAGCTGTCCCCGTACACATCCGGGATGCCGAACGTGTCGGCGAAGAAGGCGGCATCGAAGCAGGCATCCTCCAGGGTGCGTGCGAGCTTTTCATAGCGCGCGGGATCGAAGATGTCGTGCAGGTCGGCGTCCGGGTGGCGCCAGCCGCCGGCATGGGAAGCGGTCGGCCCGGTCTTCAGATAGGCCACGAGCTTCATGCGGCGATTGGGGATGACGGACCTCTGGGTTTGGCCGGATCAGCCTAGCTGGTGCGCGGCCCGCTGCAATGGTGTGCGCCGTTGCAGACATGCTCGGGGACGGCCTCAGGTGGCTTTCGACAGCAGGGTTGCCAGCCAGAACGGGCGCCGGTGGGTGGCCGTATGGTTCAGCGCGGGCGACCAGGTGAAAGCGTCGTGGATGCGGCGGGATTTGCGCGAGTCTGCGTCGAAGCCGGAGAAGTAGTGGTTTGCCAGCATGAGCGTGCCGCCGGGGGCGAGAAGGCGGGAGAGGCGGGTGGCAAGGCTTTTCAGGCCATGGTCGGTGAGGGTTTCGAGCGGAAGGTAGTAGAGGGCGTCCGCGACGACGACCAGGTCGAAGCGTCCATCGAGGGCCGGGTCGAGCAGCAGAAGGTCGGCCTGCGCGAAGCTGAGGCCGGGGAGCGGTGCGCCGGCCTGGGCCTGGCCGATGGCGACGGCGGAGATGTCGAGGCCAAGGGTTTCGTCGCTTCGGGCGGCCAGGCGGTTGGCCAGCAGGCCGGTGCCGCACCCCAGGTCGAGCGCAGAGCGGAACCGCTGCGCTGGCGGCAGAAGCGCGACGATGCCGTCGTATTTGCCGGACTGGTAGCGGTAGGCGGGGGATGCGGAAGCCCAGGGGTCATTCTGCGGGGCCTCGCCATACAGGCGGTCGAAGGCGGCTGCCGGCTTTGCGCCGGTGTCGAGGATTGCCCCCAGCTTGGCGTCCGACCGGGCGCTGCGTAGGAACAGGAACACGTCGCGCGGGGCGATAAAGCGCCACGGGGAAGGCCGGGCGGTGGGGAGCATGCGACGTGTCCGATCACTTTCGTGTAGGTTAGCATGTGGGCTGGGCACCTGTCTGTCGGTCGTTCGAACACGTATGGTCAACGCCCCGCGACGGCTCCCACCAAGGCGAGTGTCGGGCCGCCGGTGCTCCAGGCGGGCGCTGCGGCCACCAGCTCGTCCAGCGTGCCACGAAGGGTCCGCTGCTCGGGGCGCCCCCCGCGTTCGATCAGCGCGGCTGGCGTTGCGGGATCCATCCCGGCGCCGAGCAGCCCGTCGCGAAGCGCCGGCAGGGCATGGAGACCCATGTAGATGGCCAGCGTGCCGCCGCGGGCGAGAAGGTGGAAGTCGAGGTCCAGTTTGTCACCACGCTGGTGGCCGGTTGCGAACGTGACCGTCTGGGTCGCGTCGCGATGGGTCAGCGGGATGCGGGCGCCGGCGGCGCAGGCGAGCGCGGCGGTGATGCCGGGAACGACCTCGCAGGCCACCCCGGCGGCCGCGAGGGCTTCGGCCTCCTCGCCGCCGCGGCCGAAGATGAAGGGGTCGCCACCCTTGAGGCGGACGACCTTCTTGCCTTCCTGGCCGAGGCGGACGAGCAGCGCGTTGATGTCTTCCTGGGGCATGGTGTGGTTCGCGCGCTGCTTACCGACCAGGATGCGTTCGGCGTCGCGCCGGGCCATGTCCATGACTTCGGGGGTGACGAGGCGGTCGTGGACGATGACGTCGGCCTCGCCGAGCAGGCGTTGGGCGCGGAGCGTGAGGAGGTCGGCCGAGCCGGGGCCGGCGCCGACGAGGTAGACGATGCCGGCGCGGTTCGGGCCCTGATCGATCTCGCGCAGAAGTTCCCGTTCGGCGGCGGCGTCGTCACCGGCGAGGACGAGGTCGGCCACGCGCCCGCCCAGCGCGCGTTCGAGGACGCGGCGGCGGAGCGCGACGTCGGGCAGCCTGCTGCGGATCGTCTCCTTCCAGCGTTCCGCGAGGGCGGCGAGGCGGCCGAGCCCGGGGGGGATGAGGGCCTCGATCCGGGCGCGGACGAGGCGGGCAAGGACAGGGGCGGCGCCCCCCGACGAAACGGCGATCTGCAGGGGCGCGCGGTCGACGATGCTGGGGGTGATGTAGGTGCACAGCGCGGGGCGATCGACGACGTTGACCGGGATCCCGCGCGCGCTTGCGGCGTCATGGAGGGCCTGGAGCATTTCGTCGGGCGCGTCGGCACCGATGGCGATCGCGGCGCCGCACAGGTCGAAGGGGTTGAAGCCGGGGCGGGTCGTTACGATCGCGCCGGCGCTGCGTAGGGCGGCGGCCTTGCGGGTTGCGTTCTCGCCGTCGCCGACGACGAGCGCCTTGCGGCCCTTGAGGTCGAGAAAGATGGGGAAATAGTCCATGATGCTGATGTGTGGCCCTGCCTGACGCTGGGAAGGGGTACAAGACTGCAGGAGCGGTCAAGGGTGAAGGTGTGGGCGTGAAGGTGTGGGCGTGAAGGTGTTGGAAGTCACGAACGTCGATTTCTCGCTGCGGCATTTCCTGTTGCCGTTGATGCGGGAGCTTGCGGCGCGCGGGCATGAGGTCGTGGGGGTGTGTGCGGACGGCCCGCTGCTGGCGGACGTGCGGGCGCAAGGGCTGCGGGTGGAGACGGTGCCGATGGCGCGAAGCCTGTCGCCGGTTGCGCAGTGGCGGGCGCTGCGGGCCCTGGTCCGGCTGATCCGGGCGGAGCGGCCTGATGTGGTGCACGCGCACATGCCGATCAGCGGCTTCCTGACGCGCGTGGCGGCGCGCGCGTGCGGCGTGCGGGTCGTGGCGTATACATGCCATGGCTTCCTGTTCAACCAGCCCGGCCCCTGGTTGCGCCGCGCCGTGGCCTTCGCGATGGAGTGGGTGGGGGGGGGTCTTACCGACGTCTACACGACCGTGTCGATGCAGGAGGCGCAGGATGCCCGGCGACTGGGGATCCATCGCGGGGCCATTGGGGTCGGGAATGGGCGCGACCCGGCGCTGTTTCGTCCGGATGCGTCGGCCCGCGCGCGGGTTCGGCATGAGTTGGGATGTCCGGCGGATGCGGTTGCGGTGGTGATCGTCTCGCGTCTGGTGCGGCACAAGGGCTATCCAGAGCTGCTGGCGGCGATGCGGTCGGTGCCTGGTGCGGAACTCTGGGTCGTCGGCGAGCGACTGGCGTCGGACCATGGCGCGAGCATGGAGCCGTTATTCGCGGCGGCCGGGTTGGAGGGACGGCTGCGGCGGCTGGGGTATCGCTCGGATGTCGCGGCCGTGCTGGCAGCCGCTGACGTGTTCGTGCTGCCGAGCCATTTGAGGGGCTGCCGATGTCGGTGATCGAGGCGATGCTGACAGGGCTGCCGGTGGTGGCGACGGATATAAGGGGGCCGCGGGAGCAGGTCGAGGACGGCGTGACCGGGATGCTTGTTCCGGTTGCTGCGGTGGCACCCTTGGCGGAGGCCTTGCGGCGGGTGGTAGGGGATGCGGGGCTACGGGCGACGATGGGCGCGGCGGGGCGCGCGCGGGCTTTGGCGGTTTATGACGAGGCGGTGGTCGTGGGGCGGGTCGTGGGGTTGTTGGAGGCTGCGGCGGGGTGACGGTTTAGGCGATTTCAGCGCGGAGGGAGGCGGTCGTCTGCTTACGGACTTGGGGTGCCGTCGGGGATAGTGGCTTGCACGGTAGGCTCCCGCCCGGCCTTCTTGGCCGCTATCGCCTGGTCATGGGCGTCCATCTCGGTCATCGCGCGGTCGATCAGGCGGCGTTCGTTCTTTTTGAGGAACCAGATGACGGCGACGGCGACGAGGGCGGCGATGGTGCCGATGACCAAGCCGAAGGGGCCGGTCAGTTTGTGGGCCTGGGCGCCGAGGATGTAGGCGGTGATGCCGTAGAGGTGGGTCCAGGCGATGCCGCCCAGCGCGTTCCAGAACAGGAAGCGGCCCCAGCGCATGCGATTGGCGCCGGCGAGCAGGGCGGCGAAGGTGCGCATGAAGGCGACGAAGCGGCCGAAGAAGACGACGAGGCCGCCATATTTCAGGAACAGGTATTGGCCGAGGCGCTGGCGCTCGACGGTCAGGTAGATTTTGGGTCCGTATTTCGCGAGCGCGGGACGGCCGAGCTTATAGCCGATCAGGTAGCCGAAATTGTCGCCCATGATGGCGCCGATGGCTGCCGAGACGACGATCCATTCGATGCCGACGTTGTGGGTGGTAGCCGCGTAGATGGCGGTGGCGATGAGAAGGCTTTCGCCCGGCAGCGGCAGGCCCATCGCTTCCAGGCAGATGATGACAGCGACGACCCAATAGCCGTGATGTTGGATGATGTGTTCG
This sequence comes from Rhodospirillales bacterium, assembly GCA_043748985.1. GTDB lineage: Bacteria > Pseudomonadota > Alphaproteobacteria > Acetobacterales > Acetobacteraceae > JBBROS01. The sequence continues at coordinate 9,609 of JAYVEG010000081.1, forward strand.
AGCCAGTCGATCATGCAGCACTTTCGTATTGGCGCCAGCCTTTGGCGCGAAGATGGCAGGCCGGGCAGTCGTTGCAGCCGTAGCCCCAGGGGTGGCGGTGGGTGCGGTCGCCGCGGTAACAGGTGTGAGTGAGTTCGAGCGTGGTTTCGAGAATGCCGAAGTGTTCGGCCATCGCGAAGGTTGCGGCCTTGTCGCGCCACATCAGCGGGGTGTGGAGGACGAAGCGCCTGGCCATGCCGAGGTTGAGGGCAAGCTGCATCGCCTTGATCGTGTCGTCGCGGCAGTCGGGGTAGCCGCTGTAGTCGGTTTCGCACATGCCGCCGACGATGTGGCGGAGGTTGCGGCGATAGGCCAGTGCGGCCGCACAGGTGAGGAACAGCAGGTTGCGACCGGGGACGAAGGTGGTGGGCAGGCCGTCCTTGTCCATGGTGATGGCGGCGTCGGAGGTCATGGCAGTGGCGCCAAGGCCGGCGATGGGGCCGGCGAGGTCGATGATGTGGTCGGCGCCGAGATTTGGCCAGCGATCGACGAGGGCGGCGCGGATGGGGGGGCGGCAGGCGAGTTCGACGCTGTGGCGCTGGCCGTAGGCGAAGCCGATGGTCTCGACGGTGGCGAAGCGGTCGAGCGCCCAGGCGAGGCAGGCGGTACTGTCCTGGCCGCCGCTGAACAGCACAAGCGCGCCGTCCTGGGTTGTCTGGTCCTCCATCGCATTGCGGTCCCTTGTTGCCTATGTCTTGCGCATGGATCTGGAATTTTCGGAAGACGAGATCACGCGCTACTCGCGGCACATCCTGTTGAAGGAGGTGGGCGGCGAGGGCCAGGCGTTGCTGCGGGCGGCGCGCGTGTTGGTGGTGGGTGCCGGGGGGCTGGGCAGTCCGCTGGTGCTGTATCTGGCGGCGGCTGGGGTGGGGACGCTCGGGCTGATCGACGACGACGTGGTGGAGCTGTCGAACCTGCAGCGGCAGGTGGCGCATACGATGGATCGGCTGGGTGAAGCGAAGGTGGCGAGCGCGGCGGCGGCGGCGCGGGCGATCAATCCTGGGGTAATGGTGGAGACGCATCGGGCGCGGCTGACGGCGGGCAACGCGTTGGACCTGGTGTCGCGTTACGACCTGGTTTGCGACGGCAGCGATAATTTCGCGACCCGGTTCCTGGTGGCCGATGCCTGTGTGCTGGCGCGGCGGACGCTGGTGTCGGCGGCCGTGCTGCGGTTCGACGGGCAGCTTTCGACGTTCAAGCCGCATGCGGACCCGGCGGGCCCCTGCTACCGCTGTCTGTATCCCGAGCCGCCGCCGGATGGGCTGGTGCCGTCGTGCAGCGAGGCTGGGATCCTGGGTGCTGTGACGGGGGTGATGGGTACGCTGCAGGCAACGGAGGTGCTGAAGGAGATCATGGGCATCGGGCAGGGGCTGTCGGGCCGGCTGTTGATCTGGGACGCCTTGGAGGCTCGGGTGCGGACGGTGCGGCTGCGGCGCGACCCGGACTGTGCGCTGTGCGGGGTGGCGCCGCGGATCACAGGTTTGGTGTGCGATGCCGGGTGACGCGATGGGCGTGCTGCTGATCTCGGGCGGGCATGAGCGGGCGCATTACGCGTTCATGCTGGCGGTGGCGGGGGTGGCGATGGGGCGCGACGTGGTGGTGTTCGCGACCAACGAGGGTTGTCGCGGGCTGACGGCGGCGGCGGCGGCGGACCCGCGGGAGGCGGTGGTGGTGTCGACGGGGGTGGCCGGGCTGGACGAGCTGCGGGCGGTGGCGATCGATTCGGGCGTGCGGTTGATGGCGTGCGATTCGGGGCTGCGGATGGCGGGGCTGGAGCCCTCGGTGCTGCTGGCGGGGGTCGATGTGACCGGCTTGCCGGCGTTCCTGTCGGCGGTGGGGCGCGGGCAGATCGTGACGGTGTAGAATGGGCCGCTTGACCCTGATGCGGCAGGTTGGCACGGATGGGCCATGACAGGTTTTTCGCTCCGTGCGGTTTCGATATGGTTGGTGGTCGGGATTCCGGCGGCGCTGGCGCAAACCCAGGCGCCGGTGAAACCGGGTTCGACGCCGGTGCCCCCGACGGTACAGGCGGCGCCGCGCACCCCGGTGGTGCAGGCCAAACCCGGTGCGCCGGGCCAGCCTGCGCCGAAGCATACCAACAAGCCGAAACCGAAGCCGGGCGCAAAACCGCATGGCAAGCCCGCGACGCCGGCTGCGTCTGTCGTGGCCCCGGTGCCTGTTCCGACCCCGGCGCCGGAGCCGGAGAAGTCCACCGAGCCGACGAAGGGCTCCAACACCGGCAACCCGCTGCCCCGCTATGCGGCGCTGCGGTCGGACGAGGTGAACCTGCGCACCGGGCCCGGCACGCGTTACCCGATCGACTGGGTGTACAAGCGCCGCGACCTGCCGGTGTTGATCGAGCGGGAGTTCGAGGTGTGGCGGCTGGTGCGCGACCCCGAGGGCGTTAAGGGGTGGGTCCACCAGGCGACGCTGGCGCCGCGGCGCACCGGGGTGGTGGTGGGCGGCGAGCAGGTGTTACGGTCGGACCCGAAGCCAGATGCGACTGCAGTCGCGAAGCTGAAGCCCGGCGTTATCGTGCGGCTGCGGTCGTGCGAGGCGACGTCGGACTGGTGTCAGGCGCAGGTCCAGGATTATCGTGGCTGGATCAGGCGAGTGGATGTTTGGGGCATCTTCCCGGGGGAGGCCATTCAATGACCATCGAGGCGCGGGCCCATCATGACATGGGCGGCATCAGCAAGTTTCTGTGCGAACCGATCGATACCGCGCCGCATGGGCTGACGGCGTTCGACAAGGAGGTTGACGCGATCCGCGGGATCTTGGGGGCGAAGGGCGTTATGTCTGTGGATGAGCTGCGCCGGGGGATCGAGGCGATCCCGGAGGAGGAGTACCTGCGGTTGTCGTATTATCAGAAGTGGATACGCTCGATTGCGGATAATCTGTTGCGCCGGGGGGTGATCACCGAGGCCGAGCTGGCGACGGCGTTGGGGCGGTGATCGCGCCGGGGACCGCGGTGCGGGTGCGAGACGACTGGCCGGAGAGCCGGGGCCCCTGCCATATCCGGACGCCGCATTACCTGCGCGGGCGGGCGGGGACGGTGGTGCGGCATCTGGGCGCGTTTCCGAACCCGGAGGATCTGGCATTTTCGCGACCGGCAGCACGGCTTGATTTATATCATGTGGCGTTCGAGCCGCGGGCGCTGTGGCCGGATGCAGGCGGCAGCGAGGTGCTGGTGGAAGTGTACGAACCTTGGCTGGAGGTCGGGCCATGAGCCTGTTGCAGGAACCCGGCGACCGGCTGCTGGCGGCCGTTCGGACGCTGTTGGCGGAGAAGGGGATCGCTTCGGCCGAGGAGATCGCGGAGCGCACGCGGATCACCGACGAGGCGAGTCCGGCGCGGGGGGCGGCCATGGTGGCGCGGGCGTGGACCGATCCGGCGTTCAAGGCTGCCTTGTTGGCCGATGGGACATTGGCTGCGGAGTCGATGGGCGTGCCGATGCGGGGGTTGCCGCCGCTGGGCGTGCTGGAGAATACGGGGGGCGTGCACCACCTGGTGGTTTGTACGCTGTGCAGTTGCTATCCGCGGGCGGTGTTGGGGTATCCGCCGTTCTGGTTCAAGTCGCCGGCGTATCGGGCGCGGGCGGTTCGCGATCCGGCGGGGGTGCTGGCGGAATGGGGGACTCGGTTGGCGCCCGAGGTGCGGATCCGGGTCGTGGACAGCACGGCGGATTATCGGTGGATGGTGCTGCCGATGCGGCCGGAGGGGACTGCGGGGTGGTCTGCGGAGCGGCTGGCCGGGTTAGTGCGGGAGGGGGATATGATCGGGGTTTCGGTGCCTGTGGTTGGGTAGGGGTAGGAAGATTGAACACGGAGGAAGAGGAGAAGAAGAGGGAGAAGTGAGGAGGGTCTTTTCTCCCTCTTCCTCCTCATTCCTGTGTGGTTGAAGCCTTGTTTTCTGTGATCCCATGATGCCTGCGGCGGACTCATGATGCCTGCGGCGCTGGGGATTGTCGTAGGGCTTGAGGCGGAGGCGCGGGTGGCGCGGGGGTGGGGGGTGCCGGTCGTCGTGGGTGGGGGGGGTGCGGCGGGGGCGGCTCGGGCAGTGGAGGTGTTGGCGGGACGGGTCTCGGGGTTGATCAGCTTCGGGCTGGCGGGCGGCCTGGCGCCGGGGTTGCGGGCCGGGGACCTGGTCGTGCCGCGCCTGGTGCTGGACGGGGATGAGGCATGGGAGACCGACCTGGCCCTGAACGAAAAACTGGGCGGCGGCACCGGGCATGTGCTGTTGGGTGGCGGCGCGGTGCTGGCGACCGTTGCGGCCAAGCGTGTGGCACATCGGACGGCGGATGCCGTTGACCTGGAGAGTGCGGCCGTCGCGCGGGCGGCGGCGCGGCATGGCCTGCCGTTCGCGGTGCTGCGGGCGGTGTGCGACACTGCCGACCGGGCCTTGCCGCGGGCCGCGCTGGTGGCGCTGGACGGGGCCGGGCGGATCGGGGCGCTGCGAGTTATGGCGGCGGTGCTGCGGCGGCCTTGGGAGATTCCGGCGCTGCTTGGGCTGGCGCGTGATGCGGGGCGGGCGCGCACGGCTTTGTCGGGTCGCGTCGCGGCTACTTCTTTGGTAGGTTCCGTGGCATGACCCTGAAGCCCGCCGAGCACTACCCCGTCATGTCGGACCCGCAGAAGCAGCCGCGGTATGTGGGCATCCCCACCTTCTTTCGCGCGCCGATCGCAGAGGACTTCGACTGCGACATCGGGCTGATCGGCGTGCCGTTCGATGGCGGCGTGACGAACCGGCCCGGCACGCGGCACGGCCCGCGGGAGGTGCGGAACCAGTCGAGCCTGCTGCGGCCGGTGAACACGGCCACGAACCAGGCGCCGTTCGCCGACCTGCGCATCCGCGACCTGGGCGATTGCTGGATCGAGCGGCCATACGAGCTGAATGGCGCGCACGCCGAGATCGAGGCGTTCTATCGCCGGGTTGTGGCGGCCGGCGTCACGCCGGTCAGCGTCGGCGGAGACCATTCGGTGACGCTGCCGATCCTGCGCGCCGTGGGCGGGTCGCGGCCTGTCGGCATGGTGCATATCGACGCCCATGGCGACACCGGCGACGACTACATGGGATCGCGCTTCCATCACGGGGCGCCGTTCCGGCGGGCGGTGGAGGAGGGGCTGCTGGACCCCAAGCGCGTGATCCAGATCGGGTTGCGCGGTACCAGCACGGTCGCCGGCAGCCTGTGGGCGTTCAGCGAGCAGAGCGGCATGCGGGTCATGCCGATGGACGAGGTGCAGGACCGCGGCTGGCGCTGGGCGGTGGAGGAGGCGATCCGCGTAGTGGGCGGCGGCCCGACCTATCTCAGTTACGACATCGACAGCCTGGACCCGGTGTTCGCGCCGGGCACGGGCACGCCAGAGGCCGGGGGGCTGACGACGATCGAGGCGTTGCGGATGATCCGCGGGCTGCGCGGCATCGATTTCGTGGGCGCTGACCTGGTGGAAGTCAGCCCGCCCTTTGATGTCGGTGGAATAACCTCATTCAACGGCGCGTCGATCCTTTTTGAGATCCTTTGCGTTGTTGCTGCGGCCCGGAGCGCAACAAGAGAGTAGCACTGGGGGTGAAACCCGCTTTTTGCGGGAGCCCTCGCTCTATTATCATAGCGCCGTGCCGCATCTGAGCAGGTTTAACCCAAACGGATGGCCGCCGCCCGGATGGGGCCCTTGGGTGGCGCCAGCCGGTGATGTCTGGTCCGCTGGCCAACTTGTCCGTTTGGCTGGACCCACGCTGACGTGGGACTGAAACCCCGGGGCGAAGGTCAAGGCTCGCCCCGGCAGCCAGGCTTGCGGCCGGATGTCAGCGTCACGCGGGCCGCGTCTGGTCCGGAGGGGCCTTGCGGTCCCGCCCGATCAGCGCAAGGCCCTCGGCGACGGAGACGAATTCGCCGCCGCCGGAGACGATTTCCGCGCCGAAACGCTGTTCGAACAGGCGTCGCACGGCGGGGACGTAGGAGGTGCCGCCGGTCAGGAACACGCGGTCGACGTGCGGGTTGCCGGCCTGGGTCATTGCGCGGTCGACTGCGCCCGACATGGCGGCGAGGTCGGGGGCGATCCAATCCTCGAAATCCACTCGCGCGATTTCATGTTCGACCGTGAAGCTGCCGGCGTCGAAGCGGAGGGTTGCGTGGTCCGCGGTCGATAGCGCCGCCTTCACGGCGGAGACGGTGCGGTATAGCTCGTAGCCCTGCTCCGCCTCGATCACGCGCAGCAGGCGGTCGAGCTTTTCCGGCTCGGCGGCTGTTCTGCGGACCTCGTTGATCTCGCGCAGGGTCTTGGGCGTGCGCATCAGGCTGAGGCGATGCCAGCGGGCGAGGCCGGTGTAGTATTCGATGGGGACCGGCAGGTCGGTGCCCATGATCCGGTAGGTGCTGCCCTTGCCGAGCAGGGGGGAGACGACGCGGTCGATGATGCGGAAGTCGAAGGTGTCGCCGGCGACACCGACGCCGGTTGTGGCCAGGGCGGTGACGGGCCGGGCGGCGCCGGGGTCGAAGCGGAGCAGGGAGAAGTCGCTGGTGCCGCCGCCGAAATCGCCGATCAGCACGGTGGCCGGGCCATCCAGGGTGCGGGCGAAGCGGTAGCCGGCGCCTTCGGGCTCGTAGGCGACCTCTACCTCCCCGACCCCTGCCTGGCGGTAGGCTTCGCGCAGGCGGGCCTCGCCGAGGGTGTCGTCTGCGAGTTCGCCGGCGAACCGGACGGGGCGGCCGGCGACGACCTGTGCGGCCTCGAGGTTCAGGTTGTCCAGCAGCGCGCGCAGGAACAGCGCGATCATTGCCTCGAGCGTGAAGGGCCGGCCATGGACCTGGGTGCGGGTGAAGCTCGCCTGGGCAAGGTAGGACTTCATGGACATGATCAGCCGGGTTTCCAGCGGG
>JAYVEG010000082.1:0-5617 GCA_043748985.1 Rhodospirillales bacterium
AAGGCGGCCGGCCTTGATCCGCTGCAGCACTACCAGCAGTTCGGCATCAACGAAGGCCGGGCGGTGTTCCCGGTTTAAGGCCGGACTCAGCTATACCCCGGCGCCAGCGCGAAGGCGCCGTCCTTTTGGGAGTTGGCGCGCGACATGATCACGTCGTCCTGCGGGTATCCGTTATGCTCGGTGGCGCTGTAGGTGTAGTCGCCGAACACGCCGGGATACCTCTTGAGGCCGTTCCAGTATGCGATGATCGTGTCCGGCGCCGCGTTGCCGCCCTGGGTCGCTGCAGCGACCAGGTTCACCGCGTCGTAGCCGCAGGCGACCCACCACAACGACGTGTCCGCCAGGTTCACCTTGCCGGCCAGCGACTTCACGAACGCCTCGCTGCGCGGTGGCAGCTTGCCGGCGGCGTCGAAGCTGCAGGTCCGATAACCGATCATGAACACGTTTTCCCAGTTCGAGGGCTTCTCGATCAGGTTGCGGATGTCGCCGGATCCCAACGACGGATGGCCCACGATCGGCACATCCCATCCGAGTGTCGCGCGCACATTCATCAGGCGCGACAGCAGGCCGACGCTGACCGTCCAAATCACGATCGCCTTTGCCCCTGCGTTGCGGGCGCGCAGCATGTCGGGCGTCACGTCCGGCTGGTTCGCGTCGATCTGCGCCTGCACCGCGACGGTGGCGCCGTCCTTCACAAAGGCGGCGGCGCTGGCGGCCACGGCAGAGGTTCCATAGCCGGTGGTATCGCCGAACACGGCGACCTCCTTTACCTTCAGCACCTTCATCACATAGCCGCGCACCGCGTCGTCCCACTGGCCGTTGCTCGGCGCCATGCGGAAGGCGCTGGGATACTTGGCCGGGTCGATCAGGCTGTCGACGACGCAGGGGTGGATGCAGGGCATCTTGGCGCGCGCCATGATGGGGGTGGTGGCCAGCGCCTCGCCCGAGTTGGTGGGACCCCAGATCGCGGCCACCTTCACGCGGCTGATCAGTTCCTGGGTTGCGTTCACCGCCTTCGTCGGGTCGCCCTGAGTGTCGCGGGTGACGATCTCGACCTTACGGCCTTTTGCGTTCAGTTCATCGGCGGCGAACATCACGCCGCGGTTGAAGCCGATCCCCGGTGCGGAGCTGGCGCCCGTGAGTGCGGCCAGCCAGCCGATCCGCAGCGGCTCGGCGGCTTGCGCACGCGCCAGGAACGGGGTTGTGAGCGCTGCGGCCGAAGCCCCTACCAAGACCGTGCGGCGTGTCTGAACCATGCGGATGTCCCTCCCGAGGACGCGTCGCCTTGTAGCGATCGATGCGCCATACAGTCAGCCAGCCTCGGCCTCACGTCAATCGTGAGAGTCTCTGGATGCAGCTTCGGGCGAAACCCGCGTTGGCCTGCCGACCCACAGCTCCAAAAGTTAGCATCTTGGCTGAAAGGCCGACACGCATGACCATCGAAGCCGGTCATCCCATTTCCAACAATCGGACCTCGCTGACGGCCGGGCCGCGTGGCCCGATGCTGTCGTCAAGCCACCGTGTCGGTATCGTGGAGTGCATGTGCCAAAGGTGCATCCTCGGCAGAGGTACGATACGGCTTTCATGGCCGCATTCCAGGAAGGAGTCGCATGACCGATTTTACAGGACGCCGCGCTGTCGTCATGGGCGGCAGCCGCGGCATCGGCCGCTCCATCGCGCTGGGCTTCGCGAAAGCAGGCGCGGCCGTGGCGATCTGTGCGCGAGGCCCCGATGCGCTCGAAGCGACTCGCCGCGAGATCGAGGCCGCTGGCGTTTCCGTCTACGCCGCCCCCTGCGATCTGGCCGACAAGGCCGCGATCGCCCGCTTCATCCCCGAAGCCGCGGCCGCGTTGGGCGGTATCAACATCTTGGTGAACAACGCCTCCGGCTTCGCGCTCCGCGACGACGAGGACGGGTGGGCCGCCTCATTCGACATCGACATGATGGCCATCGTGCGCGCCAGCAACGCAGCGTTGCCATACCTGGAACATGCCTCGGACGGCGCGATCGTCAACGTCACCAGCATTTCCGCCTTCCGCGCCACCAAGCGTAACCCGCCCTACGGTGCCATAAAGGCCGCCGTCATCCACTACACCGCCAGCCAGGCGCGCACCCTCGCTGCCCGCGGCATCCGGGTGAACGCGCTTGCGCCCGGCTCGATCGAGTTCCCCGGCGGCCTATGGGAACAGCGCCGCACCAGCGACCCGGCACTCTACGACCAGACCATGGCCCAAATCCCCTTCGGCCGCATGGGCACGCCCGAGGAAATGGCCGAAGTCGTGCTGTTCCTGGCCAGCCAGCGCGCCCGATGGGTCACCGGCCAGACGATCGTCGCCGATGGGGGGCAACTTCTCGGCCCCTGATCCGGCCCTGCTGCAATGATCGCGGAACCGCGAGCCATTCCGTGCTTTGAACCTCCATCGCGCTGGGACCGACACGAATGCAACGACGTACCTTCATGGCAACGGCGGCCGCCGCCGCACTGACAACGCCGGCAGCCGCCGCAGACCCATTGCAGCCCACCGGGGCCTTCGACGGCCAAACGGTCCGCGCCCAGGCCCGCGCCCTGGCCGCAGCCGCCTACAAGGCCCCGGACGACAAGCTGCCGGATTCGTTGGCCAAGCTGACCTACGACGAATACCGCCAGATCCGCTTCGATGCCGGTCAGGCGCTGTGGCACGGTGCCAACCTGCCGTTCGAGGCGCAGTTCTTCCTTCGTGGCTTCCTCTACAAGGCGAAGGTCGATCTGTTCGAAGTCGCCGACGGCCGCGCACGGCCCATCGAATACCGCCCCGAGATGTTCAACTTCGGCGCACTGAAACCCCCGGAGGAGCGCGACATCGGCTTCGCCGGGTTCCGCCTGCACGCCCCCATCAACCGGGCCGACTACAAGGACGAGGTCGCGGTCTTCCTCGGCGCCAGCTACTTTCGCGCCGTCGGCAAGGGTCTCAACTACGGCCTGTCGTCGCGCGGGCTCGCGCTGAAGACGGCCGACGCCGGCGGCGAGGAATTCCCGGCATTCCGCGCCTTCTGGCTCGAACGGCCGCAGCCCGGCACCAACAGCATCGTCGTCTCCGCCCTCATCGACAGCCCCAGCGCCGCCGCCGCCATGCGCATCACCATCCGCCCCGGCGAGGACACGGTCATGGACGTCGAACTCACGGTGTTCCCCCGGGTCGACATCACCCAGGCCGGCATCGCCACCGGCACCAGCATGTTCCTGTTCGACGCCAGCAACCGCGCGCCCGCCGATGATTGGCGCCCCGCCGTGCACGACAGCGACGGCCTGCAGATGCTGACCGGCCGCAACGAGCAGTTGTGGCGTCCGCTTGCCAACCCCCGCACGCTTCAGGTCAGCAGCTTCACCGACACCAGCCCACGCGGCTGGGGCCTCATGCAGCGGAAGCGAGAACTCCGCAACTTCGAGGACCTCGAGGCCCACTACGAGAAGCGCCCCAGCCTCTGGGTCGAGCCCATCGGCGACTGGGGCGAGGGTGCGGTCGACCTGGTCGAGATCCCCACCAAGCAGGAGATCAACGACAACATCGTCGCATTCTGGCGTCCGAAGAACCCGCTGCGCGCGAAGGGCGAGCACGGCTTCACCTATCGCCTGCACTGGTGCAGCACCCCGCCCATCGCTCAGGACCTGGCCCGGGTCGTGATGACCCGCACCGGGGCCGCGCCGAAGGGCCGGGTCTTCGTGCTGGAGATACGGGGCGGCAAGCTGAAGGGCGTGGCGCCCGACACCACGCTGCAGGCCAAGGTCGAAAGCGACAAGGGCAAGCTCGGCAACATCCTCGTCACCGCAAACCCCGATCAGGATGCCTGGCGGGTCAGCTTCGAGATAGACCCCGGCGACGAGAAGCTCGTCGAGCTTCGCGCCACGCTCATGCAGAACGACGCGCCGCTGAGCGAGACCTGGATCTATCGATGGACGGCGTAACCTATCCGTTTCAGGCGCTGCCGCCCGAAACCCCGCTCGACATGCCGGTCCAATCCCTCGGCATCGCGCCAAATCCGCAACGCCGGCCGACTACTCCGCCCTGGATGGCGTTGCGCCGCCTGCTGGTCATCGGCAGCGCCGTCCTGCTCACCGCGTTCGCCGCGCGTGAGATGCACAAGGTGCTCGGCGTCAACGGCGTAGCCCCGCTGGAGGTCGCGATCCTGGTGGTGTTCGTCACCCTGTTCGCCTGGATCGCCCTTGCGCTCGCCAGCAGCATCGCCGGGTTCATCTGCCTCCTGACGGCCTCGTCGGCTGGCCGCGCAGGGTTGGGCGACGGCAGCGGCCCGCTGCTAAGAACCGCCCTCCTCATGCCAGCCTACAACGAGCAGCCCGCGCGCATCATGGCCACGCTGGCCGTTATCCACGCAGACCTGTTCCGCCTTGGCGTCGGCCTGGCCTTCGACCTTTTCGTCCTCAGCGACACGACCGACCCCGATGCCTGGATCGCAGAGGAAGCGGCCTATCTCGCCCTGCGGACCCAGACGGGGGCACAGAACATCTACTATCGCCGCCGGGCCAGGAACACGGAGCGCAAGGCCGGCAATATCGCGGACTGGATCCGTCGCTGGGGCGGCGCCTACCCGCAATTCATGATCCTGGATGCCGACAGTGTGATGACCGGTGAGTGCATCGTGGCGCTGGCACGCGAGATGGCTGCCCGGCCCGATGCCGGGCTGATCCAGTCGTTGCCGGTGATCGTCGGTGGCCAGACGCTGTTCGCCCGAATGCAGCAATTCGCCGGCCGGGTGTATGGCCCCATGATCGCCCAGGGGATCGCCTGGTGGCACGGTGCCGATGGCAACTATTGGGGCCATAACGCCATGATCCGAACGGAGGCGTTTGCCAGCGCCGCCGGCCTGCCCGTGCTGCCGGGCCGCAAGCCGTTCGGCGGGCACATCCTGAGCCACGACTTCGTGGAGGCCGCCCTGATCCGGCGTGCCGGTTGGGGCGTCGTCATGCTCCCGGGCCTGCCCGGCAGCTACGAGGAAAGCCCGCCCTCGCTCACCGACCTCGCCGTGCGCGACCGCCGCTGGTGCCAGGGCAACCTGCAGCATATCGCGGTGCTGCGGACGCGCGGCCTGCATTGGGTCAGCCGCCTGCATTTGCTGATGGGCATCGGCAGCTACGTCACGGCGCCACTCTGGTTGCTGTTCCTGGTGATGGGCATCCTGATCTCGCTGCAAAGCCGCTTCGTCCTGCCGGACTACTTCCCGAGCGGCCCGGCCCTGTTTCCCGCCTGGCCCGCCGTCGACCCGGTCCGGTCCATGTACGTGTTCATAGGCACCATGGCTGTCCTGCTCGGCCCGAAGCTGCTGGCCTGGTTCGCCTTCATCCTGAACCGAGAAGACCGGCGCGGGGCAGGGGGCGTGGTGCTCTCGTTCCTGGGCGTGCTGGTCGAAACCCTCCTGGCCGGCTTGCTGGCTCCCGTCGCGATGCTGTTCCAGTCCTCCGCCGTCGTCACCATCCTGGCCGGGCGCGACGGGGGATGGGCGCCGCAACGGCGCGATGACGGGCGCGTGCCGTTCGGCGCCACCTTGCGGCACTACCTGCCGCACACGCTCACCGGCCTGGCGCTCGGCCTGGTGTCCTGGCTGGTGTCGCTGCCGCTGTTGC
>JAYVEG010000083.1:0-5615 GCA_043748985.1 Rhodospirillales bacterium
CCCGCCATGCAGCGGATGCGCCGCCGCATGCAGCTGGTCTTCCAGGACCCCTATTCCAGCCTCGACCCACGTCGCCGGGTCGGCGCCCAGATCGCCGACGGCCTCGCGATCCACGGCCTGGACGCGACGGGCCGGGTCGCGGCCCTGCTCGACCAGGTCGGACTGCCGCCCGCCCACGCCGACCGCTTCCCGCACGAGTTCAGCGGCGGCCAGCGGCAGCGCATCGGCATCGCCCGCGCATTGGCCATGGAGCCTGTCCTATTGGTCGCCGATGAACCCGTCTCCGCGCTCGACGTGTCCGTGCAGGCCGAGATCCTTCGGCTGTTGGAGGATTTGCGCGAGCGGCTGGGTCTGACGATGCTGTTCATCACGCATGATCTGCGGGTGGCGGCGCAGGTGTGCGACCGGGTCGCCGTGATGCAGCGCGGACGGATCGTGGAGCAGGGGCCGACGCAGGACGTGTTCGCGCGGCCGGCGCACCCCTACACTCGATCGCTGCTGGACAGCGTGCCGGGGCGGGGCTGGACACCGCCGGTATAGTCAGCGGGCTCGCAAGACCATACGATCCGCGCTGTTGTGGAAAAGGAAGCGGCTCAGTGTTCACCCATATCACCATCGGCAGCAACGATATCGCGCGGACCAAGGCATTCTATGACGCCACCATGGCCGCCCTGGGCGGCGCGCCTGGCAAGATCGATGCGAAGGAGCGGCTCCTTTATGTGAACCGCGGCGGGCGGCTGCTGATTACGGCGCCGCTGGACGGTAAGCCGGCGACAGGGGCGAATGGCGGCACCATCGGGTTCATGGCCGAGAGTCCGGCGGAGGCCGATGCGTGGCACAAGGCCGGTATCGAGAATGGCGGGGTGACGTGCGAGGACCCGCCGGGCATCCGGCAAGGGGGTGCGGGGCCGATCTACCTGGCGTATTTGCGGGACCCGGATGGCAACAAGCTGTGCGCGCTGCATCGGATGGCGGTTTAGTAAGTATTTACCTTTTCCCTCTCCCGTAGCGTCCAAGGGAGAGGGCTTCAGGGTCTGGATGCCAGCTTGTAGGCCAGTGTGAGCGCCAGGATCGCCAGGGCGAGGGAGATGCCTTGCCAGAAGCGAAGCGGGTCGCGTTGGAGCAGGGCGCGGGAGCCCTGGATGAAGGCCGGGTTGGGCTGATGCAAGTCGGCGACGAACTCGGATGCTTCTTCGTAGCGCTGCGCCGGGTCGATGCTGAGGGCTTTGGCGAGTGCGCCGTCGACCCAGGCGGGGATGTCGCGGCCGGACAGCACGGCACTGCGATAAACCAGGCGGCGCTGCTGTTTGCGTTTTGTGGTGCGGGGGATGGCCGCACCATAGGGCAGTAGACCCGTCAGCATCTGGTAGGCGATGACGCCGAGGGAGAAGATGTCGGACCGGCGGGTGCCGGCCTCGCCGAGGAAGTATTCGGGCGCGGCATACTGGATTGTGCCCAGGATGCGGTCCTGCAGCAGCAGGCTTTCGACGACGCCATCGACGCGGACAGCGCCGAAGTCGATGATGCGGGCGGTGCCGTTGGCGTCGATGAGGATGTTCTCGGGGCGGAGGTCCTGGTGCAGCATGCCGCGGCGGTGGAACGCCTGCAGGCCGCGCGCGACCTGGTCGAGGATGGCGCGGACGGGCTGCAGGCCCGGGCGGGGGTGATCGATCATCCACTGGCCGAGGCTCTGGCCATCGATGTATTCGGTGGCGACATAAAGAAGGGTGCGGTGACGGGGCGGAGCGGCGCGCAGTACATGCGGGTTGTCGATCCGGCGTGCGATCCATTCCTCCATCATGAAGCGGCGCAATGCCGGGGCATCGGCGCCGAGGTCCGTGGCGGGGACCTTGATGGCGACGGCTGTGCCGTCCTCGTCGGTCGCGAGGTAGACGTGCGAGCGATTGCTGGCATGGAGCTGGCGCACGATCCGGTAGCCGTCGAGCATGGCGCGGGGGGCCAGCAGCGGCGGCGGCAGCGGTAGGTCTGCGGCGAGCAGCCCGGCCTCGGCCGCGGAGCCGAGCGGGACGGCGTCGATGCGCACGATTTGGACTGTGAGGTCGTCGTCGCTCCCGCTGGCTGCCGCCGCTGCGACGATGGCGCGGGCGGCCGCGTCGAGGTCGTCCGGGTGGTCGGCGATCACGCGGATGAGGCAGGCGGGATCGAGCGGGGCGCAGACGCCGTCCGTGGCGAGGATGAAGCAGTCTCCGGGACTGGTAGGATGCGCCTGGTAGTCGATCTCGACGTCCTGCTCGGCGCCGAGGGCGCGCCCGAGATAGTTCTGGACGCTGGAGACGACGACGCGATGGTCGCGGGTGAGTTGCTCGATCGTGCCGCCGCCTATTCGATACACCCGGGCGTCACCGACATGGAAGACGTGCGCGGTGGCGGAATGCAGCACCAGCGCGTCGAAGGTGCAGACGTGGCCGTGGTCGGGGTCGTCGTGGGCCTGGCGGGTCTGGACGTGCAGCCAGGCGTTCAGCGCGCGGATGACGCGGGTGGCCGAGGTGGTGACGCTCCAGGCGGCGGAGGTGCAGTAGTAGTCGTCGAGGAAGTTCTTGACTGCGGTTTCGCTGGCGATGTGGCTGAGCGCGCTGCTGGAGATGCCGTCGGCGAGTGCGACGGCGATCCCTTTGGCGGCGAGCATCGGGGCGTCGGGGATTACCGCGCCGTGGAAGTCCTGGTTGACCGGCTTCCGCCCGCGCTGGGAGTGCTGTCCCAGCGTGATGCGCAAGCCGGTCATGGTGTCATGCCACGGTGCGTTTTGGCGCGGTGCGGGCGTGGGTGGAGTAGAGGGTGAGGCCCACGAAGGTGATGCCGCCGACCAGGTTGCCGATGACGGTCGGGATTTCGTTCCAGATGAAGTAGTCCATGATCGAGAACTTGCCGCCGAGCATCAGCCCGGACGGAAACAGGAACATGTTCACGATGGAGTGCTCGAAGCCCATGTAGAAGAACACGATGATGGGCATCCACATTGCGATCACTTTGCCCGACACGGTCGTGGACATCATCGCTGCGACCACTCCGGTCGATACCATCCAGTTGCACAGGACCCCGCGGACGAACAGCGTCAACATGCCCGCCGCGCCGTGTGACGCATAGCCCAACGTCCGCGCTTCGCCGATGGTGCCGATGCGCTGGCCGACGGCGTCGGGCGCCTGCGTCCAGGCGAAGGTGAAGATGATGGCCATCATGACCGCGGTGGTCAGCGCTCCGGCGAAGTTGCCGAAGAACACCAGGGTCCAGTTGCGCAGCACGCCGCCGATGGTGACGCCGGGGCGCTTGTCGATCAGTGCCAGCGGGCAGAGCGTGAACACGCCGGTCAACAGGTCGAAGCCCATGAGGTAGAGCAGGCAGAATCCGACCGGGAAGAGCAGCGCGCCAACGAGCGGCTGGCCGGTCTGAACGGTGATGGTCACGGCGAAGGCTGCGGCCAGCGCCAGTATGGCTCCCGCCATATAGGCGCGGATGAGCGTGTCGCGGGTCGACATGAAGATCTTCGACTCGCCGGCGTCGATCATCTTTATCACGTATTCCTGGGGTGCCAGATAAGCCATTGTACCTCCTTGATTGAATGTCCCGGCTTCAGGGACGGATGGAAACGCCGATGGGCCGGACGAGCCCGTCCGGGCGCGGTGCGAATCCCTGCACGCGGTCGCTCAGGCCCCAGAACCAGGTGAAGTGGTAAAGCGGCAGGTAGGGCAGGTCCGTCCGATAGATGCGCGTCGCCTCGCGGTAGGCGGCCGCCCGCGCGGCCGGGTCCGGCGCGGCCGCCCCCTGGTCCAGCGCCGCCTCCATCGCCTTGCTGCACCACCCGGTCCAGTTCAGCGACGTGCCGCACCGCATCCACAGGCTCAGGTTCCCGTCAGGGTCCGGTCGCCCGCTCCAGATCACCTGGTAGGCCTGGTAGTCCCCGCGCGCCGCCGCCGCCGTCTGCGACACGCTCTCGCCTTTCTGGAGCGACACCTCGAAGCCTGCTTCCGCGGCCATCGACTGGATCACCTCGCCGACCTGCACGTCGGTCGGGTTGTTCACCACGCTCAACACCAGTTTGGGCCGCGGCACCCCGGCGGCGGCGAGGAGTGCCCTCGCGCCCGGCAGATCGCGGACCGGCACCGGATAGGCCGGGTTCCAGTAGCGCGTGTTCGGCGGCTCCGTCTGCGTGTTCGGGATCATGCGGCCTTCGAACACCACCTGGTTGATGCCGACCAGGTCTATCGATTTCGCGAAGGCCTGGCGTATCCGCACGTCGCGGCCGAACGGCGTGTCTGCGGCGGGGCCATTGCCGAGGTTGAACGACAGCATCTCGAACCCGATCGAGGGCGACGACAGCACGTGCATGCCTCGGCCCTTCTCGACCGTGGGGACGTCGGTTGCAGCCAGGCGATTGACCACATCCAATTGGCCGGATTGGAGGTTCAGCAAACGCACGGTGGAATCCGGCATGATGCGGAACTCGATACGGTCGAGCGTCACGGCGGCGGCGTTCCAGTAGCCGGGGAAGCGTTCGAGCACCACGCGGTCCTGCGCGATACGCTCCACGAAGCGGAAGGGCCCGGCGCAGACCGGGTGCGCCGTGATGGCGTCCGTGCCCAGGTCCAGGATGCGCGGGGAGAGCATCATGCCGGGGCGGTTTGCCAGCAGCGCCAGCAGGGGGGCAAAGGGCTCGGAGAGGCGGATGCGGATGGTGAGCGGGTCGATCACGTCGACGCCGGTCAGGGATTTCAGCTCCACCTTGCGGTTGCTGTAGGGGGCGGTCCGGTAGCGCTCGATGTTTGCGCGCACGGCGACGGCGTCCATGGGGGCGCCGTCGTGGAAGATGACTCCGGGGCGCAGGTGTACGGTGAGCGCCAGGTGATCGTCGGACCATTCCCAGGCCGTTGCCAGTTCCGGCACGATGTTGAGGTCGGCGTCGACGTTCATGAGCTGGTCGCACAGCGACGAGTTCACCACCCGCTCGATATAGCTGCCGCTGCGGGCGGGGTCGAAGGTGTCGAAGTCGAAGTCCAGGCCGAACCGCAAGGTGCCCGCCGCATGAGCGGGACCGGACAGCAGCAGGGCGGCAACGAGCAACCGGAACAGCATGGACCTCTCCTTTCGAACCGGCTGCCTGCAGCAACCGTGCCAACTGCGCGTCAGGACGCCTGCGTCAGGGCGACCGTCAACCCTTCCGTTCTGTAGCCTCGCCCTGTTAGGGTCCGCCACCCCCAGCGAGGAGTCCGCCATGCGCCCGACACGCCGACACGTCATCGCCACAGGCCTGGCTGCCGCCCTTCCGCTGCCTGCATTGGCGCAATTTGCCGGCAAGACCCTGGTCATCGGCATCGCTGCGGACCCGACCGGGTTCGATCCGGAAGCCGTCGAGAACAACACCTCCGGCTTCGTTATGGCCGCCGTCTACGACAGCCTGGTGCGCTACAAGCCCGGCACCGTCGAAGTCGAACCAGGTCTTGCCGAGAGGTGGGACATCACGCCCGATGGGCTGCAATACACTTTCCACCTGCGTGCAGGCGTGAAATTCCATGACGGCACGCCGTTGAATGCCGAGACGTTCGTCCAGGGCATCGCCCGTCAGCTCGACAAGCAAAGCCCTATCTACATCTACAACACCG
>JAYVEG010000084.1:0-5577 GCA_043748985.1 Rhodospirillales bacterium
CTGCAGGTCATTGAAGGCGCCGCCCCCGAAGCCCTCGAAAACCTGCCCCCGCCCGACGCCATCTTCCTCGGCGGCGGTGCCCACCGTGCCCCCATCATCGAAGCAGCCGTCGCCGCCGGCGCCCGCATCGTCGCCAATGCCATCGCGCTCGAAACCGAAGCCGCCCTGGTCGCCGCCCGCCAGCGCCACGGCGGCACCCTCACCCGCATCGCCATCGAGCGTCTGGACCGCGTCGGCACCATGGACGCCTACCGCCCCGCCATGACCGTCACCCAATGGCGCCTCGATCGATGAGCATCGCGCACCGGCGGGCCCAGATCATCGCCGGCATCGGCTGCCGCCAGAACTGCCCCGCCACGGACATCCTTGCCGCCATCCACAAGGCGGAAACCCTCGCCAACGTCCGTGTCACCATGCTCGCCACCCCCGACTTCAAGCAGCACGAACCCGGCCTCCAAGAAGCCGCCGCCACCCTCGGCCTCCCGATCCACCTTATCGACCGCCCCACCCTCGAAGCTGCCCAACCCCTCTGCCCCACCCGCTCCGCTCTGGCTCAGACCGCTACCGGCCTCGCCTCCATCGCCGAAGCCGCTGCCCTCGCCTTCGGCCCTCTCATCCTCCCTCGCGTCACCCACGGACAAGCCACCTGCGCCCTGGCGACCACTGTACTGTCCCGCCCATGACCGTCCACTTCATCGGCGCCGGCCCCGGCGCCCCCGACCTCATCACCCTGCGCGGCCGAGACCTCCTCGCCGTCTGCCCCGTTTGCCTCTACGCCGGCTCCATCGTCCCCCAAGCCCTCCTCGCCCACTGCCCCCAGGGCGCCCGCCTCGTCGACACCGCCCCCCTCGACCTCGACGCCATCGAACAAGAATTCGTGGCCGCCCACGCAGCCGGCCATGACGTCGCCCGCCTCCACTCAGGCGACCTTTCCCTCTACAGCGCCGTCGCCGAACAGGTGCGACGCCTCAACCGCCACGGCATCCCCCACACCCTCACCCCCGGCGTCCCCGCCTTCGCCGCCGCCGCCGCCGCCCTCGGCACCGAACTCACCCTTCCCACCGTCGCCCAAACCGTCATCCTCACCCGCCTCCCAGGCCGCGCCAGCGCCATGCCCGAAGCCGAACGCCTGGAAACCTACGCCGCCACCGGCGCCACCCTCGCCATCCACCTCGCCATCCCCCAACTCCCCGAAATCGTCGCCCGCCTCACCCCCATCCTCGGTCCCGACTGCCCCGCCGCCATCGCCATCCGCGTCTCGTGGCCGGACGAACGCCTCCTTCACGGCACCCTGGCCACCCTGGAAACCCTCCTTGCCACCACCCAGGCCACCAGAACCGCCCTCATCCTCGTTGGCCAAGCCTTGGCGCAGGAAGGCGGCGAAAGCGCCCTCTACAGCCACGACTACCCCCGCCAGTTCAGGCCTTGATCTTCCCCCCTCCCTGAGGGGGGGGCCGGGGGTGGGTGGCCGCCGGCCGCGCGCCCGAAGACAATGGGCCGATCGTGCCTAACCTACCCCCCGAATCCCAGACTCCCCCACCAATCTCCCCTCCCGATCGAACACCACCACATCCAGCAACACTCCAGTTCCCGCCAAAACCCCCGCCGCCGTCCCCCAAGCCCCCGCCGCCACCAACTGCCCCAACCCCGGCGTCAACCCGAACGCCTCCGCCACCGTGTTCGCCCCCGCCACCCGGTCATCCCCCGCCAGCACCGCCAGCGCCGCCATATCCGCACTCCCCCGCTTCGAATGCAGATCCAGCCGCCCCTGCGCCAGCTTCGTCATCTTCGCCACCCCTCCGGCCACCGTCACGCGCCCCACAGGGTGCTTCCGCAGATATTTCAGCATCCCGCCCGCAAAGTCCCCCATCTCCAGCAACGCAACCTCCGGCAGCCCGTACAGCGCTGTCACCGCCCGCTCCGACGTGGACCCCGTGCTCCCCGCGACATGCTCCACCCCCATCGCCCGCGCGACATCCACCCCCCGATGGATCGTGTCGATCCAGGCCGCACAGCTGAACGGCACGACCACCCCCGTGGTCCCCAATATCGAAAGCCCCCCCACGATCCCCAGCCGCCCGTTCAAGGTCCGCTCCGCTAGGCGCACGCCATCCCGCACCCCGATCGTCACGCTGGCGCCGCCCGCCCCAACCTCGCTCAATGCCGCCTGCACCATTTCGCGCGGCACCGGATTGATCGCCGGCTCCCCCACCGCCAACGCCAGGCCGGGCCGGGTCACGACACCGACACCCGGCCCGGCCCGAAAAACTAGCCCCTCGCCCCGCTCCACCCAAACTTCTATCAACGCCCCATGCGTCACATCCGGATCGTCCCCTGCATCCTTCACGATGGCCGCATAAGCCAGCCCATCCCGCACCCACGACCCTGCCAGCGCGAACGCCACCCGGCCGCCCCGCGGCAACGGAATCTCAACCGGGTCGGGGACCACTCCCGTCACCAACCCGGCAAAGGCCGCCTTTGCTGCCGCAGCAGCACAGGCCCCCGTCGTCCATCCCCGCCGCAGCTCACTCATCGCGCCATCCTATCATGACAATCGGCATGACAACCGCCAAGACAACCGGGGCGACAACCGGCTGGCTCATTGCCGCCCCCCGCTCCGGCGGCGGCAAGACCACCGTCACCCTCGGCCTCGTCGCAGCCCTCCGCCGCCGCGGCGTGACGATCCGTACCGCCAAATCCGGCCCGGACTACATCGACCCCGCCTTTCACGCTGCCGCTTCAGGCCACCCCGGCACCAATCTCGACACCTGGGCCATGCCCCCCGCCCTCCTTGACGGCCTCTTTCCGCGGAACGCCATGGTCATCGTCGAGTCCGCCATGGGCCTGTTCGATGGCGTCGCCGCCCCACCGGGCCGCTCCGGCGCTGCCGCCGACCTTGCCGAGCGCTTTTCGCTCCCCGTCCTTCTCGTCTTGGATGTGTCCGGCCAATCCCAGACCGCCGCTGCCGTCGCCCTCGGCCTGCACCGCTACCGGCCGGGCGTTGCCGTCGGCGGCGTCATCCTCAATCGCGTCGGCAGCGCCCGCCACCGCAGCGGCGTCGAGGCCGCCCTTGCCGCCATCGGCCTCCCCGTCCTCGGCGCCATCCCGCGCGACCCGGCCCTCATCCTCCCCGAGCGCCATCTCGGCCTCGTCCAGGCCCAGGAGCACCCGGATCTCCGCGCTCAACTCGACCGCCTCGCGGACATGGCCGAATGCCATCTCGACCTCGACGCCATCCAGACGGGCGCAGGCACGCTGTCCCTCCGCCCCGGCACCGGCCACGCTTTGCCACCCCCCGGCCAGCGCATCGCCCTGGCGCAGGACACCGCCTTCAGCTTCATCTACCCCCACCTCCTGGCCGCGTGGCGCGCCGCCGGCGCCGAGATTATCCCCTTCAGCCCGCTGGCCGACGAACCTCCGCCGCCCAACGCCGACTCCTGCTGGCTCCCCGGCGGCTATCCCGAGCTCCATGCCCCTGCACTCGCCGCCGCCACCATCTGCCTGTCCGCCCTGCGCGGCTTCGCCGAAACCCGCCCCATCCACGGCGAGTGCGGCGGCTTCATGCTCCTGGGCGCTGCCCTGACCGACGCCGCCGGAACGACCCACCCCATGGCAGGTCTGCTGAGCCACACCACCAGCTTCGCGACCCGCCGCATGACACTCGGCTATCGCGAGGCGACCACCCTCGCCGCAAGTCCTCTCGGCCCCGCAAACACGGTGCTGCGAGGCCATGAGTTCCACTATGCCACCACCTCCCACCCGGGCACGGATGCGCCACTCGCCACCCTCGTCGATGGTCAAGGAAACAGCATCGGTCCCTCCGGTAGTCATCGCGGGAACGTGAGCGGAAGTTTCTTCCACGCCATAGCGACGAGTTAAAATTAGCGTTACCTTATTGAACGAGCCTTGCAGAAACTCTGTGAGACCAGGTGAAACCGAGGTCCTCTGTGTCGGTCGTTCGCGGCAAAGCCATGATGCTCGGCGCACTCATGATTGCGATATGCGCCGGTGCCGCACCCGTCGCGCAGGCGGCCTATATCACGACCACCATCCAGCTGCCCGGCGCCCTCGCCACGATCGGCGTCGGGATCGACGGCTCCGGCCGGGTCCTCGGCTACGGCTACGTCGACGACGGCACCGGCACCAGCACCATCGTCCGCCGCGGCTTCCTTTGGCAGAACGGCACGACAATCGCCTTCAGCGTGCCCGGCTCCGACACCCTGCCCACCGCCATCAGCAACAACGGCCTCGTCGTCGGCACCGCCTATGACTCACAGAACGTCGCCTCCGGCTTTGTCTTCAACGGCGCGAGCTTCGCAGCCACCGGCACCTATCCTACCTCTGTCAACGACGCCGGGCAGATCGTCGGCCAATACGACGACAGTGGCACGCCGCGCGGCTTCGTCTCCGACGGCACCACGTTCACGCCCATCGACGTGCCCGGCGGAACCAACGCGCGCGCCAACGGCATCAACGCAAGCGGTGCCATCGTCGGTCAATACCAGCAGGCTGACAGCTCCTATGCCGGCTTCAGCATGGTCGGCGGCATCATCCACCCCTTCTTCATCCCCGGCGCAACCAACGCCATCCCGATGGCCGTCAACGATTCCAACCAAGTCATCGCGACCGCTGTGGACGCCGGGAGCGGCACACCGGAAGCGTTCCTGGTCAGCAACCTGGGTGTCACGCCCATCATTGTGCCTGGTGGCACCGAGGCCACCCCGATCGCCATCAACAACAGCGGCATGATTGTCGGCACCTACCGCGACACGAACGGCGACACGCGCAGCTTCCTCGACGACAACGGCGTATATAGCCAGATCGCCGTCCCTGGCTCCACCTACACTGTCGCCAACGCCATCAACGGCAGCGGCCAGATCGCCGGCATCGCCTTGGATCCCAACGGCGGCGCGTCGGCCTTCTTCGCGCAGAACATCGACATCTCCGAGCCCGCCTCATGGGCCGTCCTTGCCGTGAGCCTCGCTTTGGCAACCTACGCCCGACGCCGCAGACCCTCATAGCCGGCAGGGCGTGCGCAGCCTCAGCCGGCGATGGTTCCCACCGAGCCCCCGTCCACCCGGACATTCGATCCCACGATGAAGCTCGCCTGTGCTGAGCACAGGAACAGCACGGCCGCCGCGACCTCTTCGGCGGTGCCTCGCCGGCGCAGTTCCAGGAAGGGCCGCTCCTCGCGCAGGAAGCTTTCCACAGCGGCGTCGAAATCCGTGCCCTGCTCCTTCGCGCGCTTTTCCATCATCGCGTCGGTCATGGGCGTCGCAATGAAGGCAGGCGCGACCGTATTGACCGTGACGCCGTCGCGCGCATAGGCCTTCGACAAACCCTTCGACAGGCTGCCGACCGCGGCCTTCGCGGCGCAATAGGGCAGCTCGTCGGCATAGGGCTGCACCGAATCCTCAGACACGAACAGCACCACCCGGCCCCAACCGGCCTTGCGCATGTCCGGCAGCGTGGCACGGCACATCCGCACCGCGGTCATGAAGTCCACGTCGATTGCGGTCTGCCAGTCAGCGTCCGACAGGCCCATGAAATCGCCCGTCGGTCCGGTGATCCCCGCGG
>JAYVEG010000085.1:0-5523 GCA_043748985.1 Rhodospirillales bacterium
GGCGCGCCCCACATCATCCGAATGGAGGTCGGCCAACCCGGCACCGGCGCCCCCGCCGCAGCCCGCGCCGCAGCAACCGCCGCCCTCGTCGCCGCCGACCCCATGGGCTACACCGAGGCCCTCGGCCGCCCCTCGCTGCGCGCCCGCATCGCCGCCCACTACCAGGACTGGTACGGCCTCGAACTCCCCGCCAGCCGCATCGCCGTCACCTTTGGTGCCAGCGGCGCATTTCCGCTTGCCTTCCTTGCCGCCTTCGATCCCGGCGACCGCATCGCCCTGGCCGCCCCCTTCTACCCCCCCTACGTCAACATTCTCGTCGCGCTCGGACTTGTCCCCGTCATCGTCGAGACCGGCCCCGAAACCCGCTACCAGCCCACCACCGCCCTGCTGGATCAGCTCGACCCGCCCCCAGACGGCCTCATCGTCGCCTCCCCCTGCAATCCCGCCGGCACCATGCTCGCCCCCTCGGAACTCCAAGCCCTGGCCACCTGGTGCACCAAAAACGGCGTCCGCCTCATCTCCGACGAGATCTACCACGGCCTCCACTACAGCCGCCCCATCGCCACCGCCGCGGCCTACAGCGACAGCGCCATCGTCGTGAACAGCTTCTCCAAATACTTCTCCATGACCGGATGGCGCGTCGGCTGGCTCGCCCTGCCCGAGGACCTCGTTCGTCCCGTAGAATGCCTCGCCCAGAACCTCTTCATCAGCGCACCCCACATCAGCCAGGTCGCTGCCGAAGCCGCCTTCGACTGCACCTCCGAACTCGAGGCCAACGTCGCCGGCTACCGCCGCTCCCGCGACCACCTCCTCGCCGCACTCCCGGCCGCCGGGTTCCCCAACTTCGCCGCCGCCGACGGCGCTTTCTACGTCTATGCCGACATCGCCGACCGCACGAACGATAGCCTCGCCTTCTGCCAACGCATGCTGGCCGAAGCCGGCATCGCCGCCAGTTCCGGCATCGACTTCGACCGCACCCGCGGCCACACCACGATGCGCTTCAGCTATTGCGGCCCCGAACCCGACATGATCGCCGCCACCAACCGCCTAAAAATCTGGCGTTAACATTCCCCCTCTCCCACCTGCGGGATAGGGCCGGGATGAGGGTCTTGGCCCCCCAACCACCCCGCCAGCCGCCGCTCGCTCCCCCGCGCCCCCAAATCCAGCGACTCCGGCCGCGCCGCCAGCACCACTGCCCCCCCCGCCCGCGCCACCACCGAAGCGAAGGCAGGGCAGGGGCCCAGCACGACGATCCCGCACCCCGCCGCCAGCGCCTCCAGCGCCCGCCCAGCCTGGTCCCCGCAATCGAGCGCATCCGCTGTTGCTGTCCCTGGCCGCTCCGCGAGCGCCGCCGCGACCACCCCACGCCACCACAGCGCACCCGCATACCCGCCCGCACCCGGCCCGGACAGCAGCAGCACCGACCGCCCAACGGCCTCCGCAGCCGCCAGGGCAACCCGCGCATGACCCACTCCATGCACCGTGACGGCACGCGGCAACACCGTCACGCTTGACCTTCCTCCGGCGGCACGCTTTCACTCCCCAACGTGGTGGAGACTAGCATGGCCCAAGACGACGATTCGCTCGACAGGCTGGAGGCGGCGCTGGACCGCATCGCACGCCGGGTCGAACAGACCGACCCGGTCGAGGCCGAAGTCACCGGTCGGCTCGACGCCGTCATCGCCCGCCTGCGCGCCGGCCTGGCCGTCCCTGCGACCGAAAACGGAGAGGGCTGATGGCTCAGGTCACCATCAAGATCAACGGCTACGCCTACAACATCGGCTGCAAGGACGGCGAGGAGCCCCACCTCTACGCCATGGCCGAACAGATCGAGGAGCGCGTCACCCGCGCAAAAGCCCTCGGCAGCCAATCCGGCGAGGCCCGCCTGCTCGTCATGGCCGCCCTGTTCATGGCCGACGAACTCCACGACATGCGCCTCGAGATGAAATCCGCCCGCTCCGGCAAGACCCCGGCTTCGATCAAGACGTCAGAGGATCGCATGAAACGCCTCGCCGCCCGCGCCGAGGTGATTGCAGCGGCGGTTGAACAACACTAACTATGGCGGGCGGTGCTGCTGGGTGCGTCAGGTAGCTCTTGCCCGGGGCCGATAAGCACTCCCTCGGGAACTGGCTCTGTCGTGACCGTGGTCACGGTATCTGGTGCCCACCTGCGTTAGCAGGTCTCGGGAGCAAGACACGCCAACGGCCATGGCGGCACCGCACTCCAAGTCCGAAAGCCCTCTCCCTCGGCACGAGCGTTGGGTGAGGGTCAAGGCAGCCAGCGCATGACCCGAGACATCGAAGCCCAAA
Organism: Rhodospirillales bacterium; assembly: GCA_043748985.1. GTDB lineage: Bacteria > Pseudomonadota > Alphaproteobacteria > Acetobacterales > Acetobacteraceae > JBBROS01. Next base: position 2,310 of record JAYVEG010000085.1, read on the forward strand.
AACGTCATCTTCGCGCCGAATTACGCCGCCGCCGCACCCTCGCCCCACCGAACGCCGGCGCAAACCTCGCCCACAACATCCTCCGTTCCACCCTGATCCCCCACCACGCCGTCGTCGCCGCCTTCCACTCCCTCCCCGGCGAAATCGACATGGCCGCCACTCTCGCCATGCTCATCCAACACGGCCACACCGTCCTCCTCCCCATCACACCGCCCCGCGGCCATCCGCTGACCTTCCGAGAATGGCGCCCCGGCACCCCCATGGCCCCCGGCCGCTTCGGCACCCACCACACCGAAGGCCCGCCCGGCGTCCCGACCGTCATCCTCGTCCCCCTCCTCGCCTTCGACGCACGCTGCAACCGCCTCGGCTACGGCGCCGGCTATTACGACCGCACTCTCGCCGACCTCCTCGACCAACGCACCATCGGCTGCGCCTACGCCCTTCAGCAGGTGGACGAAGTCCCCGTCTTGCCGCATGACGTCCCGCTCGACGCCGTCATCACCGAGGCGGCCATCCACATCCGTCCGGAGCCCTGATGCGCATCCTTTTCCTAGGCGACATCGTTGGCCGCGCCGGCCGCGACGCCATCGTCGCCCATCTTCCCGCCCTCAAGACCCGGCTCCGCGCCGAACTCGTCGTCATCAACGGCGAGAACGCCAGCCACGGCTTCGGCCTCGCACCCGACATGGCGCAAAACTTCTTCCAGGCTGGCGCCGACGTACTCACCCTCGGCAACCACGCCTGGGACCGTAAGGAGCTGATCCCCTACATCAGCCAGGAACCCCGCATCATCCGCCCGCTCAACTTCCCGCCAGGCACGCCGGGCGCCGGCTCGTACCAGGTGGTCCTTCCCGATGGCCGTCGCGCGCTGGTCCTCAACGCCATGGGCCGCCTCTATATGGAGGCGCTCGACTGCCCCTTCCGCGGCACCGCCGAACTGCTCGCCCGCTACAAGCTCGGCAGCAGCGTCCAGGCCATCATCTGCGACTTCCACGCCGAAGCAACCAGCGAGAAACTCTCCTACGCCCACAGCTTCGACGGCAGCGTTAGCTTCGTCGTCGGCACCCACACGCACATTCCTACCGCCGACCACACCATCCTGCCCGGCGGCACCGCCTACCAGACCGACGCCGGCATGTGCGGCGACTACGACAGTGTCATCGGCATGGGCAAGAAATCCGCCGCCACCCGCTTCTGGACCCACATGCCCGGCGAACGCCTCGCCCCCGCCGAGGGCGAGGCAACCCTCTGTGGCCTGCTGGTCGTCACCGACGACAAAACGGGTCTCGCCACCGCCGCCGAACCCGTGCGACAGGGCGGCCGTTTGTCCCAAACCCTTCCGGTTTGCTAGACCAGGGGCATCAACGACTCCGGAACTCCCATGGCCGGCCATAGCCAGTTCAAGAACATCATGCACCGCAAGGGCGCGCAGGACGCCAAGCGCGCCCGACAGTTCGCAAAGATGATCCGCGAGATCACCGTCTCCGCCCGCCAGGGCCTCCCCGACCCCGCCTTCAACCCCCGCCTGCGCTCGGCCATGGCCGCCGCCCGCGAGGCCAACATGCCCCGCGACACCATCGAGCGCGCCGTCAAGAAAGCCGCCGGGGCCGCCGCCGGCGATGACTACGCCGAGGTCCGCTACGAAGGCTACGGCCCCGCCGGAGTCGCTGTCATCGTCGAAGCCCTCACCGACAACCGCAACCGCACCGCATCCGACGTCCGCAGCGCCTTCAGCAAATACGGCGGCGCCCTCGGCGAAACCAACTCCGTCAGCTTCATGTTCAACCGCCTCGGCGTGATCCAATATCCTGCCAAGGTCGCCACCCAAGACGCCATCCTCGAAGCCGCCATCGAAGCCGGTGCCGACAACGCCGAAAGTACCGAGGAAGGCCACGAGGTCACCTGCACGATCGAAGACTTCTTTACCGTCCGCGACGCCCTCGAACAAAAATTCGGCGAACCCGCCAGCGCCAAACTCGAATGGCGCCCCGGCACCACCATCACCCTCGACGAGGACAAAGCCACAGCCCTCCTGAAACTCATGGACGCCCTCGAAGACAACGACGACGTCCAGAACGTCTTCGCCAACTTCGACATCCCCGAAGACATCATGACGAAGCTCAGCGCATGACCGAGCCATCTCCCATCGGGAGAGGGTTGGGCGACGGTCCGGCCGCGCGCGCCATACCCGCCCGATCATGAACACCGCCCGCCTCATCGGCATCGACCCCGGCCTCCGCTTCACCGGCTGGGGCGTCATCGACGTCACCGGCAACCGCCTCCGCCACGTCGCCGACGGCGTTATCGCCACCGACAACGCGGAATCAGTTCCAAGTCGCCTCAAGGCGTTGCATGATGCTCTTGTCATGCTCTTCCAACTCCACCGCCCGGACGAAGCCGCTGTCGAGGAAACCTACGTCAACCGCAACGGCACCGCCACGCTCAAGCTCGGCTACGCACGCGGCGTAGCCCTCCTCGCCCCCGCCCTGGTCGGCATCCCCGTCCACGAATACGGCGCCATGACCGTCAAACAGGCCGTCGTAGGCACCGGCGCCGCCCAGAAGGACCAGGTCGGCATGATGGTCCGCCGCCTGCTGCCCGGCGCCACCCTCAAGCGCGCCGACGCCTCCGACGCCCTCGCCGTCGCCATCTGCCACGCCCACCACCGCAGCACCCGCCTGCGCGTCGCAGCCGGCACGGTCATGGCGTGATTGCGTCATTGAAAGGCACCGTCGAATCCCTCGACGAAGACCGCTGCGTCGTCGATGTCAACGGCGTCGGCTACCTCGTCCAGGCCAGCACCCGCACGCTCGCGGCCCTCCCCACACCCCCCGCCATCGCCCGCCTGCTCATCGAAACCCAGGTCCGCGAGGACGCCATCACCCTCTATGGCTTCGCCGACCCCGCCGAGCGCGATTGGTTCCGCCTTCTCCTCACCGTCCAGGGCGTCGGGGCCAAGGTCGCCCTCAATCTCCTCTCCGCCCTAAGCCCGTCGGACCTCGTCCGCGCCATCGCCGCCGGAGACCGCGCCAGCCTCACCCGCGCCGCCGGCGTCGGCCCCAAACTCGCCATCCGCCTCCTCAGCGAACTCCGCGAAAAAGCCGGCGCGATGCCAACCGGATCCGGCGCCGTCTTCGTCGCCCCACCCCTCGCCGGCCCCGAGGCCGACGCCCTCTCCGCACTCGCCAATCTCGGCTACCGCCGCGCCGAAGCT
>JAYVEG010000086.1:0-16315 GCA_043748985.1 Rhodospirillales bacterium
CAGGTTCACAACGCCCATGTCGGAATGGAACACGCCGCGGGAAAACCCGGTGCCGAGGGCCTTGGCGCAGGCTTCCTTGGCGGCGAAACGCTTCGCGAGTGTGCCGGCGCGAAGCGATGCGGTTCGACGCAGGGCGCGGGCACGTTCCGTTGGGGTGAAGCTTCTGGCAAGGAAACGGTCGCCGTGCCGGGCCAGGACGGTTTCGATGCGGCGGATGTCGCAGAGATCGGCGCCGATGCCGATGATCATCGGGTCATCCGCGGGCGCGTTCCACCTGGGTAACGCCCCCAGCGGCGCGGAGGCCGGCGATGACGTTGCCGAGGTGGCGGGTGTCGCGGACCTCGACGTCCAGCAGGACCTCGAAGAAGTCCTGTTGCCGATTGGTGACCTTGAGGTTGGTGATGGAGCCGTCCTGCTTGGCAACGGCATTGGTCAGGGTGGCGAGCGCGCCCTGGGTGTTGTTGGCGATGGCGCTGATGCGGCCCGTGTGGGTGGCCTTGCTCCGGGCGACCTCGGCGGCGTCCCAGTCGACGTCCAGATAGCGCTCGGGGGTGGCGGAGAAGGCTTCGGCGGTGGGGCAGTCGCGGGTGTGGATGGTGACGCCCTTGCCGGTGCTGACGATGCCGACGATACGGTCGCCGGGCAGCGGATGGCAGCAGCCGGCGTAGTGGATGACCATGCTGGCAACGAGGCCGGTGATGGGCATGCCGGCGTCCCGGGCGGAGGGTCGGTTGCTCCCGCGGACCGGGAGGCTGGGAAGCATGCGCGGGGCGCGGGGGGTTTGGCGGAGTTCCGGGTAGGCGGCGTGGACGACGTCGCGGGCGCCGATGTTGCCATTGCCGACGGCGACATAGAGGTCGTCCATCGAGGCGGCCTTGAGGGCCTTCAGGGCGGGCTCGATGATCTTTTCGGAGCCGTCGACGCCTTCCTGGCGGAACGCCTTGGTGAGGGCCGCGCGGCCCTGGTCGACATAGGTCTGGCGTTGCTGCTGGGCGACGTAACGGCGGATGCGTGCGCGGGCCTTGCCGGTGACGACGAAGCGTTCCCACGCCGGGCTGGGGGTGCCGCCGCGGGCGGTCATGATCTCGACCTGGTCGCCGTTCTGCAGCTCGTGGCGCAGCGGCATCAGTCGCCCGTTGACCTTGGCGCCGACGCAGGTGTCGCCGACCTGGCTGTGGACGGCGTAGGCGAAGTCGATGGGGGTGGCGCCGCGGGGCAGGGGGATGAGCTGGCCCTTGGGGGTGAAGCAGAACACCTGGTCTTCGTAAAGTTCGAGCTTGGTGTTCTCGAGGAAGTCGTCGGCCGCCTGGGAGTTGTCCAGGATTTCAAGCAGGTCGGACACCCAGCGGAATTTCTGCAGGTCAGAGGCGGATGCGTCGCCCTGCTTATAGAGCCAGTGGGCGGCGACGCCGTTCTCGGCGACGTCCTGCATCGCCTCGGTTCGGATCTGTACCTCGATCTTTTGGTTGCGTGGTGCGCGCAGGGTGACGCCGGTGTGGAGCGACTGGTAGCCGTTCGACTTGGGGGTGCTGATGTAGTCCTTGAAGCGATTGGTGATGACGGGGTAGCCGGCATGGATTCCGCCGAGGGCGACGTAGCAGGAGTCGCGTGAGGGGACGACGACGCGGAACGCCATGATGTCGGAGAGCTGCTCGAACGCCACGTTGCGGAGCTGCATCTTTTCCCAGATGGAGTAGACAGACTTCTCGCGACCGGTCACCTCGATGGGGGCGGCGCCGGCGTCGGTGCAGACGCGGTGCAACTCGCGTTTGACCTCTTCGATCACGTCGGCGCCCTGGCCACGGAGGAAGTTGAGGCGGGCCTGGATCGTGTCGTAGGCCTCGGGCTCCAGCTGGGCGAAGGCGAGGGTTTGCAGTTCGGTCTTCAGGCTTTCCATGCCGATGCGTTCGGCGAGCGGCGCGTAGATCTCCATGGTCTCGCGCGCGATGCGCTTGCGGCTGTCGGGGTTCTGCTTGAGGTGCAGGGTGCGCATGTTGTGGAGGCGGTCGGCGAGCTTTACCAACAGGACGCGGATGTCCTTGCTCATGGCGAGGACGAGCTTGCGGAAGTTCTCGGCCTGTTTGGTGCGGTCGGACTGAAGCTCCAGGCGGGTCAGTTTCGTCACGCCATCGACGAGGCCACCGACGACGGGGCCGAAGCGACGGTCGATCTCAAGCTTGGTGACGGGCGTGTCCTCGATCACGTCGTGCAGCAGCGCGGTGACGATGCTGGCGGTGTCGAGGCGGTATCCGGCAAGGATATCGGCGACCGCGAGGGGATGGGTGATGTAGGGCTCGCCGTTCTCGCGCGTCTGGGTGCCGTGGGCCTGCGCTGCGAGGACGTATGCGGCGTCGAGTGCATCGATATCGGCGCGGGGGTCGTACGCGCGGACCTTTTCGGTCAGCTCGAACTGGCGGACGGGTTTCTCGCGGGTGCCGGTGGCGGGCTCGGCTGCGCCATCGGGCGCGCGCAACAGGGTGGGACGACGGATCATCCCACCCTCCGCATCGTCAAGGTGTCAGCGGCGCGGGCGACCGCCCAGCTCCGCTTCGATGGCCGCCTCGAGATCCTCGGGGGAAAGGTCCTCTACGGGGAGAGCGTTGGCTTCTTCCTCGGCGGAGATCTCCTGGAGGCCGAAAATGTTCTGGTCGGTGGGGATGAGGTCAAGCACCTCCTCGTCCGCCGGCTCCGGCTCGGGCGCGCGGGATAGAGACTTGATGAGATCGTGCTCGAGGCCGGGAAGGCTGATGGTCTCCTCGGCGATTTCGCGCAGGGCGACGACGGGGTTCTTGTCGTCGTCGCGATCAACGGTGAGTTCCTCGCCCCGGCTGAGGTTGCGGGCCCGTTGAGCGGCCAGGAGCACGAGCTCGAACCGGTTGGGGATCTTCTGAACGCAGTCTTCGACAGTCACGCGCGCCATGCGGCGAGTCTCCGGGATTTTTCGTGAACCCTCTTCCTAGGCTGTAACAAGCCGAAATGCAAGTTCTGGCCGCTTCGGGGCGCGGTTGCCAGGGGTTCGTAACGATGGTTGCGACGGTTGCCGTTGGTGGCGACGTTGATCCGCGCACGTCGCAGCCGACGTTGGTTCGCGACAAGCGGCTACTTCACCGGATCGAGACCGGTCTGGTCTGCGGCCTCGATAAGAGGGCCAAGGGGGCCATGGCGGGGATGGACCCAGTCGGGTGCGACTTCGGCAAGCGGAAGCAGGACGAAGGCGCGCTCGTGCAGGCGGGGGTGTGGGAGGACCAGGGTGTCGTCGATCACGAGGTCGTCGATGGCCAGTAGGTCGAGATCGAGGGTGCGGGCTGCGTTGAGGGTTGTGCGGATGCGGCCGGCCTCGGCCTCGATGGCATGCAGTGCCGCAAGCAGGGCATGCGGATCGGCTTCGCCGGTCAGGCATATCGCGCCGTTGATGTAGTCGGGCTGGCCGGAGGGCGGTACGGGCGCCGAGCGATACCAACGGGAGCGGGCGATGAGGTGCAGCCCGGGAATGGCTGCAAGGCGAGCCACCGCCCAGTCGCATGTTTCGCGCGGAGTTCGGCCGTCGGGTGCGTTTAAATTCGCCCCAACCGCGACGAGAATCTTGCAGTGCAGCATTTCACCTTCCAGCGTCTATCCCAGATGATGTAAAGGAGCTAGCGCCCAGGCTATCCCGCCTGCGAGGGGGGTTACGCGATGTATTTTATACCGACTGAGCGGACTGCCTTGTTTATCGACGGCGCCAATTTGTACTCGGCCTCCCGGCACCTGGGGTTCGACGTCGATTATCGAAATCTTCTGGATTATTTTCGGAGCCGGACGAATGTCGTGCGCGCCTATTATTATTCGGCGTTGCTGGACACTGAGGAATACTCGCCGCTGCGGCCACTGACGGATTGGCTGGCGTATAACGGGTATTCGCTGGTGACGAAGACGGCGCGGGAGTTCACGGACGCGACGGGGCGGCGGCGGATCAAGGGCAACATGGACGTAGAGCTGGCGGTCGATATGCTGGAGTTGGCGCCGCGGCTGGACCATGCGGTGTTGTTCAGCGGTGACAGCGACTTCCGGCGATTGGTAGAGGCGGTCCAGCGGCAGGGAGTTCGGGTGTCGGTGGTCTCGTCGGTCCGGACGTCGCCGCCGATGGTGGCCGATGAGCTGCGGCGGCAGGCGGACCGGTTCGTGGAACTGGCGGATATCGCGCCGGAATTTACGCGGCGGACGACGGAGATGCGGCGGACGACGTCGCGGGTGCCACCGGAAGGGGTCGATACGGCGGATGCCGGCTGAGGTCTCGGCGGGGGTCCCGTCACCGCCGCATGACTGTCCTTTGTGTCCGCGGCTTGTGATGTATCGTCACGCGAATGCGGCAGCCAATCCAGACTGGTTCAACGGCCCGGTGCCGAGTTTCGGCCCTGTCGATGCGCCGCTGCTGGTGGTGGGGATGGCGCCCGGTGTGCGGGGGGCGAACCGGACGGGACGGCCGTTCACCGGGGATCATGCGGGGATGCTGCTGTATGCCACGCTGCTGGCGTTCGGGCTGGCACGGGGGGTCTACGATGCACGCGCGGATGACGGGATGGTGCTGGAGCGGTGCCGCGTCGTGAATGCGGTGCGGTGCGTGCCGCCGAAGAATTTGCCGGAGCCCTCGGAGGTGCGGACTTGCAACCGGTTCCTGGTTGACGAGATCGCGGCGATGCCGAGGTTGCAGGTGGTGCTGACGCTGGGCGTGCTCGCTCATAATGCGACGGTGCGAGCGCTGGGAATGGTGCCGAGCCGGATGCCGTTCAAGCATGGAGCGCTGGTGACGCTGGCGGGCGGGCTCGTGCTGGCGGACAGCTATCATGTGTCGCGTTACAATACGAACACCGGGGTGCTCACCACGGCGATGTTCGAGGATGTGGTGCGGGGAATTGTCGCTCGCATCGGGTAGTCGATGCGCTTGAAGCGGGGAGTTTCACCCGACCCTCATTCCGAAGATGGATCCCACCATCCTGCTCCGCGAACGGCTCGATAGGCTGTGGGTTTCTCCCGGGTATCCACGCCGTCAAGACCGCACAAGCCGCCAATGCCCGCCGACACCACCGTCACGAAACCTCCGCGATCGCCATCCCCGCGCACCACCCGCTGGCCCACGCCCATTGGAAGTTATACCCGCCCAGCCACCCGGTGACGTCGACGGCCTCGCCGATCGCGAACAGGCCAGGCACGGCGCGGGCCTCCATGGTGCGTGACGACAGCGCGGCCGTGTCGATGCCGCCCAGGGTAACCTCGGCCTTCGCATAACCCTCGGTGCCCGTGGGTTCCAGCCGCCAGCCGTTCAGCGTGACAGCCAGGCCGCGCAGGTCACGGTCGGTCTGCTCGGCCATGATCCGGTCCGGCAGTCGAGCAGCCAGCGCCGCGGCCAGCCGCTGCGGCAGCAATTCGGCCAGTACCGTCCGCAGCTCGGCCCGAGGCCGACGACGCTTGCCGTCCAGCAGCGCCAACGCGGCATCGGCCCCGGGAAGCAGGTCGACCAGCACGGACGCGCCGCGCTCAAGATACGAGGAGGCCTGCAGCACCGCCGGCCCCGACAGCCCGCGATGCGTGAACAGCAACGCCTCCTCGAACGCCACCTTGCCGGCCCGGGCCCGCACCGGCAGCGTCACCCCGCTGAGCGGCCGCATGAGATCAAGCTGCCCGCCATCGAACGTCAGCGGCACAAGCCCGGGCCGAATAGGCGTCAGCGACAGCCCGAACCGTCCAGCGACCTCGTGCGCGAACCCCGTGGCACCCAGCTTCGGGATCGACATCCCCCCCGTCGCCAACACCAGCGTCGGCGCCTCGAACACCCCCGTCTCGGTCGCCACGCGATACCCCATCCCGCGCGACACATCGGTCACCCGTGCCCCGAACGCGGTAACCACGCCCCCCGCCGCACACTCGGCCATCAGCATCGCTACGATCTGCCGGGCCGACCCGTCGCAGAACAGCTGACCAAGGCTTTTCTCATGGTAAGCGATGCCGTGCTTCTGGACGAGCGAGATGAAGTCCTGTGGCGTGTATCGGCTCAGCGCCGAGCGGCAGAAGCGTGGATTGGCACCCAGGAAGCGCTCCGGCACGGTATGCTCGTTCGTGAAATTGCACCGTCCCCCGCCCGAGATCAGGATCTTGGCCCCGGCCTCGCGGTTATGGTCCAGCAGCACAACCCGGCGTCCGAGCGCCCCGGCCGTCGCGGCGCACATGAGCCCGGCGGCGCCCGCGCCGATGATGATCGTGTCGAATTGTCCAGCCATGACACGGTTCTGCGCTTTCTTTCGTCCGCGCTCAACGCAACCGGTGCGCGCGCGTTCAGGACCCGAACTCCGGAACTGATCCATGCCCGACATCGCGTCCACGTCCAACCGGTTGAAAACCAAGATCCTGGCAGCGGAGACGCCCAGCCCGGCCGGTATGATGACCTTCGCAGTGTCAGTCGTGGTCATCGCCGCCCTCTATGTGGCGCGAGAGGTTCTGATCCCCATCACGCTGGCGGTCCTGCTGAGCTTCGTGCTCGCACCGCTCATGGGACGGTTGCGCCGCTGGGGACTCTGGCGGGTGCCCTCGGTGTTCCTGGCGGTGTTCGTCGCCCTCGGCGTGATCACCGGCCTCGGCCTGGTGATCGGTACTCAGGTGGCGCAGCTCGGCACCCAGGCCAGCGAGTACGCCTACACCGTCGAGCAGAAGGTGGGTGCGGTCCGCGGCCTGGTAACGAACGCTGCGGCGGCGATCTCCTCCAAGTTCGGGCAGGCCGCGCCCGAGCCGCCGAAGCCGGCCCCCCGCGACGCGAAAGCTGCCGACGCTGCGCTCAAGCCGATGTCCGTGGAAGTGCACCAGCCGGAACCCACGCCTTTCGAACTGCTCGAACGGGTCGCAATGCCCATCCTGTCCCCACTCGGGTCACTCGGCATCATGCTCGTCGTCTCGATCTTCATCCTGATGCAGATGGAGGACCTCCGCGACCGCATGATCCGGCTATTCGGGTCCGGCGACCTCCACCGCACCACCGCCGCCATGGACGACGCGGCCGCGCGGCTGAGCCGCTATTTCCTCACCCAGCTGGCGCTGAATGCATCGTTCGGAGTCGTGGTGGCCGCCGGCCTCTTCTTCATCGGCGTACCCAGCCCGGCCTTGTTCGGCATCGTCGCGGCCCTGTTCCGGTTCATCCCTTATGTCGGCGCGGTCGGCGCCGGGCTTCTGCCCATCCTGCTGGCCGCCGCCGTCGACCCCGGTTGGACGATGGCGGTCGAGACGACGGCGATGTTCGTCATCATCGAGGGCATCACCGGCCAGGTGGTGGAACCGCTCGCCTACGGTCACAGCACCGGCCTGTCGCCGGTGTCGGTCGTGGTTTCCGCCATCTTCTGGGCCTGGCTTTGGGGTCCCGTCGGACTGATCCTCTCCATGCCGCTGACCCTTTGCCTGGTCGTGCTCGGCCGCCACGTCGAGCACCTTCAGTTCATCGACGTCCTGCTGGGCGACCAGCCGGCTCTCACGCCAGCCGAAAGCTTCTACCAACGCATGCTGGCCGGCGATGCGGACGAGGCGTTGGACCAGGCGGAGCTGCTGCTCCGCGATCGAACCCTGTCAGACTACTACGACGAGGTCGCACTCCGCGGCCTTCAGATGGCGGCCAACGACTCGCTCCGCGGCGTGCTGACCACCGACCAACTGCAACACATCCAGGAATCGATCGGCGCGGTCGTGATGGACCTTGCAGACCACGACGACGCCGGTCCCCGCGCCGAGACGATGCCCGGCCATCGCGCCGGCACCGTCTTGTGCGTCGCTGGACGCGGACCCCTGGACGAGTCTGCATGCATGATGCTGGCGCAGGTTTTGGCCAAGCGCGGCCTGCATGCCCGCGTGGTGGGCGCCGGCGCCGTGGCCCGTGGTGCGATCGACGGCCTGGACGTGTCCGGCGTGGATATGGTCGTCGTGTCCTATCTGGAGGCGACCGGGAGCATGTCGGGCCTGCGCTACCTGATGCGCCGCATCCACGCGCGCGCGCCCGGGCTGCACACGGTGGTCGGATTGTGGCAGGTTGACCCGGCACTGCTGAACGAGGACAGGCTGCGGACCACGATCGGCGCGGACCATTACACGACCTCGCTGCGGGACGCGGTGGCAACATGCGTGTCGCGGATGCCGCATCTCCCCGTCACGGACCCGCAAAGCCTGATTGGCCCGCCACCGGCCTTGGACGTGTCGGGGGCGGCAGGCTTGGCGCCCGCGTAACCTGGTTGCGTGTGCGGTCGAACGCCTCCCATGCAGACCGTCACGCACACCATGGTTTCCGGCCTGATGACCGACGACGGCATGATCGCCGCACTGGCAGCCGACCTGCGGCCGGTGACACCGCTCGACAATCCGATGTGGCGAGCGTCGGGATGGATGACGCTGGTCCTCGCCATGGCAGACGGTTTGCAGCAAGCGGCCTCGGATGCCTCCGCAGCTGGGGTCTTCCCGGTCTCGCGCCCGCAGACATGCACCAGGCCATGGGCTGCGTGCGGTTCATCACCCTGGTCTCCGTGCCCCTATCCCTCCTGCTGCTATGGATGCTGCGCCGCGGCTGCCTCCTTTGGCCCGGCCGGACGGCGGCCATTGCCGGCTTGGCCGCGGCGGGCGGCGGTGGCCAGCCTGCTGGCTTTGTTCCACAAGCACGCCGCGTCCATGGTCGACCGCATGCTGCTCACCTCGATCGAGGGCCGGATCAAGACCCCGAGACGCGCCGAGCCTTTTCCGGAAAAGGTCCGAGCTGCGCTTCCTGGCGCTTTGCCGAACCCTGGAGCCTTTCCACGTTCGGAAGCAACGGGTCGAGCCAGCCGGCAGATATAGGAATATCGTCGAGCGTATCTGCCATGTCCGCAGCAATCCACTCGAACTCTCATGTTCCGGTCGTGTCCGGCGCCCTCCCGAGCGCCATGCATCCGGAACAGGGTCGCCGTGCGGTATGCAGCCGGCGCCTCACCCCTCAGCCAGCACCTTCTGCCGAAGCATATCGATCGGCACCAGCGCCCCGTCCTGCACTAAATGCCAGAACGTCCACCCATTGCAGCTCGGCGCGCTCTGCACGGCCGCCCCCACCTGATGAATGCTCCCACGATGCGCGCCAGAGGTCAGCGTGCCGTCCGCCGCCACGGTCGCGCTGACCCGGCGCTGTCGGTCCATCAGGACAGTGCCAGGCGCAATGAGCCCCCGCTCCACCAGTGTCCCGAACGGCAGCCGCACCGCGTCGCGCTTGGTCGGCGTCGTGGCCATGCCGCCCAGCGAAACCCGCCGTTCCGCTCGGATCCGCTTCCACGCAGCCTCCACATAGTCCGGATGCCGCTCGATCCCGATCCAGCGCCGGTGCAGCCGTTTCGCCACCGCCGCCGTGGTGCCCGTCCCAAGAAAAGGATCGAGCACAACGTCCTCGGGCAGTGTGCTGCTCAATAGGATACGGTGCAGCAGCGCCTCTGGCTTCTGCGTCGGATGCAGCTTCAACCCGTGATTGTTGCGCAGCCGCTCGGGCCCGGTGCACAGCGGGATCAGCCAGTCGCTCCGCATCTGCAAATCGTCGTTCAGCGCCTTCATCGCCTGATAGTTGAACCGATACCGGCTGTCCCGCCCGCGCGCCGCCCAGATCACGGTCTCATGCGCGTTGGTGAACCGCCGCCCCCGGAAGTTCGGCATCGGGTTCGACTTGCGCCATATCACGTCGTTCAGGATCCAGAACCCAAGGTCCTGCAGGATCGCGCCGATGCGAAAGATGTTGTGGTAGGCGCCCACCACCCAAATGGTGCCGTCCTTCTGCAGCAGCCGCCTGGCCTCGCCCAGCCAGGCCCGGGTGAACCGGTCGTACTCCGCGAAATCCGCGAACCGATCCCAATCGTCGTCGACCCCATCCACCACGCTGTCATCCGGGCGCCGTAATTCGCCCCGCAACTGCAGGTTGTAAGGAGGGTCTGCAAAAATGCAGTCGATCGAGCCCGTCGGCAGCATCTCCATCATGGTGACGCAGTCGCCAAGCAGGATCTGATCGAGCGGCAGTTCACGAACGGCGTCCAAGTTGTCCCCCATCCGTCCTATCGTGGCGGGCGGCCCGAAGCCGGGTCAACCCGTGCTGAGGGCAGGCCCCTCCAGCAACAGCCGCACGGTGCCGAAGGCAGCCCGGTGATGCGGCGTGATGCCATGCCGGACCAGCGCCGCCCGATGGGCGCGGGTGCCATAGCCGGCATTCTCGTGCCAGCCATACTGCGGATGCCGGATCGACAAACGCGCCATCGCCCGGTCGCGCACCACCTTCGCGATGATGCTGGCCGCAGCGATCGACAGTGACGTCGCGTCGCCCCCGACGCAGCACCGGCTGGGGCAGGGCAGGGGAGGCGTGCAGTTCCCGTCGATCAACGCGAGGTCCGGCAATGCCGGCAGCCGATAGACAGCCCGGCGCATCGCCAGCATGGCAGCATGCAGGATATTGAGCCTCAGGATGTCCGCGACCGACGCGGCGCCGATGCCGATCTCGATCCCCTTGCAGCGCAGCAGCGCCTCATACGCCGTATTTCGCTGCGTCCCAGACAGCGCCTTGCTATCGTCGATTAGCGGCCGCAGCCGGCGCGGGATCCCTGCAGTGAACACGACGGCGCAAGCGACGACCGGCCCCGCGAGCGGCCCGCGGCCAACCTCGTCGACCCCCGCCACCCGGCCGCCATGGTCACGCTCGAGCTTGTCGTGGGGACGCATGAGCCACAGTTACCAGACCTGGCGCCGAGTCCAGAAGCGCCAACACCGCCATCGCCGCAGCCGCCTGGCACGGCTCGATCACCGGCACCCCGCACGCGGCCTCGATGGCCGCGCGGTGGCCCGCCATGCCAGTGCAGCCCAGCACGACCGCCCCAGCCCCCGCGGCGACGCAGTCCTGCGCGGCGCGAACAAGCCCGGCCCGGGCGGCGACGGGATCCAGCAGCGTATCCATCGACACGTTCATCGCCACCTCCGCCGCCAGGCGCGACTCGAGCCCCATGCTACGCAGGGCCGCCATGTGTCGGCCCTTGGACGCCTCGACGATCGCGATGACGCCGAACCGCTCGGCACGCGCCGTCGCGGCAGCGACCGCGCACCGGAAAACCCCGAGAACCGGACGAGAGGTGACGGCTCGCACGGCCTCGATGCCAGGGTCCGAGGCGCAGGCAACAACATACAAATCGGCCGGTTCCCGCTCGACCCGGCGGCACAGCGGCTCCACCACCGCATGCCAGTCGTGCCATGACAGGATCGCGGCGGGACCGTCCGCCAGGTCGATGACATCCAGCGCCGGGCCGCCCGGCCGGCGGAACGGCGCCACGGCGGCATCGATCCCCGCCGTGCAGGCATTGGAGCTGTTCGGGTTGATGATCAGCACACGCGGCATCACCTGACTGTTGACCGCAACGGCCCGCCGGATCAAGGGTGGCGCCCTACGAATTGAGGCTCCCATGCCCGACATGACACCCCCAACCGTCATGACACCGACCGTCATGGCGCCAATCGTCTGGCAGCCCGACCGCACCCCGGTCGCGCCGGCCTGGCCCATCCCGCCGCTGACCACAGCACTGTGGCGGGGCGCCCGCGGCCTGTGCCCAGCCTGCGGAAAAACCCACATCTTCAAGGGCTACCTCACCGTTGTCTCCGAATGCACCAACTGCACGGCGCCCCTGGGGTCCTACCGCGCCGATGACGCGCCACCCTATTTCACCATCTTTCTGGTCGGCCATCTGCTCGCGCCCATCATCTTCACGGTCGAGACTACCTTCCATCCCGCGCTCTGGCTCCAGGCGGCGATCTGGCTGCCCGTATGCCTTGTCGCATGTCTGGTCTTGCTTCGGCCGGTGAAGGGCGCGACGGTGGGTCTGATGTTGAAACTCGGCATGGTCAAGACAGACGAGGGGTGACGGTCGCCGCTGCCCTTCCACCTGCGCTAAGCCGCCTGGTCCAGGTCGTCCTGGACGGGGAAGCCCTCACACGCCTGTCGCCCATCCTGGAGGCCGACCGCGCCCAGGCAGTCGCAGACCTGGAGGCGGAGAACAGCTTCTCTCTCTGCCCGCAAGGCGACCGCATCCCGCCGCCCGGTCCCTACATGCTGCGCCTCTCGATCCAGGAAGGTCGCCTGGTCTTCGATGTCCGCAGCGAGGATGACTCGCCGATCACCGCCCTTGGCCTCGCGCTCGGCCCGTTCCGCGGCCTCATCAAGGACTACCAGATGCTCGTCGACAGCCACATGATGGCCGTCGAGGAAGGCCGCGCCGAACGCATCCAGGCCATCGACATGGGCCGGCGCGGACTGCACAACGAGGGTGCCGCGCTCCTGCAGGCAAGGCTGGCGAACAAGGCCGTCATCGACCAGGAAACCGCCCGCCGCCTGTTCACTCTCGTCTGCGTCTTGCACACCAGGATTTAGGATTCTTCGATGGTCTACGCGCCTGCGCCTGCCCCCAGCCCGGTTCCGGTGCGGGTGAACCTCTACTCCGATACGCAAACCAAGCCCTCACGCGCCATGAAGATCGCCATGATGGATGCCGAGGTCGGCGACGAGCAGATGGGAACCGACCCCACCATCAACATGCTGACCGAGCGCATGGCCGCCCTGCTCGGCAAGGAAGCCGCCGTGTTCATGCCGTCGGGCACCATGTGCAACGAGATCGCGATCCTCGTCCAATGCCGCCCCGGCGACGAGATCCTGACCCACAAGACCTCCCACATCCTCTCCTCCGAAGGTGGCGCCCCGTGGGCGCTGGCCGGCACCCAGGTCACAGGCCTGGAGGGCGACCTGGGTCTCTTCGACGTGGCAGCCCTGGACGCCGCCGAGCGCCCCCGGTCCCGCAACGCCCCGCCACAGCGCATGGTGGAGGTGGAGCAGACCGCGAACCTCGGCGGGGGTGCCGTTTGGCCGCTCCAGGCCTTGCACGATGTCGCAGACTGGGCCCACGCCCGCGGTATGGTGACCCACATGGACGGCGCCCGCCTGATGAACGCCTGCGTGGAGGCCGCTATCCCCGCCCACGAGATGGCCGCAGGCTACGACACGGTATGGCTCGACTTCACGAAGGGCCTGGGCGCCCCCCTGGGCGCCGTGCTGGCCGGGTCGGAGGAGTTCGTCGGCCAGGCCTGGCGCTGGAAGCAGCGCATGGGCGGCGCACTCCGGCAGGGTGGCATCGTCGCGGCAGCCTGCCTCTATGCGCTGGACCACAACGTCGAACGCCTGGCCGAGGATCACGCCAACGCCCGCTCGCTCGCCCGCGGCCTGGCGCAGGTGCCCGGCCTGGTTCCGGAGCCTGTGCACACCAACCTCGTCTACGTCGACACCGCCGGCACCGGCATGACCGGCTCCGACCTTGCGAAGGCCGCGCGAGAGCACGGGGTCTCGGTCTCGGTGATGGGCAAGCATCGCATTCGCTGCTGCACCCATTTGGACGTCGACGCCGCCGGGATCGAGATGGCGGTCCAGGTCCTGCGCACGGTCGTCTCCGACCGGCACGCCACGTAACATGCGGCGCACCCCGCCCAAGGAGTATTGTCCCATGCGTCTCGTTCTCGCCGCCGTCCTGGCGCTTCTGGCGGCGCCCGTATCCGCCCAGCAGCTTTCACCCATGACAGGCACCACCGCTTCGCCTCCCACGGCCGCGGCGCCGACCACTCCGCCGCGCCGCCCGCACCATCGCCAAAGCCTTCAGCAGCGTTTCGACGCCGCAAACACCACGCACGACGGCAAGTTGACCCTCGACCAGGCAAAGACCGCCAAGCTGTCCCGGATCGCCACGAACTTCGACGCCATCGATACCGCCAAGAAGGGCTACGTCACGCTCGACGATATCCACGCCTTCAATCGGGCGCGGCGCGCCGCGAGGAAGCCGGCTGCCCGTTAGGCACCAGCCCGGCACGCCCACCTCAGGGCCCGAAAGCGGCTAATCCCCATCATCGGACCACCCAAACGCCACAGCAGGACCCGCCGCTTGTCCTCTCGCACGCTTGCGATAGAGGGTCGGGATTAAGGTGCGGGCCAAAAGCAAAGTCCGCAATCGCTCCAGACCAGGCGCGACAGCCCACACGAACCCGCCTCGCCCACCAGATAGGCAGCAGCTAGAATGCCCACATGGCCGACCTGACCCGCCGCAGCACCCAACCCGAACTGATGGACGACCAGGTTGCATCGGGCCAGCTGAGCCAGGCCGAATACGCCCACTGCCTGGCAAACCTCGAAACCATCAACCGCCTGACCCGTACCCACCAACCCACGCTGGCCTGGCTCGACACCGCAACCCGCTTCTGGCCCCCGGGCACTACTCTCTCCATACTCGATGTCGCCTGCGGCCATGGCGACCTGCTGCGCGCAATACACCGCTGGGCCCTCCGACGCGGCCTGGTCCCCGCCCTGTCGGGCATCGACATGAACCCCGAGAGCGCCCCAACCGCCGCCGCAGCGACTCCCCCGGAAATGGCGATCACCTGGGTCACCGGCGACGTCTTCGCCTACACGCCGTCGCCCGACCCCGATTTCATCGTCAGCTCGCAGTTCACCCACCACCTCGACGACAACCAGGTCGTGGCATTCCTCGCATGGATGGAGCGCCACGCCCGCCGCGGCTGGTTCATCGCCGACCTCCATCGCCACGCTTTCGCCTATTACGGCTTCCCCTGGCTCGCCCGCCTGATGCGCTGGCACCGCATCGTCCGCATCGACGGCGCCATCTCGATCGCCCGCAGCTTCCGTCGCAAGGAATGGCTCGCCCACATCGCCGCAGCCGGCGTGCCGGCCACCGTCCAATGGCACTTTGCCTTCCACTACTGCGTGGAACGGCTGCGGCCCGAGCACCCCGCATAATCCTCGCCGCCACCTGAAATGCCGTTCTAACACCCCTCAAAGCGGAAGCGCACCTTGGCGCGATCGGGCAAGCCCGTCGGCTGTGGCTGCCTTGTCGCCATCAGCGAAGCGCAGGGTCAGGCGAGCGCCGGGCTGCACGCCGGCCGCACGGGTGATAGCGTGCCCGGCGCCATCGAGGATGACGGCGTAGCCCCGCGCCAGCACCGCCTGGTGCGAGACGCTCTCGAGCCGCGCAGCGGAGGCATCGAGCCGCGTGCGGGCCTCGCGAACGGCGGAAAGCAACGGGGCAGGGGAAAGCCGGGCGGCAATGCGCGCCTCCGCGTCACGGTGGCGGCCGGTGGCGCGCTGCAGGGCATGGCCAAGCCCGGCGGCTTCAAGACGGAGCTGCGCGCGGGCCGCGCCGACCAGGCTGAGCGGCGCAGGCATGCGCGCCTCCGCCAGCGCCCCACGACGCCGGGCAACCAGGTTCGGAAGCGCAAGCAGCAGCCGGTCGGTCTGGGCCCGCAGCCCTTGCCGCGCCGCCCGCACCAGGGCGGGAAGGTCAGGGATCAGCCGCTCGGCGCGCGACAGCGCCGCCCGGCGGGCGATCAGCAGGTTGGGTAATGCCAGCCCCAGCCGCTGCCCGCGGTCGTCGATCCGCTGCCGCGCAGTGCCCAACAGCCCCGGCAGGTCCGGCAGCGCATGCGCGGCAACACCCAGCCGCAGCCGCCGCTCCTGTGTCATGCGATGCAGCGCCCCGGCCAGCCGCGCAGCCTCCTGCGCAATGGTCGCAACCAGCTCGGTGCGCGACGGCACCGCCAGCTCCGCCGCGGCCGTAGGCGTCGGCGCCCGCCGGTCCGCCGCGAGATCGATCAGCGTATGGTCCGTCTCGTGCCCCACCGCCGAGATCAGCGGAATGCGGCACAGGGCAGCCGCCCGCACCACTGCCTCGTCGTTGAAGGCCATCAGGTCCTCCAGGCTGCCGCCGCCCCGCGCGACGATCAGCACATCCGGCCGCGCAACCGCGCCCCCGGGCACAATCGCATCGAATCCCGCGATCGCCGCCGCGATCTTGGCGGCCGAACCCTCGCCCTGCACCGGAACCGGCCACACCAGAATGGGCCGCGGAAACCGGCGCGCAATCGTGGTGCGGATGTCGTGCAGCACGGCGCCCGACGACGACGTCACCACCCCCACGACCCCCGGCAGCAGCGGGAGATGCCGCTTGCGTGCCGCGTCGAACAGCCCCTCCTCGGCCAGGCGCACCCGCAGCATCTCGATCCGCGCCAGCAGCGCCCCGGCCCCGGCATACTCCATCCGCTCCACGACAAGCTGATAGGAACTGCGGTCCCCATACGCGCTGACCCGGCCCGTCGCGATCACTTCGACCCCGTTTTCCGGCACCAGGCCCAGCTTGCCCACGGCGCTCTTCCACACCACGCCGCTGATCTTACCGCCCTCGTCCTTCAACGAGAAATACATGTGCCCGCTGGGATAGCG
>JAYVEG010000087.1:0-5516 GCA_043748985.1 Rhodospirillales bacterium
TCCGCGCCACCGGCATCACCCTG
This sequence comes from Rhodospirillales bacterium, assembly GCA_043748985.1. Lineage (GTDB taxonomy): Bacteria > Pseudomonadota > Alphaproteobacteria > Acetobacterales > Acetobacteraceae > JBBROS01. The sequence continues at coordinate 24 of JAYVEG010000087.1, forward strand.
CTCGTCGTCGAGCACAACATGGCCCTCGTGATGGACCTCGCCGACCAGGTCGTCGTGCTCGACGCCAGCCGCATCGTCGCCGCCGGCACGCCCGCCCAGATCCAGTCCGACCCCGCCGTCATCGAGGCCTGTGTCGGCCGGCTGGACGCCTGACGCATGCTCGAAATCTCCGGTCTCACCGTGGGCTACGACAACCGGGCAGTCATCCACGACATCTCCCTGACCGTCCGCCCCGGCGAGATCGTCGCTCTGCTCGGCGCCAACGGGGCCGGCAAATCCACCATCGCGCGAACCCTCTCCGGCCTGCTCCCCGCACTGGCCGGCTCCATCCGTTTCCTCGGCCAGCCCATCGAGCGCGCCCCCGCCGCCGCCCGGGTTGCCGCAGGCCTGGTGCACGGGCCGGAAGGCCGCCAGGTCTTCGCCGGCCTGACGGTCGCCGAGAACCTCGGCCTCGGCGCCTACCTCCGTTCAGGCGGCCCGGACCAGGCCGCCTTGCTGGAGCGCGTCCTCACCCGCTTCCCCGGCCTGCGCCAATGCCTGGACAGCGTCGCCGGCAAACTCTCGGGCGGCCAGCAACAGATGCTCGCCGTCGGCCGCGGCCTGATGAGCGCGCCGAAACTGTTGATCCTGGACGAACCCTCCCTGGGACTCGCCCCGGCCCCGGTCGCCAAGGTCTTCGCCCTGGTGACAGACCTCCGCCGCCAGGGCCTGTCGATCCTGCTCTCCGAACAGAATGTCCGCATGAGCCTCGCCATCGCCGACCGGGCCTACGTACTCGAAAACGGCCGCATCACCCTCTCCGGCCCGGCCGTCGAACTGGCCGGCTCCGACGACGTCGCCGCCCGCTACCTGGGGCTCAAGCGCCAGCCCCGACCCGAAACCCCAGCCGACGATCTCGCCGTCCGCCTGGAAGCGATCCTCCGCGCACACTGACGGAGATGGCGGCCGGGCGCCGAAAAATCAATCGGCGCGCCCGGTCCAGCCCAAGCGGCGTAACGTCCGGACCATCCGCGCGTGCTCGCCGCGTCGATACCACGGCATGCGCGCATGCGAGAAACCGTCGAACGGCGCCGGCGACAAGGCGACCGCCCCCTCCAAGACCCGCCGCGCCTCCGGCAACTGACCGGTCTCCGCCAGCACCAGCGCCAGCAGCCGCGACCCGAAGGAATAGCCCGGCCAATCGCGCCGAAGACGGTCGGCAATGCAGCCCGCAGCCGGATAGGCGCGCCCGAAATAGTGACCAAGCCCGATATGCGCCAGCCGGACGCGCAGCCGCGGGTCGCGCGGACGGAGCCGCCAAACGCCGCGCTGATAGGCGGCCCAGGCGTCGATGCTCTCCGGATGCTTGCGGATCGAGCGGACCTGCTCAGCCTCATACAGCGCCGGTCGAACGGCCCCGATGATCAACGAGGTGATCTCGTCCTGCACCGCGAAAATGTCGGCCAGGTCCCGATCATACCGTTCGGCCAGCAGGTGGGTGCCCGTGGTGGCATCGATCAACTGCGCAGTCACACGGATGCGGGCACCGGTCTTGCGGATCCCGCCTTCCAGCACATGGCGCACGCCGAACCGCCGGGCGATTTACCTGACCTCGACCGCCTGACGCTCAGCTTCACCGGTCTTGGCGCCACCCTGCAGATCGTGCCCGGCGCCGGCGCCACACCGTTCAACGACCGCGTCCCCGGCGTCACCACCGGCGACACCATCGACCTCGCAGGCATGGCCGCCACCGGCACCAATTCGGGTAGCACCCTGACCCTCCGTTACGACGCCGCCGGCATCGGCACCGTCACCTTCACCTTCGACCCGATCTACGACCTGGCCAAGAACCCGGACGTTGCCGCGGCCGGGATCAACCCCCTGGCGCATTACGAGGCGTCGGGCTGGAAGGGAGGCCGCGATCCCCCGGGCCGCGTTCAGCACCGACAAATACCGGGCAGCCTACGGCGACGTGAAGGCCGCAGGAACCGATCCACTGGTGCATTACGTCGTCTCCGACCATTCGGAGGGACATCAGGCCTTCTCGGTCTAACCATCCGGAGGCTCTGCCACGCGGCGCGGCACGCAATGACCGCCGCCCTGCATGCCGTGCCCGAGGGTGCCTGGACATCGCCCCCCCGCCGGCGCAACGATGAACCATGATCCGCATCGCAATACTCGACGACTTCCAGGACGCCGCCCGCTTCACGGCAGACTGGTCCCGCCTGGCCGGCCGCGCCGAACCCACCTTCTTCACCGACAACCTGACCGGCGACGCCCTCGTCGAGCGCCTGCTCCCGTTCGAGATCGCCGTCGCCATCCGCGAGCGCACCCCCTTTCCCCGGGCCCTGCTCGACCGCCTGCCCAACCTGCGCATGATTGCCACCACCGGCATGCGCAACCTCGGCATCGACGTCGCCCACTGCCGCAGCCGCGGCATCCCGGTGTCCGGAACCGACGGGGCAGGGGCCCCCACCGCGGAACTGGCCTTCGCCCTCATCCTCGCCCTCAGCCGCAACATCGTCGCCGAGGACCGCAGTCTGCGCGCCGGCACCTGGGAAACCCGGCGTCTCGGCGGCGTCGTCCGCGGCCGCACCCTGGGCCTTGTCGGCCTCGGCAAGCTCGGCGCCGAAGTCGCCGCCATGGGCCGCGCCTTCGGCATGACCATCCTCGCCTGGAGCCCCAATCTCACCCAGGCCCGCGCCGGCACGACCGCCGAGGCCGTCGACAAGGACCGCCTCTTCGCCGAATCCGACTACATCAGCATCCACATGGTCCTCAGCGACCGCTCGCGCGGCCTCGTCGGCGATACCGACCTGCGCCGCATGAAACCGACCGCCTGCCTGGTCAACACCTCCCGCGCCGCCCTGGTGGACCAGGCCGCCCTCCTCGCCGCACTCCACGAACACCGCATCGCCGGCGCCGCCCTGGACGTGTTCGAACACGAGCCGGTCCCACCCGGCGACCCGGTCCTCGCCGCCCCCAACACGATCCTGACGCCCCATCTCGGCTACGCCACACGCGAAAACTACGCGACCTACTTCCCGCAAACGGTCGAGAACATCGAGGCCTTCCTGAACGGCCAGCCCCGGCGCCTCCTGCCCCACGACTGAGCCGTCGCCAACGCCCATAGCCCCGCCGGCCTTCCGCTTTATACGCCATCCCGGAAATAATGACCGCGACGCACCGCGGCAAACCAGGGAAACGACCATGAAGCCCGTGCCGGCCCGCGTCCTCCGCGCCCTTCTCCCGGTTGTCCTGGCCGCAACCCTCGCAATGCCCGCCCATGCGCAGCCGCAACCTCCAGGCAAGCCATCTGTGAAGATCGGCGTCGTCACCGACATGTCCCACCCGCGCCTTCTCCCGCCGCTTCCTGGCCCGGCACCGCGCCATGCCCTGCGCCAACCAGGCCGGCGTCTACTCCCTCGTCAGCCACTACCTCAAAGCCGTCCTCGCCGCCGGCACCAAGGTAAAGTCACCCGCCGAAAGCCACGGGCCCTTCGACTTCTACACCCTGCAATCCACCATTCCCGCCGCCCGCGCACTCCGCGCCCTGCCCGACAGCCTCTGCCCAGCCCTCAAGCACGGCTGACGACATTGCACGCGTGGCAGAGTGTTTGGTCCCGGAGGGTCGTGACGCCACCCTGACGCGAGAAGCGGAGGAAGAACTATGGGAGGCAGAAGCGCAACCCATCCCGTGACTGAACGGGTGCTCGTTTCCGTTCGCCGCCGCTAACCTGAATCTTACGTCTCCTCCAACCCGGCAATTGCAATCCCTCGGCAATGACGTCCGCTCGCAGAAACTCGCCCGCCGCGCGCGAGGGACTGAGATCTGCGCGAAGCCGCCGCGCCGACCGACCCCTTGGGGGCGTGTCACAACAGCCCAGCCCCGGCCTCCTCGGCGAAGCGCTCCGGCGGGCCTTCCCACATGATGCGCGCATGCTCCAGCACATAGACCCGGTCGGCATGCGGCAGGGCAAAGGTGACGTTCTGCTCCCCAAGCAGGATGGTGATCGGCGTCGTCGTCCGCAGCACTTCGAGCGCATGCGAGATCTGCTCGAGGATCACCGGGGCCAAGCCGAGCGTTGGCTCGTCCAGGATCAGCAGCCGGGGTTGCATCATCAACGCCCGCGCAATCGCCAGCATCTGCTGCTCGCCGCCCGACAGCGTCGCGGAACGCTGCTTCTGCCGGGCCTTCAAGATGGGGAAAAGATCGAACAGCCAGCCAAGCTGCCTTGCCCGCTCGATCGCCGGAAGCCGGGCGCCGCCGAGGTCCAGGTTCTCGCGCACCGACATGTCGCCGAACAGCTCGCGGCTTTCCGGACATTGCACGACGCCGCTCCGCGCGATCTGGCCGGCGGTGTGGTTTGCCAGCGACCCGCCGGCGAAATCGATGCGCCCGGAATAGGGCACCAGGCCGGAGATCGCATTAAACAGCGTTGTCTTGCCCGCGCCGTTCAGCCCAACGACCGAGACGCACTCTCCCTCATACACGTGCAGCGATACGCGCTCGAGCGCCTGCGCCTTGCCATAGAGGACACCGACATCCTTGACCGTCAGCAAAGGCTCGGCATTCAGTGCAGCCCTCGGCGCCCGCGCTGACCGGGCCATGGTGCCAGAGCCTAGATACACCTCGCGCACCCGCGGATGCGCCATCACTTCGGCGGCGGTCCCCTCGGTGACCCGCTCGCCCAGATACATCGCCAGCACCCGGTCCACCAGTGCGGCGACGCCCTTGACGTTGTGATCGACCAGGAGCACCGCACGGCCCTCCTCGCGGAACCCGGCAATCAGGGCTGAAAAATCGGCCACCTCGGCCGCCGTCAACCCGGCGAACGGCTCGTCGACCAGCACCACCTTCGGGTCCCGCGCGATCGCCTTGGCCAGCTCCATCCGGCGCAGATCCGCAAAGGGCAACGTCCCCGGCCGCCGATGCAGCACGCCACCCAGGCCGCAGCGCTCGGCGATCGTGGCAGCGCGGTCGCGCAGGTGGTGCTGGGCCACCAGCCGCAACAGGCTGTCCGGCAACAGCGCCAGCATGATGTTTTCCAGCACCGTCTGCCGATGCAGCGGGCGGGAATGCTGGAACACGAGCCCCACGCCCCGCCGGGCAATTCGGTGCGCAGGCTGCCCGGCGACCTGCTCGCCATCGACGAACACCTGGCCGGCATTGGGCCGCTCGATCCCCATTACCAGCTTCATGCACGTGGACTTGCCTGACCCGTTCGGCCCAATCAGCCCCAGGATCTCGCCAGGCGCGATCGAGAACGCCATGTCATGCACCGCGACAAGCCCGCCATAGCGCTTGGTCAGCCCCTCGACCCGCAGCAGGCTCATGGCCGGGCCCTGTCGCGCGGGCGCATGACGGCGCCCAGCAGCCCATCGGGGAAGAACAGGATGACGGCCAGCGCGACGGCCGAGACGACGAAGGTGGAAAGCTGGCCCAGCGGGCGCAACACCTCACCGGCGACAATCAGGAACACGGCGCCGATTGCGCCCCCGATGATCGTGCGC
>JAYVEG010000088.1:0-5503 GCA_043748985.1 Rhodospirillales bacterium
CGGCGTGCATGTCGTTTGTCACTCACGGGGCTTACGCGATGGCATATCCGAATTCCAGGTATGATCTGCAGGGCTGTGAACTGCTGCATCACACGCTCCCGTGTTGCGGCGGGCACTCCTGATGGAATGGCTCATCGACCCGCAGGTCTGAGCAAGCCTGCCGACCCTGACCCTGCTCGAGGTCGTGCTCGGGATCGACAACCTCATCTTCCTGCCGGTGCTGGCGGCGCGTTGCCTCTCTCGCAGCAGGGACTCGCGCGCCGGATCGGACTGCTGTTCGCACTCGCCACTCGCCTCGCGCTGCTCGCAGCGATCTCCTGGATCATCCTGCTGACGGCGCCGCTCTTGTCGCTCGGCCGCCATGAGTTCTCCTTGCTGCATCACACGACGGACGTGGCTGCCGGGTTCATGGTCGGCGGGTTCTGGTTACTGGTCGGCTTCACGGCCAGCGAATGGCTGCGGGCCCTGCCACGCCCGACGCCTGCTTGAGCGAGGGGGCCGTTCGCGCCCGCAACTATCCTGCCGATCGGCCGGGTGCGGCAGCCTCGACCAGCGGGCACTTTCCTTCCGACATGGGCCGGAATGCCTCCTCGGTGGGAATTGTCGCGGCCACCGTGAACAGATCCCAGGGGCCGCTGCTCTGCGCAGGCGCCTTGACCTGGAACAGGTAGGCTGGATGGATCTTTCGCCCATCGGCGCGGATCCGGCCGGGACCGAAGCAGTCGTCATCGGTCGGCAACGCCTTCATGGCCGCAAGCGTCGCCGATCCGGAGGCCTTGGCCTGCGCAGGGCTCATCGCCTTCGCCACTTTCAGATAGTGCACCACGCTGGAGTAGGCGGCGGCGTGCGCCGTGCTCGGCCAGTTATCCCCGACCTCCGCCTTGACCCGGCCCAGGAAGGCGCGCGTCCGGTCGTTCAGGTCCCAGTAGAAGTTCTCCGTCATCAGCAGGCCCTGCGCGTCCGCCGCACCCACGGAATGGAAGTCCGTGATGTAGCCCGACATCGCCGCCAGCCTCTGGCCGGGGCGCGGGAGCTGGAACTCGCGCGCCTGCTTAATGCAGTTGGCGAGGTCGGCGCCGGTATTGGCGAACGCGATCACGTCGGCGCCGCTCGATGCGGCCTGCAGCAGGTAGGCCGAAAAGTCGGTCGTGCCGGGGAAGGGGTAGCGCGCGGAGCCGATGATGCGGCCGCCGCCCGCATCGATGAACCCGGCCGCATCCACCTCGATCGACTTGCCGAACGCGTAGTCGGCGGTGATGAAATACCAGGTCTTGCCGCCACCGCGCAGCACGGCCGCCGCCGTGGAGTGCGCGCGGCACCAGGTGTCCGTCGTCCAGGCCGCCGTATTTGCGTTGCAGGCGACGCCGGTCAGCTCTGAGGTGGCGGCGCCGGTGTTGAGATGAATCTTGTCCTTGTCCCGGACCAGGCCGGCAACCGCGAGCGCGATGGCGGAGTTGTTCACATCGATGATGACATCGACGCCCTCCTGGTCGATCCAGCGCCGGGCGACGGCGAGGCCGATATCGGCTTTCTGCTGGTGATCGCCGACCAGCAGCTCCACCGCCATGCCCGACTCGCGGATTGCCTGGCGCGCACAGGCGACCGAGGTGGTGCCACCCGTGTCGCGATAAGGCCCTGTGAGATCGGTGAGCAGACCGATGCGCAAGACGGGTCCCTGGCCCGCGTTTTGGGTAGTTCCCTGGGTAGTTCCCTGGGTAGTTCCCTGGGCATGCACCCGGCCCGTGGCGGCAAAGCTGGCGCTGCCGGCGAGCAAGGCGCGTCGCGTGACTGACATCGATGGTCCTTTCATGCCGACCGTCCATCACGGGCGGCGCCGGTTTCCAAAAGCGCTGCGATCTCGGGTTCGGCGAAGCCGGCCTCGGCCAGGACGGCCAGGGTGTCCCAGCCGATCGGCGCGGCGGGTGGCCCGGCCGGGTAGGCCGCGCCATCCCGCAACACGGTCGGGCGCATCGACCGGACGGCGCCCATCGTCGGGTGCACGTCCGTGCCCACCAGTCCGGCCGCGACCAGATGCGGGTCGTCCATCAGCGTCTTCAACGTGTGGCAGGGCATGGCGGGCACGTCCGCGTCCGCCATCGCCCTCAGCCAATGGGCCGTCGTGTTGCCGCGCAGCGCGCCGTTGCGCAGCGCGAACCAGGCCTCGACGTTGCGCATCCGGTCGGCCACGCTGCCAAAGCGCGGGTCATCGATCGCGTCCCCACGGCCTACCGCGCCGAGGTACGCGGCAACCTGCGTGTCGGTGTTGGCCGTGACGGAAATCCAGCCGTCCGACGTCTCGATCGGCGCGTTGCCGGGATCGAGCGTTCGGGAGTCGCCCGCCGGGCCAAGTGGCGGCTCGAAGCTCTGCCGACCCATATGCTCCTGCAGCACGAAGGCCGCTACGGTCTCGTGCATCGGCACCTCGATCGCGGCGCCGATCCCAGTTCGCCCGCGCTCAACCAGGGCCGCCAGCACGGCGCCGGCCGCGATCTCGCCGACCACGTGGTCCGCCAGTAGCAAGGGCACGTAGGCCGGTGCGCCGTTCCGCCGCTGGAACAGCCCGGCCACCCCGGACACGCCCTGCACCACGCTGTCGTAGGCCGGCAGGCCGCGATAGGGCCCGGGGCCGAAGCCGGTGATCACGCAGTGCACCATGCCGGGTTGCCGGGCCCGCAGCGTCGTCGCATCGAGCCCGAGGCGCGCCAGCGCCTCCGGCCGCATGTTGGCGACCAGCACGTCCGACCGGTCCACCAGGCGCAGCAGCGCCGCCCGCCCGGCCGGCTGTTTCAGGTCCAGGCAGACGTTTCGCTTGCCGCAGTTGAGGTGCAGGTAGGCGCCGGAATGCCGCCCGCCCGGCGACGGGCCGCCGAGCGAGCGCATCATGTCGCCGGCTGCCGTCTCTACCTTCACGACCGCTGCGCCATACTGCGCCAGGCGCAGCGTGCAGGCCGGCCCGACCACCACGGTCGTCAGATCCAGCACGCGGATCCCGGAGAGGAAGCTCATCTGATCCGCGCCTCCAGGGCCGGCGCGCCGCTCTCATCGGCGGCCCAGAGCGTCCAGGTCCCGCCGCCCCCCGAGGCCGGGGGCTCGCCTGACTGCACATGCAGCGTGTTGGCCCGGCCACAGTAGAGCGGCCGCAGGTTGCGGGTGACCAGGCTCCGCGGTTGCCGCCCGGCCCGTGCCCTGAACAGCTCCGTCAACAGCAGCGTCGTCAGGCTGCCGTTCACCACCAGGGCCGGATAGCCCTCCACGGCGGTGGCATAGGGATGGTCGTAATGGATGCGGTGCGTGTTGAACATCAGTGCGGAGAAGCGCAGCAGCATCGTCTCCGTCACGGTGAAGGGAATGCCGCCGGGCGCAGGCCCACCGGTGACCGCCGGCGGCGGGGCAGGGCGTCCCGGCTCGAGCAGCACGAAATCCTGCTCCTCGGTCAGCACCTCCGCGCCATTTGCGCGGACGACGTGCCGCACCGTCGCGATCAGCATCCGGCCCGATCGCCCGGTCTTCGGGACCACCGAGACGAGCCTGCTGTATCGCAGGACCGGCACACCGACCGGGATATCACCCATGAACTCCGTGCGGCGCCCGCCGAACATCAGCCGCGTCAGGTCCGACTCCGGTAGCGGCACGCCCACGCCGGCGAATCCGTCCGGCCGCAAACGGCTTTGCGGCGGGTCGGGCGCGAACAGCGCCACGTGCCAGCCGCGCGGCATCACCGTGCCTTCGGGCGTGGATTGGTCCAGTAGCGCGGCCATGCGGCGCAGCGTCGTGCGCGTGCAGACATCCTCCACGACCACGTCGTCCATCCCACTCCCTTGCCCCTTCTGACGCATTCCCGGCAGCATGCGGCGGCCGGGGCGCGCTGACAAACCCCGCAGGAGGATCGCCCGTGCCCGACGCCGCCCACACCCCCGTCATCGTCGGAGTAGGCGAGGTGAAGGACCAGCCGCAGGACCGTGCCACCGGGCAGGAGCCGGCTGCGCTGATCGAGACGGCGCTGCGCAGGGCCCAATTGGACGCGGGGGCCGATGCGGGTGCAAACCTGCTGGCGCGGCTCGACAGCCTGGACGTGGTGAACGTCATCTCCTGGCCCTATGACGACCTGCCCGGCCTGCTGGCGGAGCGCCTGGGCGCCGGACCCGGCTGGCGCCGCCACGGCGAGATCGGCGGCCACACGCCCGTCCAGTTCCTGCACGAGGCCGCTTCCCGCATTGCGCGGGGCGAGGCGAGCGTCGCCGCTGTATGCGGCGGCGAGGCGACCCACACGGCGACCTGGGCCCGCCGCACCGGGACATCACTCGGCTGGACCCAGCCCCACACCCCCGTCCAGACCGGGACGGACTGGCTGCCGGCCCGCAACCGCGACTACATCCACCCCCTCGCGCGCGCCCACGGCGTGACCGAACCGATCACCGTCTATCCGCTGTACGAGACTGCGGTGCAGGCCTTGTGGGGCCAGACCCCGGAGGAGGGCCGGGCCGAGTCTGCCGCCTTGGGGTCAGCACTCTCAGCCATCGCCGCGGGCAACCCGACCGCCTGGATACGCGCCCGCCATGACCCGCAGGCCATCTCCGCGATGGGCCCGGCCAACCGCCCGGTCGCCTGGCCGTATTCCAAGCTGATGGTCGCGAACCCCGCCGTGAACCAGGCCGGCGCGATCCTGCTGACCAGCCTAGAAGTCGCCCGCGCCGCTGGGATCCCGGAGGAGCGCCTGATCTACCTGCATGCCGGAGCCGCCGCTTCCGAGCCGCGCGACTGGATGGCCCGCCCGCGGCTGGACGGCTGCCCGGCGCAGGACGCCGTGCTGAAAGCGATGCTGGAGGCGTCGGGCGGGGTGGCGCCTACCATTTGCGAGCTCTACACCTGTTTTCCGGTCGTCCCGAAGATGGCCCGCCGCGTGCTCGGGCTGCCGGCTACGACGCCTATCAGCGTCACGGGCGGGCTCACCTTCCATGGCGCGCCCTTCAACAGCACCATGGTCCATGCGGCCGCCATGATGGTCCGCCGGCTGCGCGAAGCCGCGCACGAGGCCGGGGGGAGGGGCCTGCTCTACGGGCAGGGCGGCCATCTCACCTCCCACCACGCGCTGCTGCTCGGCCGCGACACTGCTCCGCCCGGCGCCATGCTTCGCCCCTACGACCGCAACGCCGCCGCCGCCGCCCGGCGCCAGCCCGCTCCCGCGATCGCGATCGACACCCTGGGCGCTGCGAGGCTCGAGGCCTTCACGGTGCTCTTCAACCCGGACGGAACGGCTGCGCACGGCACGGCCGTGGTCCGCCTGGCGGATGGCGCCCGAACGCTCGGCCGCGTGCCGGCCGAAGACGGGGCGACCCTGGCCCGGCTGATGGCGGATGGTGTCGTGCCGATCGGCCATATGGGGCGCCTGACACGCGGGACAGGCCCTCTCCTGCGCTGGGTTGCATGACCATTGTCTGGCGGACTGCGGCACTCCGCCCCGATGTCTGAAGCCGGGGAATGTGGCGCAGTGCGATACCCGACC
>JAYVEG010000089.1:0-5441 GCA_043748985.1 Rhodospirillales bacterium
CTGCGGCATCGGCTCGGCCTCGGCGAGCGGATCGGCCTCGATCGCCTTGGCTCCAGCCTCGACAGGGTTATGGGCATCGGCATCCGCCGCGCCGGGCTCGTCAATCTGTGGGAATCCGGCATCGTGCTCCGGCTCGTCGGGCACCTGGATGTCGTCCGGCTGCTCGCCCGCTTCGGCGTCCGATGCCTGCTGCGGGGGTGTGATACCGCCATGCTCGCGCCGCCGGGCTTCACGCTCTTCCTCTTCCTCCTCCTCGCGGGCCTCTGCCTCCTGCATCTCCAGCAGGCGCTTCCGGTCCGCGACCGGGATCTGGTAATAATCGGGATGGATTTCGCTGAAAGCCAGGAATCCGTGGCGGCCGCCACCGAACTCCACGAACGCGGCCTGCAGGCTGGGCTCAACCCGGACGATCTTCGCCAGGTAGATGTTGCCCTTCAGTTGTTCCTTAGTCGACGTCTCGACGTCGTAGTCTTCGAGGCGGTTACCGTCCAGGACCACCACGCGGGTTTCTTCCGCATGGGTGCTGTCGATCAACATACGCTTCGTCATGGGCTGCAGAACTCCGATACTCCGCGCACCCGCGCACGCCGGCATGGCCGGTGCTGCTGGGACGGCGGAAAAGGCGTGAGGACATCCCGCCAGGGGCTGCGTGCGGCGTATCGGGTCCGGACAATAAGAACGCGGGCGCGACGCTTGGCATTGGAACCCTGGCAAGGTGGGCGGCGCCGTCGGCCAAAACCGTCAGCGCCCCCCAGGTGAGGCGAACGAACCCCGGCGCGCGGTCGCGCGGCGCGGGCAGCAGGGCAGGGGCCAGAACCAGGAGAGACGCGGCCCGCCCAAATGGGCAAGGCGGCGGACACAGGCTCGGCTTGAGCTACACCGCAGGAACGTCATGAAGGATGACTCAATCTGCAACAGCCTGCAAGGGGAGCCATAAAGCCGCCCCACGAACCATCGAGAATGCAATGCGACCCTTATTGTGATACGTGAACTTCATGCCGCATCCCGTCCTGATACCGCGCCGCCTGCTCCTGGCCGCCGTCTTCGGAATGGCAGCAACGCCTGCATTCGCCCGGCCGCGCAAGTCGCCGTCCGACGTGCGGGCCCTTCCTCTCGTCATCCTCGACCCCGGCCATGGTGGCAAGGACCCCGGTGCCATCGGTGTCTCCGGCACTTACGAGAAGCATGTTGCGTTTGCGTCCGCCCAGGAATTGAAGCGCCAACTTGAAGCCGGCGGTCAGTGCCGCGTCGCCTTGACCCGCACCCGTGACACGTTCATCAAGCTGCCGGACCGCGTGGATTTCGCGCAGCGCAGGGGTGCGGCCCTGTTCGTCTCCATGCATGCCGATGCGCTCGCCGACCATACGGTCCGCGGCGCCAGCGTCTATACCATGTCCGACACCGCATCCGACGCGCAGTCTGCGGCACTGGCCGTTCGGGAGAACAGCGCCGACCGATTCGGCCCTGGCATGAACAACCTGCCCCCCGACGTTGCCCATATCCTCGCCAGCCTTGTCCGCAAGGAGACCCGGCAAGGTTCCGCCCATGTCGCCCGCACCGTCGTCGCCAGTCTGCGCCCCGATATCGGCCTGCTCGCCAACCCGGTGCGACACGCCAGTTTTGCCGTGCTGAAGGCCGCCGACGTTCCCAGCGTTCTGGTTGAAATGGGCTTCATGTCGAACCAAATGGATGAGATCGCGTTACGTAAGGCAGAGCACCGGGTCCGGGTGGCCACCGCGCTACGCCGGGCTATCGAGGCTTATCTCGTGGCCGGCAATCGGGCGGTCATGGTGACGGCGGGGTAGGCATATGAGCGACGATGACATCCGGCGCCCCGAGGCGCCTCGCAGTCCCCTTGTTCGTCCCAGCGTGACCGGCACACCCGCGCCGATCGCACCTGGTATTGCGGCAAAGCCGGCACGCCGCCGCAGCGTCCTCGGCAGCGCCCTGCGCGGACTGATCGGCACGATTCTCGCGATCGGCATCCTCGGCGGCCTCGGCGCTGCCGCATTCGGTTGGCATACCTACCAGCGCTACGCCGAGGACTTGCCGACGCTCGATGGTCTGCGCAATTACCAGCCCCGCGTCATGAGCCGCGTCTACGCCGGCGATGAGCGTCTGATCGCCGAGCTCGCCACCGAACGTCGCATCTTCATGCCTATCACCGCCATTCCGGACATGGTGAAACAGGCCTTCATCTCTGCCGAGGACCAGAAATTCTGGACCCATCGCGGCGTCGATCCCGTCGCCATCGCCCGGGCCGGCTGGGTCGACCTCATGAACTATGGCCAGGGCCGCCGGCCGATCGGCGCGTCCACCATCACGCAGCAGGTCGCCAAGAACATGCTGCTGGGCAACGAGGTCAGCCTCGCGCGGAAGGTGAAGGAGTTGATCCTCGCCGTCCGCATCGACCAGTCGATGTCAAAGGACAAGGTGCTCGAACTTTACCTCAACGAAATCTATCTCGGTCTGCAATCCTACGGGGTTGCCGCCGCCGCCCAGGCCTACTTCAACAAGGCACTGGACGAACTCACCCTGCCCGAGGCCGCCTTTCTCGCCGCCCTGCCCAAGGCGCCGAACAACTACAACCCGTTCCGGTTCGCCGATGCCGCCAAGGCCCGGCGGGACTGGGTGATCGACCGCATGGCCGACGATCGCGCCATCACCGCGGACGAGGCCACCCAGGCCAAGGCCACCCCGATCCAGCCCGCGGCCTTCCGCCGCCCGGAAACGGTCGCCGGTGCCGAATGGTTCGGCGAGGAGGTCCGCCGCCAGATGATCGACCGCTTTGGCGCCGACGCCACGACGCAGGGTGGGTTCGTCATTCGCACCAGCCTCGATCCCGCCTTGCAGACCGCCGCCGACGACGCACTCCGCAAAGGTTTGATGGCCTACGACCGCAGCCATGGCGGCTGGCGTGGCCCGGTCGCCAGGCTGGAGTCTGGTCCCACGTTGAAGCAGAGTTGGGCTACCAAGCTACCCGCCGTCCAGCGTCCTGCCGGGATGCTGCCGGAGTGGCGCCTGGCCACCGTGCTCGACATCACGAACGATGAAGCGAAACTCGCCTGGCTCGAGAAGTCGACCGGCCAGACGAAGCTCGCGTCCCTGTATCTCGCCGACTCCGCCTGGGCCCGCCCGGTCCGCGGCAACGGTCTCGGACCATCACCCCGCAAGATGACCGAGATCGTCCAACCCGGCGATGTTGTCATGGTGGAGCCCCTCCCTGGCACGCCTGTCCAGGGTAAGGCCCCGGCCCGTTCTGAACGGCTCGCGCTCCGGCAGATCCCCCAGGTCCAGGGCGCGCTCGTCTCGCTGGACCCAGCCACCGGCCGCGTGCTCGCCATGTCCGGTGGCTGGAGCGCCGACGGTAGCCAGTTCAACCGCGCCACCCAAGCCCAGCGTCAGCCCGGCAGCTCGTTCAAGCCTATGGTCTACCTGACGGCGCTCGAGGCCGGGTTCTCCCCTAGCCAGCGCGTGCTCGATGCGCCCTACGTTCAGAACCTCGGCGCGCAGGGGCAATGGCGCCCACAAAATTATGGCCTTACCTTCCACGGCCCGACCGCCATGCGCATGGCGCTCGAGCAGTCGCTGAACCTTGTCACGGTGCGCCTTGCCGAGAAGGTCGGCATGGACGCCGTCGCGCAGAACGCCATCGCGTTCCACGTTGTCGATGGCATGCCGAAGGTCCTGCCCGCAGCCCTGGGCGCCGTGGAGACAACCGTGCTACGGCAGGCCTCCGCCTATGCTGGCCTTGCGATGGGCGGCAAGGAGGTGCTTCCCTCCCTGGTCGACAGCGTCCAGGATCGGGACGGGAAGGTCGTCTGGCGCGCCAGCGGCATCGAATGCCAGGGCTGCGATGACCCTGCCAAGCCTCCTATCCTGACGGACAACCGCAAGCAAATCGCCGACCCGCAAAGCACCTTCCAACTTGTCACCATGATGCAGGGCGTCGTGACCCGCGGCAGCGGTGTCGCGGCCGGGGCCGGGCTGGGCAAGCCGATCGCCGGCAAGACGGGCACGAGCCAGGACTTCAACGACGCGTGGTTCGTCGGCTTCACCGCCGATCTTGTGACCGCGGTGTGGGTCGGCTTCGACGACAACACAAGTCTTGGCGACAAGGAAACCGGCGGTTCCGTTTCTGCTCCCATCTGGCACGACTTCATGGCCGTTGCTTTGAAGAATCGGCCTGCCTTGGCCTTCCGGATGCCCGACGGTCTGAAGATGGTCGCCTGGGACGGCGGCGGCGGCCGGGTCGATGCGTTCAAGCCCGACCAGCCCCCCGGCGGCAGCCAGGGCACCATCGGTGGCGGTGAAACCGCTGACGACATGGCGGCCACCACTGCCGGACCCGGCGTTGGCATCGACAGCGGCGTCGGCGGACTGTATTAAGGTCTTCTTATGTCCACCGAATCAGACGCGCTCAATGCGCAACTCAAGCAGTCCTTCGCGCTGCTGAGGAGGCATCTTTGACTGGGATGTCGCCACAGCCCGCCTCGAGGAACTGAACAACCGGGTCGAAGACCCGACCCTGTGGAACGATGCCGCCGTCGCGCAGGCGGTGATGCGCGAACGCAACCGGCTGAGCACGGGCATCGACGGGTTGAACCGCCTTCAGTCCGAGGCCGCAGACGCCACCGACCTTATCGCCATGGCCGAGCCCGAAGGCGATACCGCCATGGTCGCGGACTGCCTTGGCAGCCTCAAGCGCGTGCTGGTGGAAGCCAAGCGGTTGGAGATCGAGGGTCTTCTTGCCGGCGAGGCCGATGCGTTCGACGCCTTTTTGGAAGTCAACGCCGGCGCTGGCGGGACCGAGGCACAGGACTGGGCCGAGATGCTATCCCGCATGTACAACCGCTGGGCGGAGAAGCACGGCTACAAAGTCCAGCTGCTAGAACAATCCGACGGCGAGCAGGCCGGCATCAAGTCCGCGACCCTGCAGGTGACCGGTCCCAATGCCTATGGCTGGCTGAAGACAGAGGCCGGGGTGCATCGCCTGGTCCGTAACAGCCCGTTCGACAGCGCCTCCCGTCGCCAGACCAGTTTTGCGAGTGTCTGGGTCTATCCGGTGGTCGACGACACCATCGAGATCGAGATCAATCCGGCGGACCTGAAGGTGGATACCTTTCGGGCCAGCGGCGCCGGCGGCCAGCACGTCAACAAGACCGAATCCGCCATCCGCATTACCCACCTTCCGACCGGCATTGTCGTCGCCTGCCAGACCGACCGCAGCCAGCACCGCAACCGCGCGACCGCCATGGGCATGCTGAAGGCGCGGATGTATGAGGCCGAGCTGCGGAGGCGTGAGGCCACCGCCAACGCCCAGGAAGCTGCCAAGACCGATATCGGCTGGGGCCACCAGATCCGCAGCTACGTGCTATCCCCCTACCAGATGGTCAAGGACCTCCGAACCGGCGTGGAGAAGGGCAACCCAGACGCCGTGC
>JAYVEG010000090.1:0-5436 GCA_043748985.1 Rhodospirillales bacterium
GCTGGCACGATCGTCTTCACCGGCGTCATGGACAGCCCCGCCAACATCGAGGGCGTCCGTACCTTCATGACCGAGATCTGGCCCATCCTGATCCGCACCCGCCCCGAGGGCCGCGCTGTCATTGTCGGACGCAACCCGCCCGCGGCGCTGAAGGCAGCGGCCCCGCCGGGCATCACCTTCACCGGCACTGTCGACGACATCCGGCCCCACGTGGCCAACGCCCACCTGGTTGTCATCCCCCTGGAGGTCGGCAGCGGCACGCGCATAAAGGCCTTCGAAGCCATGGCCATGGGCCGCCCTGTCGTCTCCACCACGATCGGCGTCGAGGGTCTGGACGTCGTCGACAAGGAACACCTGCTGATCGCGGACACACCCGCCGACTTCGCGGCCGCCATCGACCGCCTGCTCTCTGACCCGGCCCTGTGCGCTACCCTGGCCGCCAACGCCCGCGCCCTGGTGGAGCGGCGTTTTTCCTGGGCGCACGTGGCGCGCCAGTTCGAGGCGATCTGCCTGGATGCCTTGCACCCGGCGGAAAACCCGCTAGCTAACCCGAATGCATGATACCATCGAAACCGACGTCGCCATCATTGGCGCTGGCCCCGTTGGCCTTTTCGCCGCCTTCGAGTGCGGGATGCTGAAGCTCCGCTGCGTGCTGATCGATGCGCTTAGCGAGGTAGGTGGGCAGTGCTCGGCGCTCTATCCGGAAAAACCGATCTACGACATCCCTGCGCACCCGGCGATCGCCGCCGGCCACCTGATCGGCAACCTCGAGGCGCAGATTGCCCCCTTCGACGTGCCACGCCTGCTCGGGCGCCGGGTCGACCACCTGTCGGGAGAGATCGGGGCCTTTACCCTGAAGACCGACAAGGGCGACACCATCGTTTGCAAGACCGTGCTGCTGGCCGCTGGCGCCGGCGCCTTCGGCCCGAACCGGCCGCCGCTCGACGGCATCCACGGCTTCGAGGACACCGGCGCTGTCCAATATCTGGTCAAGCGCCGCGAAGACTTCCGTGGCCGCCACGTGGTCATCGCCGGCGGCGGCGACAGCGCCGTCGATTGGGCGCTGTCCCTGAAGGACGTCGCGGCGAAGGTGTACGTCGTCCATCGCCGCCCGAAGTTCCGTGCAGCGCCCGAGACGGCCGCCCAGCTTGACGCAGCGCACCAGCGCGGCGAGCTGGAGCTGGTCATCCCCTACCAGCTGCACGCCCTGCATGGCACCGACGGCGCGCTGCAATCCGTTGAGGTCGCCGACCTTCAAGGCGGCACGCGGCACCTGGAGGCAGACCGGCTGCTGCCGTTCTTCGGGTTGTCGATGGACCTAGGCCCCATCGCCGCCTGGGGTCTCGACCGGCAGCACATGCACATTCAGGTCACTCCCGCCACTTGCGAGACCTCCACGCCCGGCGTCTTCGCCATCGGCGACGTGGCCACCTATCCCGGCAAGCTGAAGCTTATTCTGCAGGGCTTTTCCGAGGGTGCCATGGCCGCCCACGCCATCCACCCCATTATCAACCCCGGTGTCGCCTTGCACTTCGAATACAGCACCAGCAAGGGCGTGCCCGCGGCCACCTGATGCCAGCCATAAAGGCCGAGCGCCTCACCAAGCGCTACGGCGAGGTCCTGGCCGTCGATGACCTGACGTTCGAGGTCCAGCAGGGCACCACGCTCGGACTTCTGGGCGGCAACGGCGCTGGCAAGACGACCACGATCTCGATGCTCCTGGGCTTGCTGCTGCCCAGCAGCGGCCTGATCAGCGTTCTGGGCCACGACATGGCGACCGACCGGTTCGCCGCCCTTGCGCGGATGAACTTTTCCTCGCCCTACATCGCCCTCCCGGCCCGGCTGACGGTGCGGGAGAACCTGCGCGTCTATGGCCGCCTGTATGGCGTGCGTGGGCTCGATGCGCGGATCGGCGAACTGGCCGACGAGCTGGACCTGCATGGCCTGCTTGACCGGCCGGCCGGGCAGCTCAGCGCCGGGCAGAAGACGCGGGTCGCATTGGCGAAGTCGCTGGTCAACCGCCCGGACGTGCTCCTGCTGGACGAACCGACCGCGAGCCTGGATCCCGACACCGGCGACATGGTGCGCACCTGGCTCGAGCGTTACCGGGCCGCCAGCGGCTGTGCGATCCTGCTGGCCAGCCACAACATGGCCGAGGTCGAGCGGCTGTGCGACACGGTGCTGATGTTGCGGCAAGGCCGGGTCGTGGACCAGGGCGCCCCGGACGCGCTGATCGCACGCTATGGCCGTGAGGACTTGGAGCAGGTTTTCCTGGACATAGCGCGCGCGGGGCGTGCGACATGAAGGACCGCATCTGGGGAATGATCTATCGGCATCTTTGTCTGTACCGGCATAGCTGGCCGCGCCTGCTGGAGCTGATCTACTGGCCTACTCTGCAGATGTGCATCTGGGGTTTCACGACCAGCTACCTGGTGGGCAAGGGTGGTTCCCCGGCCGCCATCGCCGGGGGTGCGTTGCTGGGCGGCGTGCTGCTGTGGGAGGTGACGCTGCGCAGCCAGATGGGCGTCGCGATCACCTTTCTGGAGGAGCTTTGGTCCCGCAACCTCGGCCATATCTTCGTCAGCCCGATCCGGCCGTGGGAGTTGATCGCCGCGCAGATCGCGGTTTCCATCATGCGAACGCTGTTCGGGGTGCTGCCGGCCGCGGGACTTGCGTTGGTGCTGTATGCGTTCGACGTGTTCGCGATGGGGCCGGTGCTGGTGCTGTTTTTCGTCAACCTGATGGTGATGGGCTGGTGGATTGCCCTGGGCGTCGTCAGCCTGATCCTGCGGCATGGGCTGGGTGCGGAGGTGCTGGCCTGGTCGGTGACGTTCGGCCTGGCGCCGTTGAGTGCCGTGTTCTACCCGGTCGACGTCCTGCCCGCGGCCATCCGGCCGATCGCGTTATCGCTGCCGTCGACGCATGTCTTCGAGGGGATGCGGGCCGCGCTGTTGGGCGAGGTCCGATGGGATCACCTTTTGGCGGCGTTTGGGCTTAACGTGGCTTGGGCCGTGGCGGCGACAGTCTTGTTCGCCTGGCAGTTCCGCAGGGCGCGAGAGCGGGGCGCGTTGCTGAATTTGGGTGAATGAGCACCGGTATCCAGACAGCGGATTGCATCCGCCCTACGCTTTTCACGTGGGGCGAACGCAGTCCGTCACAAACGGCTTGGTCTACTTCAGTTTGCTGGCGGCGTATTCGTAGTTCGCCAGCTTGTCCAACCAGTTGGTCACGTAGTCGGGCCGGCGGTTGCGGAAGTCCAGGTAGTAGCTGTGTTCCCACACGTCACAGCCGAGCAGGGCGGTGCCCTCAGCGGTGGCCAGCGGGTTGCTGCCGTTAGGCGTCTTCGTGACCTTCAGCTTGCCGTCGCTGCCCTGGACCAGCCAGGCCCAGCCGCTGCCGAACTGGCCGATGGCGGCGGCCTTGAAGGCGTCCTTGAAGGCCTGCACGCTGCCGAAGTCGGCCGTGATCTTGGTCTCCAGGCTGCCGGGGATGGCGCCGCCGGTGGGGCTCATGTTCTCCAAGAACAGGATGTGGTTCCAATGCTGGCCGGCGTTGTTGAACACCGGTGCCATGTCGGGCTTGTCGAAGGACATGTGCACGATCTCTTCGAGCGTCTTGCCCTGAAGGGCTGGGGTCTTCTCGACGAAGCCGTTCAGTGCGGTGACATAGGCCTGGTGGTGCTTGTCGTGATGCAGCTCGAGGGTTTCCTGCTGCATGCCGCGGGCGGCGAGGGCCGCGTGCGAGTAGGGAAGGTTCGGGAGTTCGAAGGCCATGGTCGCTCCTGGGCGAGGTGATTGCGCGGCGGAGAGTGGGCGCGGGGAGCGGGAAGCGTCAACCCTCGGAGGGTTGCAACACGCGCACGAGCCCGGCATTGGAACCGCATGAAGACACATGGGCTCTTGTCGCCGATCGGGGAGATGGTGCGCCGGGTCGATCCGGACCGCTATTTGACCGCGCTGTTCGCGCCCCCGGCCCGGCGCGAGGCGCTGTTCACGCTGTATGCCTTCAACCATGAGCTGGCCCGCGCGCGCGAGGTGGTGCGGGAGCCGTTCGCGGCGTTGATCCGCCTGCAATGGTGGAGGGAGGTGGTGGAGGGCGCCCGGCGGCAGCACGAGGTGGCAGGGCCAGTAGGCGCAGCGCTGGACGCGGGCTGGCTGAGGCCGCTGGATCTGGAGGCGATGATCGCTGCGCGGGAGATGGAGGCGGAGCCTTTGGAAACAGTGGGCGATTTCACGGCCTACGTGATGGGCTCGGCTGGCGGGGTGATGGTCGCGGCCGGTCACGCGCTGGGGTGGGAGGGGGCGGAGGCGCTGCGGCCCTGGGGGGCTGCCTATGGCGTGGCGGGTATATTGCGAAGCGTCGACGCGCATGCGCGGCAGGGCCGGTGCCTGTTCCCGTTGGACCTGATGCGTGAGACCGGGCTGAGCGAGGGGGCGGCCATAGCGGCACCGACTGCAGCGGCGTTGGAGCCGGTGCGCATGTCGCTGCGGACGATGGCGCTGGGATGGCTGCAAGTACCGGTCGCCGTGCCGAAGGAGGCAAGCATGGCGGGATTGCCGGCGGTCCTGGCGCGGCGAGACTTACGGGCTGCCGGCAAGACGGGCCGGAGGGCGTTCGGTGACCGGGTGGCCGTTGTCGCAGCAGGCCTGTTCCGGTTGCGCCTCTAGCTAAGACAACGAAAAAGGGCGCTGCCGAAGCAGCGCCCTCATTCGGACCCGAAGCCGGGACGATCTTACTTAGCGCGGCGGCGAAGCAGGCCGGCACCGAGCAGGCCGGCACCGAGGATCGCCATCGAGGCCGGCTCCGGCACGCCCGTCGGCGGGGTGACGGGAGCGTTGTAGTTGTACACCAGCGTGATAGATCCAGTTGCAGTCGTGGTCTGGCTGGCGGTTGCATTGCCGCCTGAGCTGCTGAGCACGGTGCCGGTGATGGTGTTGAACAAAGCGTAGTAGGCGCCAGTACCGACGAAAGCGGCCAGGTCAGCCGAATTCGTGTCGTTGAAGGGGCCCGTGTTCGATGTCGCCGAGGTGCTCGTAACGGTCTGCGACCCACCAGACGGAAGCGAGTATGACCCCGCGGAGCCCAGCGAATCGAACGCCGCTGGGCTGAGTGTATTTGGTCCAATGGTCACCGAGCTAATAGTGTCGAGCTTATTTGCGAAAACCGCGTTGATGGCGGAGTCGCTTGCACCGAAGTTCGCAGCCGACTCGGTGCGCGCGGTCCCGCCCGACGCGCTGGTCGCCGTGACCGTGACCCGCGAGTTGAACCCGTAAGAACCGCTGACCGAGATCGAGGTCAGCGTTCCGCTCGTGCTGTTGAAGTAGTTGAACACCGTGTTGCCGGTGTTGTTGGTGTAGTCGGTCAGGCCAGGACCGAACGTCACTGTTTGGGAAATCGTCAGTCCTGGGGACACCAAGGCGTTGGCAGTGCCGGCCC
>JAYVEG010000091.1:0-5386 GCA_043748985.1 Rhodospirillales bacterium
ACCAACGACGAAGAGCACGCCGTATCGACAGACAGGCAAGGCCCCCGCAGGTTCAGGCGATAGGCGATGCGCGCCGCCAGCATCGACGGCGCGGCGCCCATGAAGCTGTGCGCATCCGGCACCCGGCCGGACGCTTTCAGCCGCTGCTCGTAATCGCCGGCCACCGTGCCCACGAACACGCCGGTCGGCGTCCCATCAAGGCCAGGGGCGGCGTAACCCGCATCCTCCAGCGCCTGCCAGGCCTCCTCCAGGAAAACGCGCGCCTGCGGGTCCATCGCGGTGGCCTCCGCCGGCGACAGGCCGAAGAACAGCGGGTCGAAACACTCGGCATCATCGATGAAGCCACCATCGCGACAGTTGGTGCGGCCCGGCCGGTTGGGCGCCGGGTCATAGACGGCATCGTGGTCCCAGCGGGTGGAGGGCACCGGGCCAACGCTGTCCACACCGGCCACGGCATTGGCCCAGAACGCCTCGATGGTGCGCGCACCGGGAAAACGGCCAGACCAGCCAACGATGGCGATGGCGTCGTCCGGCAGGGGCTGCGGCGTAGGCGGCGGCGTCGCAACCTCCGCCTGAACCACCACGCCATGCGCCCCGGCCAGGTGCGCCGCCAGCTTCTCGACGGTCTGGTGGCTGAACAGCACGGTCGGGCTGAGCGCAACACCCAGGCGCTTGCCCAACGCCTCGACCAACGACACGCCCAGGATCGAATCCGCGCCGAAATCGGCAAAGCTGCGACCGGTCTTGACGTCCTCCAGCCGCATCTCCAGCACCTCCGCCACCACCGCCCGGATCGTTTCGATCAACGCCGATGGCGCTGATACCGCGACCGCCGCCTCCGTCACCCGCCGCCGCAGCCGCTCGCGCACGGAAGCGGCGGCCTTCGGGGCCGCGACGGCCTCTGGCTTCCGGGCCACGATCACGGCATGGCGAAAGCTCGTCTCGTCCAACAGGTCCGGCGTGCTGAACGCAGCCACGTCCCCGAACCCGGCCGCCGCCAGCCGCTGCCGCCAGCCGCGCACGTCCAGCAGCGGCGCATGGGGCAGGCGTTCGTCCCGCGCCATCCACCAGCCGTCCAACAGGCCGAACGTCATCGTCCCGAAATCATGCAGCGCAGTAAGCTCATACAGCACCAGCACCCCGCCAGGCTTCAGCAACGCGCAGGCATGCGACAGCGACCGCACCAGGTCAGGCGTCGCATGCACCACGTTGGCTCCCAGCACGACATCGCACCCCGCCAGCGCGACGTCCTGACCCGCCGGATCCTGCCCGATATCGAGCGTGCGGCACACCAGCCCCGGCAGCACCTCCGCGAAACGCCGCTTGCCCGCCTTGGTGAACGCGATCGAGATGTCGGTATAGACGTATTCCAACCCAGCAAACCCGGCCAGGCGCGGCGCCACCTCGCTCGTCGTGCCGCCGGTTCCCGCCCCGATCTCCAGCACCCGCGCGCCAGCCAGCCGCTGCGCCACCGCGGCCGCGACCAGCGTGCCGACCAGCGCGTTGCAATAGTCGGACACGCGGTTGCCACGATAAATCCCCTCCACCAGCGCCAGCGAGGACTCCGGGAACATGATCTCCGTGCCCAGCGCCTCACCGCGCAGCACGCTGGAATAAGCGGACGCGCAGGCCTCCAACAGTGCCACATGCGGCGCCATGGCCGGGTTCTCGACCCGGAAGGCATCGAGGTCGGGCCGCGCCAAAGCATCTCCCAGGCGATACCGACCGTCCGTGAACCGGACAGCGTTCTCCCGCATCAGCGCGTCCAGCATCGCCGTGAACAGTCGCCGGTGCCGCGGCACCACGCCAACGCGCGCGGCCAGTTCGATCTCCGAAAGCGCCTCGTTGTCCCGAAGCGAGCCGGTCTGCGCCCACCACCAGGCCAGCCGCCGCCGCGACAGCGTCTCCATCGCCTCATAGGCCGCCGTCGACCCAGCAAGCGCAGCCCGCTGGCCCTCCACGAACGGCGCGGTCGCGGCAACCAGCGGCGCCAGGGATGCGGACGCATCGGCCACCAGGCCCATGGCCCGCAGAACGGCGCCGTCGGCCTTTAGGGCCACCACCTGCGGCAGACCCGCGGCCAGCATCGCCTCGGCCGCCGCCAACCCGTCCTCGGTGCCGATCGCATGCACCCCGCGCCGGGCCAGGCGGCCGCGGTAGGCGTCGTCCGCCACCCGCCCGACCTCGCCCCAAAATCCCCAATCGATCACCCGCACCGGAACGCCACGGGCCCGCAGCGCCAGGCCATAGGCGTCCTTGAACGCGCATCCCGCCACATAATTCGCCTGTCCTGCATTGGCGACGAACGCATTCACCGAGGAGAACAGCGCCAGCCAGTCCAGCCCGGCGTCCGCCACCGCATCCGCCAAAGCCAGCACGCCCCGGGTCTTCACATCCAGACCTTGTCGGAACACCTCCTCGCTCATCAGCTCAAGGCTGCGGTCCTCCATCACGATCGCCGCATGGATCGCGCCATGCAGCACGCCGAACCTGGCCCGAGCCTCGGCCACCGCACGAACCAGGTCCCCGGGCCGGGTCGCGTCGGCAACCAGATGCACCGCATCCCCGCCCGCCGCCCGGATCGCCTCCATCGCCGCCTCCTGCGCAGGCGTCGCGGGATGCCGCCCAACCAGCGCGAACCGCGCCCGATGGGACCGTGCCACCCGCAGCGCCAGCGCCTGCCCGATCCCGCCGCCGCCGCCAACGATCAAATAGGCCCCGTTCTCGCGGAAGCCCGGACCGGTGGGCTCCAGCCGCGCCGGGCACAGCACCCTCGCGTGCCGAACCCCGCCCCGCCACAGCAGCTCCAGCCCATCCGGGTCGGCCGCATCGGCCATCGCAGCCGGCAGCGCATCCCAGCTGTCGAGCGTGGCCGGCACCACCGTCCAATCCGCCCACTCCCGCGCCGCCACCCGTGCCAACGCCCGCGCCGCCGCAGTCCAAGCCGCCGCCACACCGGGCGCATCCGCAAGCCCGGCGACCACCACCCGCGTCGGTGCGAACCCGCGCACCGCCCGCAACGCTTTCAGCGCACGGAAAAGATGCAGCGTTGCAGCCTCGCCCTCATCGGGCTCGCTGGGCATCGCCCAAACCAACTGCCCCACGCCGGACGCGAGCAACAGCCTCCAACCCGCCTCGTCCGCAGGGTCGCCGTCCAGCCGCCCGAGCCGCAGCACGGACAACCCCTCGGGCACGCTCAACGCCTCGCTCGACGCCGCCACCAGCACCGATCGAACCGCCGCCGCAACCGCCTGCCCCGGCCGCGCCCGCCATTCCGGCGCATAGAACCATCCCTCAGGCACCGTCTCCACCGCGCGATCAATCCGCCCAGCCAGCCCCTCCAGCGCCAGCACCACCTGCCCGGCCTCATCGCGCAGCACCGCATCGAACTGCGCAAAATCCCGCCCGGCCGAGATCAGCCGCGCCTGCACCACGCCCCGCTCCGGCATCCGGCCCAGCACGGCCACCCGATCGACCGACATCGGCAACAGACGCGCAGCACCAGGCTGCACGAACACCGCCATCGCCGCCGCCTGCAGCACCCCGTCGAGCAGCCCAGGCGGCAGCTCCGTCCCCGCCCAGACCCCGGGCGGACACACAAGCTCCGCCACCGATCCCTCTGGCCCAACCCGCATCGTCCGGATCGACCGGAACGCCGGCCCGTATTCCAGGCCGAGCGACCCGAACCGCGCATACACCTCATCGGCCGTCATCGTCGTGGCGATGGGGTCAGCACCGGCCAGCGCGAGCCCATCGCCGCCCGCCACCACCCGTCCGCTGACATGCACCACCCCGCCCGATGACAGCTCGAACGCCATTTCGTCGCCATCGGCACGCAACACAAGCTCGGCCGTTAGGCCACCGTCCGGCACGCACGGCGCCCGCCACCGCACATCGCAAAGGCTCAGCGGCCCCACATGGCCCAGCGTCCGTGCAGCAGCCAACGCCAGCTCCAGCGCAGCGACCCCCGGCAGCATCGCCCGCCCACCCACCACATTGTCCACGAGCAACGCGTGACCCTGCGCCACCACGACCGGCCACCGCGCCTCCGCCACCAGGCTGGGCCGCGCCGCCCGCAGCCAGGGATGCGCACCAGTGGACTCCGCCAAGGACACATCCGGCAGCCAGCACCGCTCCCGCGCAAAAGCATAGGTCGGCAGCCGCAGCCGCAGCCGGCGCGCCCCCGCGAAGGCAGCCTCCCTCGCCACGGCGTCGCCCCCAGCCCGCCGATCGGCCCGCAAGGCCGCAGCCAACTCCCCGGCATCCGCAGCGACATACGCCGCACGGACCTCCATTGCCTCCCGCCCCACCGTCAATGTGTAGGCAAGGTCCGCCAAATCCGCCGCCGCACCCTCTGGCCCGTCCAACCAGGCTGCAAGGTCCAGTCGCCGCGCCACCAGCGCCTCCTCCGTCCGAGCCGACAGCGGGAACACCAGCGTCGCCGGCCCCGGCCCACCTCCCACCCGCGACGGCGCCTCCTCGGCAACCAGATGCCCGTTTGCGCCACCCGCCCCGAACGAACTCAACCCGCCCCGCCGGACCGCGGCCGTCCAGGGCGCCGTTGCATGCAGCACCGTGAACGGCCCCTGCGCGAAGTCGATCGCCGGGTTCGCTGGCGCCGCTCCCGGCGAAGGCACGAACGCCCGGTGCCGCATCTGCAACAGCAGCTTCGTCAGCCCGGCAATCCCCGCCGCCGATTCCGTATGCCCGATATTCGCCTTGGCCGACCCGATCACGCACGGCGCCACACCCCGCCCCGCCGCATGCAGCCCGTCGGCGAGACCCGCAATCTCGATCGGATCACCCAGCGCCGTGGCCGTCCCGTGGCACTCCACATAGCCGATGCTGTCCGCCGCCACGCCGGACGCCGCCACCGCCGCCTGCACCACAGCCGCCTGTGCCGCCGGGCTGGGCACGGTGTAGCCGCCGGTCTTGCCGCCCGAATTGATCGCACTGCCCAAAATCACGCCGTGGATGAAATCCCCATCCGCCAAGGCCCTGGCCAGCGGCTTCAGCACCGCGACACCTACGCCCTCGCCCTGCACGAACCCGTCCGCCGCAGCACCGAACACCGCGCAATCCGCACCGCTCGCCAGCACGCCGGTCCGCGCCAGCTCCGTCTGCTGCACGGGATGCAACACCAGGTTCACACCCCCGGCCAGCGCCACGCCGCACTCGCCCCGCCGCAGGCTCTCGCAGGCCAGATGCACCGCCGTCAACGACGCGGAGCAGCCGGTATCGACCGCAATGCTCGGCCCCTTGAAGTCCAGATGATAGGAAACACGGTTCGCAACCGACCAGTGGTTCGCCTGCACCACCATCCCGGCCTCCGCGGCCGCCAACCCCAGCAGGCGATAGGGCTGGTTCATCACACCCGCAAACACGC
>JAYVEG010000092.1:0-5382 GCA_043748985.1 Rhodospirillales bacterium
TCCCTCCTCTGCCGCATGGCCATCGCCATCGTCTTCGCCCTCAGCTTCAACATGCTCCTCGGCCAGGGCGGCATGCTCGACTTCGGCCACGCCGTCTTCCTCGGCTTCGGCGGCTTCCTCGCCCTCCACGCCCTAAAACTCGCCGACACCGGCTGGCTTATCCCAACCCCCATCCTCCCCCTCATCGGCGCTGCCGGCGGCCTTCTCGCAGCCCTTCTCGCCGGCTGGGTCGCAACCAAACGCTCCGGCACCGCATTCGCCATGATCACCCTCGGCGTCGCCGAACTCGCCGTCACCCTCGTCCTCCTCTTCCCCAATACCTTCGGCGGCGAAGAGGGCCTCTCCGGCGACCGCGCCGCCGGCCCCCCCATCCTCGGCTTCGACTTCGGCACCCAATCCCAGGCCTACGCCCTCATCGCCGCCTGGGCCTGGGCCGCCGCCCTTCTCATGTTCCTCTACACCAAGACCCCCCTCGGCCGCCTCGCCAACGCCGTCCGAGACAACCCCGAGCGCGTCTCCTTCCTCGGCTACGACCCGGCCCGCATCCGCTTCCGCGTCTTCGCCCTCTCCGGCCTGTTCGCCGGCCTCGCCGGCGGCCTCGTCGCCATCAACGACGAGATCGCAACCTCCGCCAACATGTCCCCCGAAGCCTCCACCGCCGTCCTCCTCATGACCTTCATCGGTGGCACCGGCCGCTTCTGGGGTCCCGTCCTCGGAGCCGTCCTAATCACCTTCCTCTCCGTCGCCCTCAGCACCACAACCGACGCGTGGCAGCTCTATTCCGGCCTGCTCTTCGTCACGATGGTCATCTGGGCCCCCGGCGGCATCGCCGGCATCCTTGCCGCCCACGGACCCCTCCTCCGCAGCGGCCGGGCCGCAACCCTGGCGCCATCCTATGCCGCAACACTTCCCGGCCTGGTCCTCGCCGCCGCCGGCACCGTCGGCCTCGCCGAACTCGCCTTCCGCCTCCAGGCCGTCCGCAACGGCGCAACCCCCCGCTCGCTGCTCGGCTTCGCCGCCGACCCCGCCACCTTCGCCCCCTGGCTGCTCGCCGCCACCCTGCTGCTCGCCGGCGCGTTTATCCTCCGGCGCACCGCCCCGGCCGCCAGGGCTGCCTGGCAAGCCGCTGCCCAATGACCAGCCTCACCATCACCGGCCTCGAAAAAGCCTTCGGACCCACCCGCATCATCCAGGGAGTCGACCTCGCCATCGCCCCCCACGAGCGCCACGCCATCATCGGCCCCAACGGCGCCGGAAAAAGCACCCTCTTCCACCTCATCAGCGGCCGCCTCCGGCCGGACGCCGGCAGCGTTCACCTCGGTGCCGAGGACATCACTGCCCTGCCCCCGCACATCATCTTCAACAAGGGCCTGGCCCGCAGCTTCCAGGTCACCAGCCTCTTCCCGAAACTCAGCGTCTTCGAAAACCTTCGCGCCGGCGCCATGCGCGCCCACGGCTGCGGCCACGCCTTCTGGCGCCGCCTCGACGCCTACACCCCCCTCCGCCACCGCACCGAGGAACTCCTCCACGAAATCGGCCTCGACCACCGACGCGACATCCTCGCCGGCAACCTCGCCTACGCCGAACAACGCGCCCTGGAAATCGGCGTCACCATCGCCGCCGGAGCAACCACCATCCTCCTCGACGAACCCACCGCCGGCATGAGCCGCGCCGAAACCGAGCGCGCCGTCACCCTCATCCGCCGCGTAACCCTCGGCCGCACCCTCGTCATGATCGAACACGACCTCGGCGTCGTCTTCGAACTCGCCGACCGCATCTCCGTCCTCGCCGAAGGCCGCATCATCGCCACCGGCCCCCCCAACGAAATCCGCGCCAACAAAGCCGTCCAAACCGCCTACCTCGGCGCCGCCGCCAATGCTTGAGGTCCAGAACCTCGAAGCCTGGTACGGCAAAAGCCAGGTCCTCCGCGGCGTCGACCTCCACGTCGGCAAAGGCGAGATCGTAGCCCTCCTCGGCCGCAACGGCGCCGGCCGCAGCACCACCCTCAAGGCAATCATGGGCGCCGTAACCCGAACCGGCTCCATCCGCTTCGACGGCAAGCCCATCGCCCACCTTGCCCCCCACCAGGTCGCCCGCCTCGGCCTCGGCTACGTCGACGAGCACCGTGCCATCTTCCCGGATCTCACCACCCGCCAAAACCTCATCCTCGGCGAAAAGCCCGGCCCCGGCAGCCCCTTCACCCTCGCCGACGCCCACACCCTCTTCCCCCGCCTCCACGAACGCGCCGACGCCCCCGGGGCAGCCCTCTCCGGCGGCGAACAACAAATGCTCGCCATCTGCCGCACCCTCATGGGCGCCCCCGCCCTCCTCATGATCGACGAGCCCACCGAAGGCCTCGCCCCCATGATGGTCCAAACCGTCCGAGCCCTCCTCGAACAAGTCGCCGCAAGAGGCGTCACCATCCTCCTCGTCGAACAAAAACTCGATATCGCCCTTGCCATCAGCCAACGCCTCTATGTCATGGGCCACGGCCGCATCGTCTTCGAAGGAACCCCCCAAGCCCTGGCCGACAACCCCGCCATCCGCCAAGAATGGCTCGAAGTCTAACAAAATAACCCTCCCCCTCGGGAAGAGGGTTGGGTGAGGGTCCGACTACCCACACCGAACCAACGATATGAGGACGCCATGACCGTAACCGTCACCCACCAAGCCACCACCACCGTCATCGCCATGGACTCCCCCCCCGTGAACGCCCTGGGCCACGCCCTCCGCGACGCCATCCTGAACGCCCTGAAATCCATCCCCCCCACCACCCGGGCAATCATCCTCCACGGCACAGCCCGCGCCTTCAGCGGCGGCGCCGACATCACCGAATTCGGCCACCCCCCCCAAGACCCAAACCTCCGCCAAGTCATCGCCGCCATCGAGGACAGCCCCATCCCCGTCATCGCCGCCATCCAGGGCGTCGCCCTCGGCGGAGGCCTCGAACTCGCCCTCGGCTGCCACGCTCGCCTCGCCTGGAACAGCGCCCGCCTTGGCCTCCCCGAGGTCAAGCTTGGCCTCCTCCCCGGCGCCGGCGGCACCCAGCGCCTTCCCCGCATCGCCGGCGTCGAAAAAGCCCTTCAGATGATCGTCACCGGCAACCCCGTCGGCGCCGAGGAAGCCCTCAAGATCGGCCTCGTCGACGCAATCCTCGAAGGCGATTGCCCCGCCGCCGCCATCGCCTGGGCCACCACCCACGAAGTCCCCAAAACCCGCGTCCGCGACCGCGACGAAGCCCTGCAGTCCGCCAACGCCGACCCCACCCTCATCGACCGCCTCGCCGCACCCCTCCTCAAGGCAAACCCCGCCGAAGCCCCCCGGGCCTGCGTCGAAAGCATCCGAGCCACCACCACCATGCCCTTCGACGAAGCCTGCCTGAACGAACGCCGCCTCTTCGAACAACTCGTCGCCGGCGACCAGTCCCGCGCCCAGCGCCACGCCTTCTTCGCCGAGCGCGAAGCGCAAAAAGCCAAACTCCCCCCCGGCACACAACCCCGCGAAATCCACCGCGCCGCCGTCATCGGCGCCGGCACCATGGGCGGCGGCATCGCCATGTGCTTCGCCAACGCCGGCATCCCCGTCACCGTCATCGAAACCGAACAGGCCGCCCTCGACCGCGGCATCGCCCGCATCAACGACCTCTACGCCAACAGCGCCAAACGCGGCAGCATCACCCAGGAACAGGCAACCGAGAGGGCAGGGCGCATCACCCCCCAACTCGGCCTCACCGACCTCCACGACGCCGACATCGTCGTCGAAGCCGTCTTCGAGGAAATGTCCGTCAAACAGGAAGTCTTCCGCAAACTCGACGCCCTCGCCAAACCCGGCGCCATCCTCGCCACCAACACCTCCTACCTCGACATCGACCAGGTCGCCGCCGCCACATCCCGCCCCGCCGACGTCCTCGGCATGCACTTCTTCAGCCCCGCCAACGTCATGAAGCTCCTCGAAATCGTCCGCGGCACCGCAACCTCCCCCGAGACCATCGCCACCGCCTCCGCCATCGGCAAGAAACTCGCGAAAATCGGCATCACCGTCGGCAACTGCTTCGGCTTCGTCGGCAATCGTATGCTCGCCCGCCGCACCGAGGCCGCCGAACGCCTCCTCCTGGACGGCGCCAGCCCCAAACAGGTCGACGACGCCCTCACGGCCTTCGGCTTCAAAATGGGCCCCTTCGCCATGTCCGACCTCGCCGGCCTCGACATCGGCATGCGAATCCGCAAGGCCTTCGGAAAATCCGCCCCCGTCGCCGACGCCATCTGTGCCGCCGGCCGCTACGGCCAGAAAACCGGCAGCGGCTACTACACCTACGAAGGCCGCACCCCAACCGAAGACCCGGCCGTCACCGCCATCATCGAAGCCGAATCCGCCAGAAAAGGCATCACCCGCCGCCCCATCACCCAGGACGAAATCATCGAACGCCTCGTCTACCCCATGATCAACGAAGCCGCCCGCATCCTCGAGGAAGGCATCGCCGACCGCCCCGGCGACATCGACGCCATCTGGCTCCACGGCTACAACTGGCCCGCCTTCCGCGGCGGCCCCATGTTTTACGCCGACCTCACCGGCCTCCCCAAAATCCGCGACCGCCTGCAGGACTTCGCCGAAGCCACCAACGACCCCACGCTCAAACCCGCGCCCCTCCTCGAACAATACGCAAAAGAGGGCAGGGGCTTCCTAACCCGCGAAACCCAAAAAGCCGCATGAACACAACTCTTCTCCCTCTCCCGTTGGCCTCGGACCGCAAAGCGGGCCAAGGCCGGGGTGAGGGTGCGCCGCCCACACGGCCCTTCCCATGGGAGGCTAGCTATCCCCCGGGATTATCCTGGGACGTCCCGCTCGAAATCCGCCCGATCCCCGCCCTCCTCGATGCCGCGATCCCCGAAGCCCCCGCCATCACCTTCGGCACCAAGGTCCTGACCTATGCCGATCTGAAATCCCGTGCAGACCGCCTCGCCCGAGGCCTCCACGCAAGCGGCGTAAGGGCAGGGGATGCCGTCGCCCTCCTGCTCCCCAACTCCCCCGCCCACCCCATCGCCTTCTTCGCCGCCCTCCGCCTCGGCGCCCGCATCGTCCACCTCACCCCTCTCGATCCCCCCCGGGCCATCCTTCGCAAACTCGAAGACAGCGCCGCCCGCACCCTCATCACCCAGAAATCCCCCGCCTTCGCTGATATCGAAGCCCCCAACCTCGACCGCCTCGTCATCGACACGGAATGGACGCCCCAACCCCTCCCGCACGGCGCCCTCGACCTCGCCACCCTGGACGGCCCCGAAATCCCCTGGCCAACCCTCGACCCCCACGAAGTCGCCCTCCTCCAATACACCGGCGGCACCACCGGCCATCCCCGCGCCGCCCAACTCACCCACGCCAACCTCA
>JAYVEG010000093.1:0-15997 GCA_043748985.1 Rhodospirillales bacterium
TCGGCGAAGGTCTGGACGTCGTCTTCCAGCGTGGCGATGGCGGGGCGGGGCAGGCCGTTCATGAGGCCGCGCAGGACGATGTTCTCGCGGCCGGTCATCTCGGGGTTCATGCCGAGGTTGGGGTCGAGCAGGGCACCGATGCTGCCTTGGACATGCACCTGGCCGACGGCGGGCTCGTAGATGCCGGCGAGTGTTCGCAGCAGGGTGGTCTTGCCGGCGCCGTTATGGCCGACGAGGCCGAGGCGCTCGCCGCTGCGCAGGCGAAGGCTGACGCTGCGCAGGGCCTGGACGACGATCCGGCGGCGGTTGTCTTCCTGCAGGCGGCCGCTGGCGACGGCGAAGACGGTGCGTTTCAGGCTGCGGCTGTTGCCGTGATAGATGGGAAACTCGACATCCACGGCGTCGACGTCGATCGCGGCCGTGCGGGCGGCGAGGGCGATCATACCCAGAACGCCAGGCGGCCGCGCACCCGGACGAAGGCGACCCAGGCGAGGCCGACGAGCATGGCGCTGTAGGCGAGGGCGGAGAGCCACACGACCGGTTCCGGCGCCATCCCGAACAGCGGGGCGCGGACGATCTCGAGCAGGCTGAAGAACGGGTTGAGCGGCAAAAGCTGGCGTTGCACGCCGGTCAGCAGCTCGGGCTTCCAGATGATGGGGCTTATGAAGAAGGCGATCTGCATGACGCTGCCGACGATGGGCGGGATGTCTCGGAAGCGGGCGCAGAAGGCGCCGAGCAGCAGGCAGGCTGCCATGCCGTCGAGCAGCCAGACGGCGATGCCCGGCAGGACGAAGATGGCGTGCCAGCCGGGCCAGACGTCGAACCAGATATAGACGGCGATGATGACGAGGACGTTGTGCGCCAGGACGAGCGTGTTGCGGACGAGCACGCGAGCGGCATAGAGGGTGAATGGCATGCGGATGGCGCGGATCATGCCTTCGGCGCCCAGGAAGCAGGTGCAGGCCTCGCCGACCAGGGCGGCGAGATAGTTCCACAGCACAAGCGAGAGCGCGAGGTAGGGCAGGTAGTCGTGCAGCTGCATCTTGAACAGCGCGGAATAGAGCACGCCGAGGGCTGCGACCATGACGGCGGTGGATAGGGTGAGCCAGAACGGGCCGAGGACGGATCCGCGATAGCGGAGGCGGATGTCGAACCAGCCGAGTGCTGCAGCGAGTCGCCACAATCGTGCGGCGCCCACGACGTCATCGATGGCCTGGGTCTGGCGGGCGCGCCAGGTCAGGTCCGACTGGAGCAGGAGATCGCCAGCGGGCAGCGGGGCGGAGGCGGGGTGAGATACGCTCATGGACCGCGCGGCAGTAGCCCATCGCAGTGGGCGTCGCAACATGGCGGGCGCGGTGTCTCCCGGATGCAACGGCTGCCGGCTAAATATGGGGTCGGGGGGCAGATGCCGATTGCGCCGAAAGCATTGTCGGGTTAACGCCTTGAACGTGGTTCCTGCTGAGGGGCTTCAGCGACGGTGCGCAAGCTGCCGATCGGTTCGATGTGTTATCCGGCCGCTGCTGCGGTCGCCTGAAATCGGGTCGCGCTGCGGCCTCGGCCTAAAGCGGCCGCTCTGACGGAGGCATGTTTGACCGTCCCATCGTTCGTGCGTGTTGCCGGCTGCCTGGCCGCTGTCGCCCTTTTGAGCGCGTGTTCAGCGGGTCCGAAGATTTCGGCGCAGCAGGAGTCTACGCAGTATCGTTCCCGCGCTGGGCGAAACTACACGCCGCCGGGTCCGGCGAGCGATCCCTGGGGTCCTTATATTGCCGAGGCGTCGGGCAAGTTCGACGTTCCCGAGCGTTGGGTGCGCGAGGTGATGCGTCAGGAGTCCGGCGGCAACCTGTATGGTCGCGGTGGAAACCTGATCACGTCGGGTGCCGGGGCCATGGGCCTGATGCAGGTGATGCCGGCGACGTATGACGAGATCCGGGCGCGCTACACGGAGCTGGGGGACGACCCCTATGACCCGCACAACAACATCCTGGCGGGCACGGCTTATATCCGTGAGATGTACGACATTTATGGGTCGCCGGGGTTCCTGGCTGCGTACAATGCCGGGCCGGGCCGGCTGGACGACTATCTGACGCGCAACCGCACGCTGCCGGAGGAGACCCGGCGCTACGTGGCGTCCATCGGCCCGCGGATTTCCGGATCCGAGCCGCGGACGCCTTCGCCTGGGCAGCAATATGCGATGAACGCGGTGCCGTTCAGCATTCCGGACGGCACGCGGTATGCCAGCAGCAGCCGCTATAGCGCTCCTGTAACCGGAGCGCCTGTGAGCGGACCGGTGATCAAGTTGAACCCGCAGCCGGCCTATACGCCGGCGCCGGTGCAGGTGGCCACGGCGGCGGCGCCGAGCCGGTCGGGCTCGCCTTATATCGTGCTGCGCGCGCAGCCGGTGGAGGTGGCGGAGCTGCCTGATCCGCGGCCGGCGGTTGTTGCCGCGCCGGTGGTGTTCGCACAGATCCCGGAGCCGCCGCGCTATGCGCCGTCACCGGAGGCTCCGCGGTACGCGGCTGCGCCGGAGGCACCGCGGTATGTGCCGGAACCGGCACGTTACGCCGCTGTCTTGCCGGAGCCGCCGCGTTATGCGCCGCAGCCGCGCAGCCAGCAGCAGATGGCCGCGGCCTCGTTGGTGCCGGTGTCGCCGCGTGGGTTTTCGTTGATCGCGCCGGCGAATGCGGAGCCAATCGGCGTGCACCGCAGCGGCTATACGCCGGGCGGGTGGGCGATCCAGGTGGGTGCGTTTGCCAATGAAGGGCTGGCGGCGTCGGCCACGGCGTCGGCCAAGGGTCAGGCGCGGGACGTGCTGGGCGCGGCGCGATCCAGTGTTACGGTGGTGCGGCAACCGCATGGCATGCTTTATCGGGCGCGGCTGTTGGGCATGTCGCGGGACACGGCGGCGCAGGCGTGCGAGCGTCTGGCGCGGAGCCGGACGAGCTGCATGGTTGTCAGCCCGGACGCTCAGTCGTAGCGCGTTTGGGTCGATGTCGCAGGCTGGCCCTGAGATGATCGAGGGCTTCGTGGCCGGGTTTGATCCGGCCATCCGCCGGGTGGCTGCAGATGCCAGAGGATGACCGGCTTATCGAGGGCTGACTTCGATCCCAGTCAGTCCGGCGGCCAGGACGTCCAGCAGGTCTGGCAATGCGAGGGCTATGCACCCCTCCGTGGAGTCGTAGCCGGGGCGTGCGACGTGGAGGAAGATGGCGCTGCCGCGTCGTTTGGCCACGGGAGCGTCGTTCCAGCCAAGGATGCCGATGACGTCGTAGATGGCGTCGGGGCGCCATAACGCTTCGTGCCGGGCCGGGTAGGGAAGGCGGACGGGCTTGTTATAGGCGGTGTCGTCGGGGTCGTCGCACCAGCCGTCATGGGGGGCGAGCGGCATCACAGGGACGGATGCGCGGGGGCGGGGCAGGCGGTCGGCGCGGTAGAGCACGCGGCGCAGGGGCAGCAGGCCAGTGGGGGTCGCGTCGTCGCCTTCCATCTTCGCCGGGTTGATGCCGGCCTTGCCGATGGCGGCGCGATAGCGGCGGCCGGTGAGTAGCAGCAGGCGTTCGGGGCCTATGGTAGCCGTGGTCATACGATCCCTTTCTCGAGTATCTCGGTGCGGCGCCACTCATAGGAGGCTTGCTGGTAGGCGGCGGCTCCCCGGCTGGGCTCGGTATTGGCCAGCATGGTGGGGGATTGCAGCCATTCAGGGGTGGTGGTTGCAAGGGTCGTGTAGGCGGTGCCTTCGAGGGTGCCGGGGGTTACGGGCTGGATCCCGGCCTCATTGGACAAGGACATGCCGGCGGGGACGGAGGGGCGGGAAAGGTCCGGCTTCATCGAGATCAAGGCTTCGACGATGCCCATGAAGCCGGCCATAAGGGCGCCGGCCGGGCCGCCGGTCAGCATGGCGCCCATCACTCGCATTGGGGCAGGGATAGTTTCGCCGGTGATGGCCCGGTAGATCATGCCGACCACCGGCACATGATGCAGGGGGTTGAGGCCGCGGAAGAACTCGTCGCGGGTGATGGCGATGGGGGTGGGCCAGAGCTGATCCGGGCCGATGGGCCCCGCGCCATCTGGCGGAGTTGCGTATCCAAAGAGCCGGGAGGCAGGGTCGGGGCCTTGTGTGGGGGGGATCATACCCCGGGGATCAGCAAGGGGCGTGCCAGGTTCAGGGGTGTCAGAGGAGGTGGCCGAAGCGCTTCGCCTTGGTGGCGAGGTAGTGGTCGTTGACGCCGTTAGGGGCGATGACCAGGCCCTCGCGCCCGGCGATGACGATGCCGCAGGCGGCCAGGGCGGTGAGCTTATCGGGGTTGTTGGTCAGCAGGCGGATGGCGCCGATGCCGAGCTGTTCGAGCATGGTGGCGGCGACCAGGAAGTTCCGCTCGTCCGCGTTCCAGCCCAATGCGCGGTTGGCGTCGACGGTATCGAGGCCGCGGTCCTGCAGGGCGTAGGCGCGAAGCTTGTTTGCAAGGCCGATGCCGCGGCCCTCTTGTGCGAGATACAGCAGCACGCCGGAGCCCTCGGCTGCCATGCGCTGGAGTGCGGAGCGGAGCTGGGGACCGCAGTCGCAGCGCAGGCTGCCGAGAAGGTCGCCGGTGAAGCACTCGGAATGCAGCCGAACCAGAGGGGCCGGCCCGGCGGCGGCGGCGTGTTCCGGCTGGCCGACCAGGATCGCGAGATGTTCGATCCCTGCATCCGGCGCGCGGAAGGCGATGATGCGGGCGTCGGGCGCGTCCTCGAGCGGGACCCGCGCCTCGGCGACGCGCACCAGGCGGGCGGCCTCGCGGTCGGGGTGGCTGAGGACGTCCGCGGCCTCGACGCAGAGCAGGTTGCGGGCGGCGGCCATGCGGGCGCCGTCAGGGCGCAGCGGGGCGGCGAGGATTGCGGGCAGGAGGCGGGCCAGTTTCACGAGTGCCAGGGCGGCGGGCGCCAAGGCGGGGGCGGGGGCGAGTTCGGGCGGGTCGCGGATGATCTGCTCGGCGGTGGGGTCGGCGTAGGCGCGCAGCAGGGTGGGCGTAGAGAGATCGCCCGTGCGGATCGCGATCACCAGGCGGTTCGGTTCGACGGGGCGGCGCAGCAGGGCGGCGGCGCGGACCGGGGCGAGGAGAAGGACCGGCAGGCCGGCCGAGAGGGCGTGGAGGTCGTCGAGGCCCGCGGCGCTGGCGGCTTCTGCGGCCAGGACGACCAGCGGCTGCTCGCCGCGCAGGATGAGCGGCACGCCACGGCGCAGCTCGGCCGTGGCCCGGTGGACGGCGCGCAACCGGAGCAGGGCGGAGTCCGGGGGCGGTAAAACGCCGGCGGGTTGCTGAAGGTCGGGTGGCATGGGTTCGGCAGTTATGCGCTTGGATGCGAGGGTAGGCAAAGCGGGTGAGCGGATGCCTGCGCGAGAGACTTGCGAACTGGCATGATGTCGGCGCACATTCCGGCCGCTCACGAGGATGTGTGCATACGCTCTCGAAGAAGTTGCGCTGCGGCGCGTTGTTCGAGCGAACGGGCTGCATCACGAAGTGCTGTGTGATGCAGCCGGATCAACCCGGGCCTGAGATGGGCCCAGTCTGAGGAAGGTTTCTGAATGGCGGGCGAGCGTCCCATCCTGATCATCGACGACGATGCCACGTTGCGCGAGACGCTTGTCGAGCAGCTGGAAGTCGACGGTGAATTCGCGGCGTCGGAGGCCGGCACGATCAGCGAGGCCGAGGCGTTGGTCACGGCGCGTGATGCGCGGTTCGATGCGCTGATCCTCGATGTCACGTTGCCCGATGGCGACGGGCGGGATCTTTGTGCGAGCCTGCGGAAAGCCGGGCTGCGGATGCCGATCATCATGCTGACGGGGTCGGATGACGAGGCGGACGTGGTACGGGGGCTCGATGCCGGGGCAAACGACTACATCGCCAAGCCGTTTCGGTTGGCGGAGCTGTTGGCGCGGCTGCGGGCGCAGGTGCGGATCTTCGAGAACTCGGAGGATGCCGTGTTCACGATCGGGCCGTATACGTTCCGGCCGAGTGCAAAGCTGCTGCAGGAGCCGGTGAAGAACCGGCGCATCCGACTGACGGAGAAAGAGGCGGCGATCCTGAAGTTCCTGTATCGCGCCGGCACGCGGCCGGTGGCGCGCCAGGTGCTGCTGAACGAGGTGTGGGGCTATAATGCCAACGTGACGACTCATACGCTCGAGACGCACATCTATCGGCTGCGGCAGAAGATCGAGCCGGATCCCGGCAATGCGCGGTTGCTGGTGACGGAGGGCGGCGGTTATCGGCTGGATCCGGAGGGGGTCGTGATCGCATAGCCGGGTCGCGCCCGACCGTGCCGGCGTTAGGTGGGGAAGGCGCCGCCGTTGGCGTGCATGGTCTGGCCGGTGAGGTAGCGGGCCTGGGGTCCGCAGAGGAATGCGACCAGGGCGGCGACTTCTTCCGGTTGGCCACGGCGGCCCAGCAGAGTGTGGTGGAGCGCGTGCAGGGCCGGGGTGCCGCCGGTGCTGGCGCCGCGGATGGTGTCGATCAGGCCGGGAACGACGCAGTTCACGGTGATGGGCGCGAGGTCGTGCGCCAAGGCGCGGGTAAGGCCTGAGAGGCCGGATTTGGCGGCGATGACGTGGGCGCGGCCCGGCGAGCCGGTATGGGCGGACATTCCGCCGATGTTGACGATGGCGGCGGCGGGGGATTGCTTCAGCCAGGGAAGGGCGGCCTGCGTGCAGAGGAAGGCGCCGTCGAGGATGGTGGCAAGGACCTCGCGCCATTCGGCGTAGGGGATTGCGGCGAAATCGGTCTCACGGCGGATGGCGGCGTTGTTGACCAGGATGTCGATGCCGCCGCCGGCCGTGGCGGCGGCTTGCATCAGGTCGGCGACGGCGTGCTCGTCGGTGACGTCGGCAAGGTGGACGTGCGCGGTGCCGCCTTCCGCGCGGATCAGGGCGGCGGTCTCTTCCACGAGGTCTTTCGACGATTTGGCGGAGACGACGACGGTTGCGCCCATGCGGGCGAGGTCGAGCGCGATGCAGCGGCCGATGTTGCGCGCGGCGCCGGTGACGATCGCGGTCTTGCCGGCGAGGTTCATGCGCGGGCGGCCTGTAGGTCGATCGCGGGCTGGGCGAACAGGCCGGCCAGGGTTATGCGCAGACGATTGGCCTGGTCGGTCGTGTAGCCGCCGTAGCGCGCGTTATCCATGAACTTTGCTTCGATTTCGGCGTCGCTCAGGGGGGCATGCGCGCCGCCGCGCATGTGGGGCTGGCGCAGCTCGTGGACGGTGCCGTCCTGCATCGTGGCCCGGAGGTGACCGGTGAAGTTGCGGGGGTACTGGTCGTCGGGGTCGATGCGGTAGGCGATCTTGGCGGCGAGACGCTGGACGGCCGGGTCGTGGATGCGGGATTCGGTGAACTGGCCGAAGCCGGCGTGGCCGTCGATCAGGGCGACCGCGACGCAGAAGGGGGTGCTGAACTTGCCGGCGTAGGGCGTTTCCGGGCGTTGCTTGGCGGCCAGCGGCTCCCACAGGCGGTGCACGGTGCCCTCGCCGACGTCGCAGGTGATGGCGTCGATGTGGTCTGGGTCGATGCCACGGCTGCGGAGCGCCAGGGCGCAGTCGATGAAGGGCTGGGTCATGGTGCCGCAGGGGTAGGGTTTGAAGGCGATTGTGGGCACCCACCAATGCTCGCCGAGGCGGTCGAGGACGTGGGCGAATTCGGGCGTGCGGGAGGGTGCGAAGGCCTGGAAGAAGCCGTGTGCGCCCTCGAGCACGGTGCGGGGGCCGAGGAACCCGGCACGGGCCATCAGGGCGGCGCGGATGCCGGATTGGGCCGCCCAGCCGGCGTGCATGCGCTTGGTCCAGGTGCCTTCGGCCAGGTATTCGATGATGCCCGAGGCCATGCTGCCGGCGATGCCGATAGCGTCGACGGTCTGTGTGGGCGGCAGGCCCAGTGCGGCGGCGGCCCCGGCGGCGGCGGCCAGGGCGCCGATGGTGGCGGTGGGGTGGAAGCCGGCCTTGTGGATGGCTTTCGGGGTGACGAGGCTGAGGCGGCACATCAGCTCGGCGCCGAGGACGATGCCGCGCAGGGCGGCCGGGCCGGAGAGGCGCTCGCGCTCGGACAGCGCGAGGATGGCGGGGACGATGACGGCGCCGGAGTGGATGGGGCCGCCCTCGAAGGTGTCGTCGTAGTCTTCGCCGTGGGCGGCGGTGCCGTTGACCAGGGCGGCGTCGTAGGCACCGAGAGCGCCGGCATGGCCGATGGCGGTGCAGGCGCCGCAAGCGGCGCCGGCGCCGCTGGATTCGGCACTGGCCAGGGTGGCGCGGACGTAGGATTCGGCTCGGGCGGCGAGGCACAGGCCGGCAACGTCCAGAAGCAGGCGGTTCGCCGTCACGGCGCAGGAGGCGGGGATTGCCGTCGTGGCGATCCAGTCGGCGATGTGTTCGGCCAGCGCGCGGGTCGCAAC
The DNA here is from genome assembly GCA_043748985.1 of Rhodospirillales bacterium. Lineage (GTDB taxonomy): Bacteria > Pseudomonadota > Alphaproteobacteria > Acetobacterales > Acetobacteraceae > JBBROS01. The sequence continues at coordinate 8,415 of JAYVEG010000093.1, forward strand.
CTGGACGTCCATCGTCAGACGCCGAACACGGTGGCGTAGCGCTTCTTGATCTCTTCGGCGGCGGCGGCGAGCGAGTCTGCGTCGGAGCGGAGGAGCTTGATGTCGCCGAGCGGCTTGCGGGTCGGGTTCTCTTTCACGCCGGGGTGGAAGGAGCGGAGGAATCCGACGTCGGACATGACCTGCTGGCAGGTTTGCGAGAACAGGAAGCTTTGGAACACGCGGGCTGCGTTCGGGTGGGCGGCCTTTTCCATGACGGCGCACATGCCGGAGAAGATGGGCGAGCCCTCGGTGGCGTAGATGGGGGCGATGGGGGCGCCGCTGTCCTGCATCGCCAGCAGGACGTATTCGGTCCCGTCGACCATGACCGAGCGTTCGCCGAGGGCGACCTTCTTCGGCGGCTCGGTGGCGGACTGCACCTGCATGACGCGTTGTTTCGCGAGTTTTTCCATGTAGTCCCAGCCGAGGGCCTGCACGGTGGCGTAGGTTGCGGTATAGATGGAGCCGCTGTAGCTGGGGTGGGCCTTCACCAGGCGCATGCGCCATTTGGGGTTCAGCAGGTCGGCGAAGCTTTTCGGGGCGTCTTCGGGCTTCACCTGCTTCGTGTTGTAGCCGAGGACCGAGAGGCTGGCGCGGACGGCGGCGTAGCGGCCATCGGGATCCTTTTCGTCGGCGGGCCAGGCTGCGACGTCGTCGGGGATGTATTGCGCGAGCCAGCCGCGCTTCTTCCAGTCGACGAACATGCCGGTGTCGCTGCTTTCGACGACGTCGGCGGCGTAGATGTTGCTGCTGTATTCCTGGTTGATGCGCTGGAGGATGCGCTCGGCGCCAGTGCGTTCGAGCTGGACGCGAATGCCGGGGTAGGGCTTGTTGAAGGCGGCGATCATCTTTTCGCACAGGCCCAGTTCGATGCTGGTGTGGAAGACGACGGCGGCTTCCTTGTTGGCGGCGGCGATGACGGTATCGGTGAGGACCGCGGCGCGGGCGGCGACGGCCGCCATGGTCGCGGCGGATGCGGCGAGGCCAACGAGGGCCGTGCGGCGTCCAAGACGATGATCAGACATGGGGGTCGGTCATGGGGCGGTCCCTCCTGGTTGCGCGGCCTCGTGGTGGGCGCGTCGCCGCTTGAGGATGGCATTGTCAACTGTCGGCGTCGATGGGGTCCGTTGTTGACAATGGGCGTTCTGCGTCGCCACGCTGCGGCGCGCCTGGGAAACAGGGCGAGGGGAGTGGGCGTGGCATCGGTCGAGTTGAACGGCATCCGTAAGAGCTATGGTCCATTGGTGGTGGCCGACGGCGTCGATCTTGCGATCGCGCATGAGGAGTTGGTGTGCCTGCTGGGCCCCTCGGGATGCGGCAAGACGACGACGTTGCGGCTGATCGCCGGGTTCATGTCGCCGGACGCGGGGACGATCGTGGTGGGGGGCCGCGTGTTGTCGAGCCCAGGTGCGACGTTGCCGCCCGAAAAGCGCAACATGTCGATGATCTTCCAGAGCTATGCGCTGTGGCCGCACATGAGCATCGCGGAGAACGTTGCCTATGGGCTGCGGGTGCGGAAGGTGCCGCGGGCCGAGATCGAGGCGAAGGTGGCGCGCATCCTGGATATCGCGAAGCTGACGCCGCTGCGGGACCGGGCGCCGGGCGAGCTGTCGGGCGGGCAGCAGCAGCGGGTGGCGCTGGCGCGGGCGCTGGTGGTGGAGCCGCAGACGCTGCTGCTGGATGAGCCGCTGTCGAACCTTGACACCAATCTGCGGGAGGAGATGCGGTTCGAGATCCGGCGGCTGCACGACGAGCTGCGCTACACGACGGTCTATGTGACGCACGACCAGGGCGAGGCGATGACGACGGCGGACCGCATCGTGGTGATGAACAAGGGGCGGGTGGAGCAGGTGGGCGCGCCGGAGGACATCTATCAGCAGCCGAATTCCGAGTTCGTGGCGCGGTTCATCGGGGGGACGAACATCCTGCGCGGGCAGGCCGAGGGGCAGGCGGTGCGATGCGGGCCGCTGGTGATCCAGTGCGGCAATCCGGTGCCGCACGGCCACGGCGAGACGCCGGTGTCGATCCGGCCGGGCGATGTGGAGCTGGGGCCGTTGGCGGGGCGCGCGAACGAATTTTCCGCGACGGTGCGGCGGCACACGTATCTGGGCGGACAGCGGGATTATCTGCTGGAGCTGCCCGGCGGGGCGCAGATCCGGGCGACGACCGGGCTGCGAACGCTGGCCGAGGTGGGGAGCACCGTGAGCATCCATCTGCCGCCCGAGCAGTGCCGGGCGCTGCCGTGCTGATCCGGCGAAGGGTCTTTCTGGCGGGGGCGGCGACGATGGCGACGCCTGCTTTCGCGCAGCAGGCATCGCCCGCTTTGGTAGCGGCGGCGAAGCAGGAGGGCGCCTGCGTCTTCTATACGTCCGTCGATGTCGCGGTGGCCGAGAAGATGACGGCGGCGTTCAAGGCGCAGTATCGGGACATCGACTTGCGGGTGGAACGGTCGGGAGCCGAACGGATTCTGCAGCGGTTGATGCAGGAGTATGGCAGCGGCATCAAGCAGGCGGACGTGGTCGAAAGTTCCGACATCACGAGCTTCGTGGATTGGAAGGCGCGGGGCTGGCTGGCGCCGTTCGTGCCGGATGACGTGGCCCAGTATTGGCCGGCGGACGAGAAGGATCCGGATGGGTGCTTTGCCGCGGTGCGGGCGCATCTGAGCGTGATTGCCTACAACACGCGCCAGGTGAAGCAGGAAGCGGCGCCAAAGAGCCTTGCCGACCTGCTGTTGCCGCAATGGCGGATGCGGATGGTGAAGGCGCATCCGGCGTATAGCGGCACGATCCTGACGGGGACATATGCGATCGTGCAGGCGCTGGGCTGGGACTATTTCGAAAAGCTGGCGAAGCAGCGGGTGATGCAGGTGCAGTCTTCGACCGAGCCGCCGAAGAAGGTTGCGCAGGGCGAGCGCTCGGTGATGGCGGACGGTAACGAATACAACACATTCTTCCTGCGCGAGGCGGGGGAGCCGATCGAGATCGTGTATGCGCCGGAGGGCTCGCCGCTGGTGCCGGGTCAGGCGGGCGTGATGAAGGATGCGCCGCACCCGAACGCGGCGCGGCTGTTCGCGAACTTTCTGTTCAGCCAGGAGTGCCAGCAGCTGATGGGCGATGTGGGCGGCTTGCGGTCGTTCCATCCGAAGGTCGTGCTGAAGGCGGGGCGTAAGCCGTTGTCGGAGATCAAGTCTCTTCGCGTCGATCCGGCGGCCCTGGCGCAGGGAACGGAGGCGCTGAAGGCGCGCTACGCCCAGGTCTTCGGGGTTTGAGCCTGAGCTCGAGAACGTTGCCGATCGCCGTGGCGGGGCGCGGGGCGCCGCGGCGGAGCGTCGACTGGTCAATGGTGGTGTTTGGCCTGGTGGCGGTCATGCTGGTCGTGCTGGTGGTGATGCCGCTGGGCTGGCTGGGTTGGTTCGCGCTGACGGATGCCGAGGGACGGCCGACGCTGGCGAACCTGGCCAAGCTGGCGACCGACCCGGCGTTGCGCGACCCGTTCCTCACGACGCTGGGGATCGCGGTGGCGTCGGCGACGGCGGCCTGTGTGGTGGCGGCGCCAGTGGCGTGGCTGGTGGCGCGGACGGACATGCCGGCGGCGGGGCTGGTGCGGGCGCTGGTGACGGCCAGCTTCGTGACGCCGCCGTTCCTGGGCGCCATCGCGTGGGAGCTGCTCGCCGCGCCGAATTCGGGGATGCTGAACCAGCTGGGGCGCTGGGCGCTGGGGCTGGAAGAGTTCGACTACGTGTTCGACATCTACACGCCGACGGGCGTGGTGTTCGTCATCTCGTGCTATTCGTTCGCGTTCGTATTCACGCTGCTGGCCAATGCGCTGGAGCGGCTGCCGGCGGACCTGGAGGATGCGTCGTCCATCCTGGGCGGGCGGTCTTGGGACACCTTGCGGCGGGTGACGTTGCCGCTGGTGCTGCCGGCGATGCTGGCCGGCGCGCTGGTGGCGTTCATGCAGGCGCTGACGGTATTCGGGACGCCGGCGATCCTGGCGATGCCGGGCGGGTTCCATACCCTGACCACGCGGATCTGGAGCCTGTTCCAGTATCCGCCCCAGACCAACCTGGCAGCGGCCGCATCCGTGCCGCTGCTGCTGATAACGCTTGGGGTGATGCAACTGCAGCGGTGGTTGCTGGGACGGCGGTCGTTCGTGGTGGTCGGTGGCAAGAACAGCCCAGCCCGGCGCGTGGCCCTGCGCGCGTGGCGGTGGCCGGCGCTGGCGCTGTGCCTGCTGGTATTGGCCTGCCCGGTGTTCCTGCCGTACTTCGCGCTGCTGAAGGCGGCGATCGTGAAGAACCTATCGGACCCGCTGGCCTTTTCGACGCTCAGCATGGATCACATCCAGTTTGCGCTGTTCGGGTTTTCGGAGACCCGGGGTGCGTTCATCAACACGATGCTGCTGGGGGTGGGAAGTGCGACCATCGTGACGGCGATGGTGCTTGTGGTGGCGTATCTCAGCCAGCGGCGGCTGGTGCCGGGGCATCGGTTGCTGGCGGGGCTGGCGATGGCGCCGCTGGCGGTGCCGGGGATCGTCATGGGCGTGGGCTTGTTCCTGGTCTATGCGCGCCCGCCGTTCGTCCTCTACGGTACGCTGTGGATATTGTTGGTGGGGTTCGTGACGATGGAGTTGCCGGCCGGGTTCCAGCAGGTGCAGGCGGCTTTGACGGGCCTGCATGTGGAGCTGGAGGAGGCTTCGCGCATCTTCGGTGCGTCGCGGCTGCGGGCGTTGTGGCAGATCACGGCGCCGCTGCTGCGCCGGACGATCGTGGCGACGTGGTGCATCGTGTTCATCGGGGTGATCCGGGAGCTGTCGGCGACGGTTCTGCTGACGACGTCCAACACGAAGGTGATCTCGGTGGTGATCTACGATTTGAACGAAAGCGGGGATCTGGGTGCCATCTCCGTGCTTGGGATCATGCTGCTGCTGGTGACGTTCGCGATCATCCTGGTGGTGAACCGGGTATCGGCGATAGGGGCGCGCGGGACATGACAGGTCCCACCCTGCTGGAGCTGCGGCGGGGCAGCACCCTGTCGTCGATCGTGGCAGCCGAGATCAGCAAGCTGATCATGTCCGGGGAGTTCGCAGGCGGCGCGCGGTTGAACGAGGCGGAGCTGGCGGCGCGGTTCGGGATCAGCCGCGGCCCGGTGCGCGAGGCGCTGCGTACGATCGAGCGGGACGGTCTGGTGGTGGGGATCGCCAACCGCGGCGTGTTCGTGCGGATGATCGACGACCGGGCGGCGTCCGAGATCTACGATCTGCGGGCGGCGCTGTTCTCGATGGCCGGTTGGATCCTGGCGGCGACGGTGACCGCCGACACGCTGGCGGCGCTGGACGTTCTGGTCGAGCGGATGGATGTCGCCCAGGCTGCGGACGCGCTGGAGGTCTATTACGAGGCGAACCTGGCCTTCCACGACGTGCTGGTACGCGGCACCGGCAATGTGCGGCTGCTGGAGCAGTACAAGGGGCTGATCGCGGAGCTGCATCTGTTCCGCAAGCGGTCGCTGGTGTCGCCGGGGCGGATGGCGAAGTCCAATGCGGAGCATGGGGAGATCCTGGCGGCGCTGCGGGCGGGCGACCGGGACGTGGCGGCATCGCGGATGCGGTCGCACGTCCTGGTCAGCCGCGACCTGGTGGTGGCGCGGGCCTGATCGATCGAAACAAAGGGGGGTTGCATGACCGATTCCGTGCCGTCGCTGACTGGGCATGTGGCTGAATTCGTGGCGGGCGTGGTGCCGGGGGACATTCCGGACGACGTCATCGAACTGGGGCGGAAGTCGATCCTGGACGGGCTCGGGCTGGCGCTGGCGGGGGCGGTGGCAGAGAGCGGGCATATCGTGACCGCGTATCTCGCCGATCTTGGGTTCTCGAAGGGGGACAGCACCGTGCTGGGGACGGCGTTGCGGTTGCCGGCGCGGTTTTCGGCCTTCGCCAACGGCATCGCGATCCATGCCGACGACTTCGACGACACGCAGTTGGCGGTGGCGAAGGACCGCGTCTATGGGCTGCTGATGCATCCCACGGCCCCGGTGCTGCCGGCGGTGCTTGCGGTGGCGGAGCGGGAGGGCGCCAGCGGGGCGGCGTTCGTGGCAGCGTATCACGTGGGGATCGAGGTGTGCTGCAAGGTGGCCGAGGCGGTGGCTCCGCGGCATTACCAGGACGGGTTCCACACGACGGGGACGTGCGGGACATTCGGGGCGGCGGCTGGGGTTGCGAACCTGCTGCGGATGGATGCCGCCAGCACCGCCGTCGTGCTGGGCATGGCCGGCAGCCAGTCGGCGGGGCTGCGGGAGAACTTCGGGAGCATGACGAAGCCGTTCCATCCAGGGCGGTCGGCCGAGAGCGGGGTGCTGGCGGCGGATCTGGTGCGGCGGGGATGGTCGGCGACGTCGATCATCCTGGAGGCGCGGCGCGGGTTCTATCATGCGGCGGCGGGTGGTTATGACGATGCGGCGATCCGGGGCCGGCTGGGCGCACCTTGGACGTTCGCAATGCCGGGTGTGTCGATCAAGCCGTACCCGTCGGGGTCGTTGACGCATCCGGGGATGTCGTTGCTCGAGCGGCTGATCGCGGCGCATGACATCCGGGCGGAGCAGGTCTTGCGGGTCCGGGTCGGCACCAACAACCACATGCCGACGACCTTGTTGCACAACGATCCGCAGACGGAGCTGCAGGCGAAATTCTCGATGCAGTTCTCAATGGCGATCCTGCTGTTGCGGCGCCGGGCCGGGTTGCGGGATTATACGGATGAGACGGTGCGCTCGCCGGAGGTGCGGGCGATGATGGGACGGGTGGAGTTCCATGTCGATCCGGTGGCGGATGCGGCCGGGTTCGACAAGATGACGACGCTGATCGAGGTGCATCTGGTGGACGGCCAGGTGATCCGCGGCCAGGCGGATTTCGGCAAGGGCAGTCCGGCCGATCCGATGAGCTGGGACGAGGTCGCGGCGAAGTTCGCCGACTGCGCCGGGTATGGCGGGCTGGGTGCGGGGGCCATCAGGCAGGTGGTTGCGATGGTGGCGGAGTTGGAAACGGTCGCCGATATCCGATCGTTGACGAGTCTTTTGGCCGGCTAAGCCGCACGAGGTGGGCAGCAGGCCGGGTGTGGCGCCGGTCGCCTGGCATGGCTTTGTTGATGGCTGTTCGTGCCCTCCGCAGCAGGTGTTGGAAGACGCGCCACCGCCTTGCGGGCGCCTCCATGTCGATCACGACCTTGCAGCGGCCGATGGCCTGGTCGGCTGCGGTAAAGCCGCCCGGATCGCCCCTGCGACGGTTCGAGACGGGCCATCCGTCGACGAAGGCTGACCACTTGTATTCAGCTAAGCCGCTTGGCCGCACCACGATGCGCCGGCCGCGATACGTTGACGAGTGCATGATTTCGGGTCGGAGCGAACTGCGGTCCATGTCTCACGCCGCCTCCTTTCGGCTACGCACGCCTGTCGGGATCGACTTCCGGCGTGCTGCGCCACTGTCGTGCTGGATAACTGAATATAAATTTAACATCGGCGGAAACGACCGCAACCTGCCCGCCCTGCGGTGCGACCCCA
>JAYVEG010000094.1:0-15942 GCA_043748985.1 Rhodospirillales bacterium
ATGTGATCCGCGACGCCCTGCCCACCTTCACGCCGCAAGACTGCGCCAATTACTTCACCGCAGCCGGATATGAGCCAGACTGATCGGATTCCGCTCTAGCGTGGCGAGGCGACGGGCTCGTCCAAGGAGTTCCGGGGCGATGCCGTGGCGTTCGCCAAGCGCGACCTGGTGCCGGGCGAGATGCTGGACGGCGAGGGCGGGTATTGCGTGTGGGCCAACGCGATCCCGGCCCGCCGCAGCTTGGCCGAGGGCGGCTTGCCGATCGGGCTTGCGCACCACGTCAAGGTGAAGCGGCCGGTGGCGAAGGATGCGATCGTGCGGTTTGCCGACGTGGAGATGACCGGCGACGCCGACGTGGTTGCCTTACGGCGCGAGATGGAGGACGCAGCCCGGCCGATGCTGCGGACGGCGGAGTAGGACAGGCAAAGTCGAAGGCTCCCTGCCACCGAGGCAGAGGTCTATTCGGCAGCACTACTGGTGGCTGCGTTCCGCCAGATACTCTGCGGATGCGGCAGTCCCGGGTGCCCCCGCCGCTGCAGTTCGGGCACCACATGGTCCATGAAGTCGCACAGCCCCTTCGGATTGATGGGCGCCATGATGGTGAAGCCGTCGGCGGCTTTCGCTCGCCACCAATTTTCCATCTCGTCGGCCACCTGGGTCGGGCAGCCTTTGAATACGGGGCCGCCGATGGCGGGCAGGACGCGCTGGTAGAGTTGGCCGATGCTGAGGCTGTTGCGGCGGGCCATATCGATGATGTAGCGGCGCAGGCTGCTGCCGCCGACCGTTTCGGCGGGCAGGATTTTCAGCGGATCGGGATGGCGGCCATATTTGGGCATGCGGCGCTTGGTGTCGGCATAGGCGTCGAATGCAATCCTGCTTCGTGCTGCCAGCCGGCGCGGCCCTTGCTGATGTGGTCCATCGAGGCGAAGCGGCGCGCCACCATCCAGGGCTCGTCGAAGGTGCTGGTGGCTGTCCTGACCAAGCCGATCCGCTTCGTAACCATGGCCAGGGCCGACAGCAGGGTCGTCGGCTCGAACCAGGCCAGGCGGACGGAGGGGAAGTTGGCGGCGAACAGCGCCAGTCGCTCCATCTCCCGGGCAGCATTGCCGTCGGCGTAGAAGATGGCGCCGAGTTTGCCGTGCTCGGCGATCTGCGCGAGTTCGACGACGGCCTCGAGGTTCATGATCGTGTCGTCGAACGCGCTGGGATGGCGGCAACCGCCGAGATGGCCGCCGACGAGGTTGGGGATGGCAACCAGGCTCATCATGGGGGGCGACATCAGGCGGGGACCTCCTGTTCGGCGAGCCAGTGGGGTGCGGCGGCCAACTCGGCCAGCGGAACATGGCAGCTGATTGAATGGCCGGGGCCGGCATGACGCAGCGGTGGTGGCACGGTATCGCAAACGGCGCCCAGATGGCGTGGGCAGCGGGCGGCGAACTTGCAACCGTCGGGTCCTGGCGGAGTGCGGGACGCGGCGCGAGTCGCCGGGCCGCGATGGCCTCGCCCGACAAGCGGCACGGAGGACAGCAGCAGCGCGGTATAGGGATGATAGGGCGGCTGCAGCACGTCGGCCGTCGCACCCTCTTCCATGATGGACCCGAGATACATGACCACGACCCGGTCGGCGATGTGGGTGATGACGCCGATATCGTGGCTGATGAACAGGTAGGCGACACCCAGCTCGTCGCGCAGGTCCCGCAGCAGGTTCAGGATGGCGGCCTGCACCGACACGTCCAACGCGGACACGGCCTCGTCGCACACCAGGAAGTCGGGCTTGGACGCCAGCGCCCGGGCGATCCCCACACGTTGCTTTTCGCCGCCGGACAGCTGGTGCGGATACCGCGCGGCATAGCGGGCCGGCAGGCGCACCAAAGCCAGCAGGCGGTCGATCTCGGGCTGCACCCCCTCCCCGCGCGCCACGCCGAACCAGCGTATGGCGCGGCCGAGGATGGCGCCGACGGTCTGGCGCGGGTTCAGCGAGGTGTCCGGGTTCTGGAACACTATCTGCGCGCGGCGGCGAAAGGCCTGGTTCGGCCGATCGGGCACCCGCTCGCCGGCGAACCGCAGTGCGCCGCCATCGGCGGGCACCAGGCGTAGCAGCAGCCGGCCCAGCGTGGACTTGCCGCAGCCGGATTCGCCCACCAGGCCGACGACTTCGCCGGTGTCGACGTGCAGCGACACCCGATCCACCGCCAGCACGGCGCTGCCGCGGCCCATCGCACGCGCGATGATCCCGCCGCTGCGGAAGGTGGCGCTCAGCTCGGCAGCGGCCAGTAGCGGTTTCGCGCTGCGGACGGGGGCCGCGGCCGCTGGCTCCATGGGCCAGGGATGATCGGCGATGTCGGCGCTGCGCCAGCATGCCGTGTCGTCGATCATCGCTTGCGGGCGCTCGCAGCCCGGTGCGGCGAAGGGGCAGCGGGGTCGGAAATTGCAGCCGGGGTCGGGTTCGGTCAGGTCCGGCAGGCTGCCGGGAATGGGCGCCAGGCGGCCGGCATGGGGACGGTCCGGCCGCGGCAAGGCGGCGAGCAGGCCGCGCGTGTAGGGATGCCGGGGCCTCTGCAACACCGCCGCGACGGCGCCGGTTTCCGCGACCCGGCCGGCGTACAGCACCGTCACGCGGTCGGCCAGGCGATCGACGATGCCGAGGTTGTGGCTGACCAGCAGCATCGACAGGCCGCGCCGCGCTCTCAGTTCGTCCAGCAAGGCCAGGATCTGGGCCTCGATCGTCACGTCCAACGCCGTGGTGGGTTCGTCGAGCAGCAGCAGGTCGGGCTCGGTTGCCAGGGCGGTGGCGATGCCGACGCGCTGCTTCATGCCGCCCGAGAGCTGGTGCGGGTAGTCGTGCATGACCTGGACGGGTCGCACGATGCCGGTTTCGGCCAGCAGCTCCGTCGCCCGTGCCCACGCGTCCCGGGGCGCCATGCGCAGGTGGACGCGCATGGGCTCGGTGATCTGGGCGCCGATGGTCAGCGCCGGGTTCAAGGCGGCAGCGGTGTCCTGGAAGACGATGCCGATGCGGCGGCCACGCAGGGCGGCGGCGTTGCGCAGCAGGTCGTTGCCGTCGTAGTCGAGCCGGGTGGCGGATAGCCGGGCCGTGCCGAGCAGGCCCAGCAGCGCGAGGATGACGGTGGACTTGCCCGAGCCGCTTTCGCCGACCAGCCCGAGCACGCCGCCTTTGGGGATGTCGAGCGAAACCTCGTCGAGCGCGTGCAGCCAGCCACCGCGGGACGGGTAGGCGACGGAGAGGCCTTCGACATGAAGTCCCTCACGCATTGGCGCGGCCCGCGAGTTGCGGGTCCAGCCGTTCCCGCAGCCCCTCACCGACCAGGTTGACGGCAACCAGCAGCACGCACAGGCACAGGCCAGGCGCCAGGCAGATCCAGGGCGCCACCGTCAGGAAGTCGCGGCCCTCGGCGATCATCAGGCCCCACTCGCTGGCGGGCGGCTGCGGGCCGAGGCCGAGGAATGAGAGCGCGGAGCCCAGGAGGATGGCGAAGGTGATCCGCAGCCCGCACTCGACGATGATGGGCGGCCAGGCGTTGGGCAGGATTTCATGCCACAGGATGGAGAACGCCCCCTCACCACGCGCCCGCACGGCGCCGACGAAATCCTCCTCCAGCAGCCCGAGTGCCACGGCGCGGGTCAGCCGCACGAGGATCGGCACATACACCAGGCCCACGGCGCCGATCGTCTTCCACAGGCCCGGTGGCGTCACGGCCAGCAGCAGCAGGCCGAGCAGCACCGGTGGCAGGGAGATCAGCAGATCCATCGCGCGCATGATGACCTCCTGCGTCGCACCCCGATGGAACGCCGCCAGCAGGCCCAGCGGCACGCCGACCACCAGGCTGATGACCATGGCGCCGAAGCCTGTCGCCAGCGAGAGATGCCCGCCGGCCAGCACGCGGGAAAACACGTCGCGCCCGAATTCGTCGGTGCCGAACAAATGCGCAAGGCTGGGTGGTTGCAGCCGGGCGCGGACGGAGAACGCGGTGGGATCGTAGGGCGTGAAGACCATGCCGACGAGGCACGCGACGACGATGAGCGCCACGGCCGCGGTGCCGATCGCCATCGTGGACGGCGCCTTCACGCGGCCACCCGGATGCGCGGGTTCAGCACGGCGTACAGCAGGTCCGCCACGAAGTTCGCCAGCGCGTATGCCGCGGTGACCACCAGCATGCCCGCCTGCAGCAACGGCAGGTCATGGCGCTCGATCGCAAAAACCAGCATGCGGCCGAGACCGGGATAGGCGAACACCGTCTCCGTCACCACGATCCCGCCGATCAGCAGCCCGGCGTCGATCGCCAGCACCGTGATCGCCGGCAGCAGCGCGTTCGGCATCGCATGCCGCCACAGCACCCTCCTCTCTGGCAGGCCGCGCGCCCGGGCTGCCAGCACATAGCGGCTGGCCAGCACGTCCAGCAGCGACGACCGCGTCAGCCGCGACACATGCGCCAGCAGCCCGAGCGAGAGCACAAGCACCGGCATGACGAGGTGCGCTGCCCAGTTCAGCACGCCCTCGGAGATCGGCGCATAGCCGGTGGCGGGCAGCAGGTGCAGCCAGGACGCGAACAGCAGCACCGCCAGGATGGCCCAGAAGAACTCGGGGATTGCGATCAGCACGAGCTGCGCGAGCGTCAACACCCGATCGGATGCGCTGCCGCGGTGCGTCGCGGCGTGCAGGCCCAGCGCTATGCCACCTGTGGCGACCAGCACGAAGGCGAACCCGGCCAGCAGCGCGGACCGGCCCAGCGCCTCGCCGATCAGCCCGGCGGCCGGCCGCTGCATGACGATCGACAGGCCCATGTCGCCGTGGAGCATCGCCGACAGCCAGCGCCAGTATTGCAGCGTCAGCGGGTCGTTCAGCCCCAGCTTCGCCTCCAGTGCTGCCACCGCAGCCGGCGTCGCATACTCGCCCAGGATCGCATAGGCCACGTTGCCCGGCAGGATATGCACGATGCCGAAGATCAGTACGGACATGCCCAGCAGCACGCCGACCAGCCCGGCGACGCGCTGCAGCAGAAGGCCTGCCACCTAGGCCACGGTCGCGGTCCGCAGGTCGAACCACCGCAAAGGATGCGTCTTCACCCCGGTCACACCCTTTCGATATGCACAGGCGAAGTTCATGGCATAGGCGAAGAAGCTCGCGGGGTCGGTCACCAACGCCGCCTGCATGTCGACGTAGTGCTTCTTCTGGAGGACCAGGTCACCGGTCAGGCGGGCAGCATCCAGTGCCGCATCCACGGCCGGGTCGGCATAGTGCCACAGCCGCTCGTTCCAGCTGCCCTTGCTGCGCAGGAAAGCGAAGACGCTGGTATCAACGGTCGGGCGACCGAAGAAGCCGTCGATGTAGAGCGGCGCCTTACCCGACACCTCCGCGTTGAACGAGGAGTATGGCATCCGCTGCACCTGCAGATCGAAGCCGCCCGCCTTGGCCAGCTGCTGCAACGTGACGCCCAGCCGTTCGCGCACCGGGCGGCCGACCGGCACGATGATCGGCACCTTCACCCCGTTGGGATAACCGGCCTCGGCCAGCAGCTTGCGCGCTGCTGCCGGGTCGGTCTTCGGGACCACGACATCCTTGGCATAGAAGGGGTGGCTCGGCGGGATGGGGCTGATGGTCTCCACCCCCTGCCCGAACAGCGTCAGCTCCACCACGTCCGCCTTGTCGACCGCCAGGTGGAACGCGCGGCGAACCCGCACGTCGTTGAACGGCGGGATGGTGTTGTTCATCACCGCCCCATCCCAGGAGGAGGTGGCGACGCTGTCGATCCGCAGCGCCGTGTTGCCCGATAGCGTCTTCACCTGCTCCAGCGGCAGGTCCCAGACGATGTCGATGTCGCCGGCCTGCATGGCCGCGATCTTCACGCTCATCTCGGGGATGATGCGCAGTTCGACGCCGTCCAGCTTCGGCATACCGGGTTCGAAATATTCGGTGTGCTTCGCCAGCACCAGGCGGTCACCGGCCGTATAGCTGACGAACTTGAACGGTCCGGTGCCGATGGGCCTCGTCGCCATCTGCGCAGCCGCCCCGCGCGGCGTGATCTTCACCTGCCGGTCCGCCAGGATGTCCGCGAAGCCGCCATAGGGAATGTTCAGCGTGAACACGACGGTGGCCGCGTCGGGCGCCTCGATCGCATTAACCATGTCGTATTGGCTGCGCACGGGCGAGGTGGTGGCGGGGTCGAGCAGGCGGCGGAAGAAGGCCACGACATCCTCGGCGACCAGGATGCTGCCGTCGTGGAACTTCACGCCCTGCCGCAGCTTGAACGTCCAGCGCTTCACGTCCTCGCTGGTGGTCCAGGATTCCGCGAGGTCGGGCTCCAGCACCAGGTCCTCGCGCAGCCGGGTCAGGCCGTTGAACACCAGGTTGTCGTAGATGTACTCGTCGCCGATGGTGGTCATCACCGGGTCGAGCGCGGCCAGCGACGTGCCGATCCCGATGCGCAGCACGTTCGTGGCGGCCCGGGCCGGCGTTGCGGCCAGCACGGCGCCGAGGGCGGATGCGGTGCCCATGAGCGTTCTGCGGGTCAGTCTCATGCGTGTCTTCCTTCAGCCGGGGTTGGCGATGTTCTCGCGAAGCGTGCGACCCAAATACTCCCGGCGGAGCAGGCCGCGGCGCTGCAACTCGGGCGTGATCATGCGGGCGAAATCCTCGAAGGTGCCCGGCGACACGGTGGGCGGCAGCACGAAGCCGTCACAGGCCCCCGCGGTGAACCAGTCCTCCATCATGTCGACGATCATGGCCGGTGTGCCCGCGAACAGGCCGCGCGGCTTGCGGACGGCGCTGGCAAAGCTGATGCCCTGGGCGCGGGCCAGCTGCGCCATGCGGTCGCGCGACCCGGCGATGCCCTGGTTGCCCGCCTCGGCCTCTGCCTGCTCCGCCGTCTCGATACGGCTGAGATCGACGCCCAGGAGCACGGACGAGGAGGCCAGCACCAGCTCCGGGTCGATGCGGCTGTCCAGGTAGTCGGCCTTTTCCTGCGCGATCGACTGCGTCTCGCCGACCACGATCGACAGGGTCGGAAGCACCTTCACATCGGTTGGCGTGCGGCCGACGGCCCGCAGCCGCGCGTGCATGTCCATGCGAAATTCGACCGCGTCATCGCGTGTTGCGGGCGTGCAGAAGATCATGTCGGCCCATCGCGCCGCGCACTCGCGCCCGCGCGGCGACGACCCGGCCTGCAGGATCACCGGCCGCCCCTGTGGCGTGCGCGGGATGGACATGGGGCCGCGGGTGCGCACGAACGGGCCGATGTGGTCGGCGTAGCGGATCTTGGTGGCGTCGGCGAACACGCCGGCCTCGCGGTCCAGCACCAGCGCGTCGGGGTCCCAGCAATCCCACAGCGCGAAACATGCCTCCATCACGTCGTCCGCGCGGTCGTAACGGTCCGCCTTCGTGGGGACGCCGTCCATGCCGACGTTGCGGGCCTCGAAATCGGTCGATGAGGTGACGACGTTCCAGGCGGCGCGGCCCTTGCTGATCAGGTCGAGCGACCCGAGGCTGCGGGCGATGTGATACGGCTGGTTGAAGGTGGTGGAGACGGTGTTGCCCAGGCCGAGATGCGTGGTGACGCGCGCCATCAGCGGCAGCACGATCATGGGGTCGATCAGGCTCATCTGCCCGCCGCGGCCGACGTAATCGGCATAGCTGTTTTTGTAGATGTCGGGCAGGCCCAGCCCGTCGGCGAAGAAGGCCGCATCGAACCGAGCGGCCTCCAGCGTGCGGGCCAGGTGCTCGTAGCGTTCGGGGTCCCAGATGTCGTGCAGCGGCGCGCCGGGAAAGCGCCAGCCGCCGGCGTAGCTGGCCGTGGGGCTGGTCTTCAAATAGGCGACTAGGTGCATTTTGCGGGGGCTCATGCGAGAGCTGTAGCAAGACTTGTGCCCGTCGGTACTCCTCTCGGGGTCAAGGACTGATTGGGGTGGGTTCGTCCAACCAGGGTAAACCCGGCGCTGCCGGGTCCGACCCACCCCCGGCCCCTCCTTTCCAGGAAGGGGGGCAATTCACCCGAACGCGCCGACCTCATGCGACAGCGCCGCCGTGATCTCGCGCGTCATCGCGAACAGCCGCCGCATCGGCTCGAACAAACGCTCATGCTCCTGCGCATAGGACGCGCCAGCGATGGCGGCCCCGGGCTCGCCATAGTCGCGGGCGGCACCCGGAGCGGCCTCGCGCGGGAAGATCTGGCCCAGCAGGTCCAGCGTGGCCGGCACGTCCAGTCGCAGAAGACGCGCCCGCAGCGATTCCGGCGTGGCGCCGAACCGTGGCGAGAAGTCCGGCACCTCGGTTGCCAGCAACCACAGCCGGCCGATCACGGACAGGCGCAGCGCATGCAGCAGCGCCTCGCGGTCGGCCATGTGCGGCAGTTCGGGCCAGGCGAGGCGCAAGCGCAACTGGTCCGCTTGCGCTGTTCGGACCGTCGTCTGCACCGGCCCCCACAGACCGAGCGAATCCAGTGCGTCCGCCACCTCCGCCAAGTGTCCGGCCCGGCCCGGCAGGCTCGCATGCGCCGCACGGTCCAGCCACGAGGCCGGGTCGAGCATCGACACAGTCGCGCGTAGCACGTCCAGGTCCGAATGGCGGGCGGCGTGAACCGCGAAATCCAGCGCGCGGCGGAAGCGGCGGCTGTTCTCGCGCAGGTCCTTGAAAAGGTCCGGGTCGCGCTCCGCCGCGGCACCCAGGCCGTGCAGCGTGTTCGCGCACCAGCCGAGCTGCTGAAGGATTGCGTTGTTCGGGATCGCCCGCAGCTCCCGCGGGTGCCGGATGGTCGCGGGGCCGCCGGAATCGGATTGCCGCGCGCTGGGCCGCGACCCCGTGGGGTCCAGCAGGGCCGGCCCGAAGGCGCCGAGCAAGGCCGCGTAGCCGGGGTCCTCCACCAGCGCCTGCATCGCCTGGTTCGCCGTCGCGAAGAACCCGGCGGCGAAATCGCTCTCGTCGTAGATCGGGTCAGGGATCGACGGCGGCGGCCGGAAAGCGTGTTCGGCCACCCGGGTGATCGTCGCGAGTGCCAGGTCCGGCGTGCCGAACAGCAGATAGCCGTCTCCGCCCTGGAAGCTGCTTTCCTCGCGGATGCGCAGCCCGCCATCCTTCAGCGCGGTCAACGCCTTGGACGGCGACAGGTAGGCCAGCCGGTCGGACAGCGAGCCCGGGTGGGCGCCGCGCCCGATGCTTTCGCCATGGGTGTCGAACAGCACGACCTCGATGCCGCCCAGGCCGCGCCGGGTCAGGGCATCGACGAGGCGCATGCGCAGACGCTCGATTAGGTAGCTGGCCGGAAGCTGGCCGAGGTAGCGGCCGGAATCGGAGTAGCCGAACTGCAAGCACACGCGGCCGATGCCGGCAATGTAGTCGCGATAGTGCGGCGAGCGCAGCGCCTCCTCGATCACACGCACGCCGCCCTCGAGCGCCTCGGGCGTCTCGAACAGCGGGCTGATCTCTACGCTGCGCTCGCAGCCGCACAGGCGCGCAAGCCATAGCGCGGCGAGCAGGGAGTAGCCGCTTTCGGTTTCGGCCACCAGGAAGCGCACGGCGGAGTGCCGGTCGATATGCTTCGTGACCTGGGCGACCAGCATCATCAGCCGGATGGCCGAAGACTGCTCGGTGATCAGCGCGCCGAAGTCAATGGGCTGCGCCGTGGTTCCAGACAGCGCCACATCCATGGCGGCGAGCAAGGTGCGGCGGCGCGACCGATCTGCCGGCGGGTCGTCCAGGCCCAGGCGCAGGCGAGCGGCGTTGTGCAACTGGGCGGCATTCAGCCGGACATGGGCGTGGGTCAGGCTGAGGCCATGCGCCACCGCCCCGGCCCGCGCGATGCACAGAAGGCGCTTGTCCCCGTCGTCGGCGCCGGCGATAGCGGCGGTGAACAGCGGGATCAGCGGGTCCGGCGATAGCAGCGCCTGATCGCGGCCGCCGATCAGCGCGTGCGCGAACGGCTCTACCGCGTCGGGCGTGGGGCCGGCGGGCGCCAGCGAGATCTGTTCGTCGACGACCGCGATGGCGGTCGCCAATCGCTGTGCCAGCGTGACGGCGGAGGGGATCTCGGCCACCCCGTCGTGCAGGCGCAGCAGGCCCATCCGCTTCATGCGCAGCCGGAGCCGGATGCTGTCCCACCAGCCGATATCGGTGCGGCCGTCGGTGTCGAGGCCGACCCAGGAGGCGAGGATGACGGGGGCCGGGTCGAGGCCGGTCCAGGTTTGCGGGAAGGCGGGTTTGGCCGCGTCGAGGAAGGCGCCGCACAGCACGTCAATGGCGTCTCGACCGTGCCCGATCGCGACGGCCGCGGCGTCGAACTCTTGCTCGAGGGTGGGTTTGGTGGGGCGGTGCGACTCGTTCGAGCGCTCGGGCTCGGGCTCGGGTGCGTGTCCGCTGGCCGCAAGTGCGATGGCCGCGTAGGCGGCGGGGGCGGCCGCGAACGTGGGGTGTGCCGTGAACACGCAGGCAAAGCGCGGACGCTCGATTTCGGCCCGGATGGTCCGCAGCGGCAGCGGGCTGTCGTCTGGATCCGGGCGGATCTGGTTCTGTGCCAGCGTCTGCAGGGCTGCAATCGTTATGGCGCGGTCGGTGCCGCCCACATAAGCGGCCAGTCGATGCGCCCGGTCCGCAGCGGCGGCGTCGCGCAGGGTGGCGATGATGGCGGCGATGTCCGCGTCGGTCAGCGTGCCATCATCCATCTGCCGGCTGATGGCCAGGGCGGCGGCCAGAATGGGATTCCCGAACGGATCCTGTCGCGCGCGGGACCGGGCCCCTGCCAACAGCTCGAGCAGGCCGGTCGTTGCCGTTGCCGGGTCGGGACGGAGGACGGGGATGCTCATGGAGCGGTCATAGCGAGAAGCGGACCGGATCCGTCCTGTTCCAGCCGTTGCCGTGAAAGGGGGCTGGGATCACCCCGCCTGCTGGCGTGGCACCCGGCCGGCAGCCCAGGTGGACAGCCGCATCAGCGCCATGTCCAGCACCTCGTTCTTCTTGCAGAAGGCGAACCGTGCGTAGTGCGTGGGCGGCTCCGTCTCGTAGAAGGCGCTGACCGGGATCGCGGTGACGCCGGCGGTCTCGGTGATGTGGCGGCAGAACGCGACGTCATCGCCGGCAAAACCCAGGGGCGAGAAGTCGGCGGTGACGAAATAGCTCCCCTGTGCCGGCAACACGCCGAAGCCTAGCGCCGCCAGCCCCACGGACAGCCGATCGCGCTTGGCCGCCAGCGCGCCCGACAGCCCGGCGAAATACGCGTCGTCCTTCGCGAGGCCCAGGGCCACCGCCCGCTGCAGGTTCGGCGGCGTGGTGAAGGTCAGGTTCTGATGCGCCTTCGCGACGATGGCGGCCAGGGCGGCGGGTGCGGTGACGTAGCCGATCTTCCAGCCGGTCAGCGAGAACGTCTTCCCGGCACTGCCGATCCGCAGGCACCGCTCCCGCAGACCCGGCAGCGTCATGAGCGGCACGTGCTTCCAGCCGTCGAAGGTCAGGTGCTCGTAGACCTCGTCGCACACGGCATAGGCATCGTGCTTGACCAGCAGGTCTGCGATGAAGGCCAGCTCGGCGTGCGTGAACACCTTGCCGGTGGGGTTCATCGGCGTGTTCAGCAGAATGGCCTTCGTGCGCGGCCCGAACGCGGCGGCCAGCTCGGCGCGCGGCAGCTCCCATTTCGGCGGGTTCAGCCGCACGATGCGGGGCGTGGCGCCGAGCATGCGGATGACGGGCAGGTAGGTGTCGTACAGCGGCTCGATGACCACCACCTCGTCACCGGGATTGATGAGCGCCATCAGCGAGGCGGTGATGGCCTCGGTGGCGCCGGACGTGACCACGACCTCTGTGCCTGGGTCGGCGTCGATGCCGTAGAAGCGCTTGTTGGCGGCGGCGACGGCCTGGCGCAGCTCGGGCACGCCGGTCAGCGGCGGATACTGGTTACGGCCATCGAACAGCGCGTCGGCGGCGGCCTGCAGCACGTCGGGCGGGCCGTCCGTGTCCGGAAAGCCCTGACCGAGGTTGATGGCCTTGTGCTGGGTGGCCAGCGCCGACATCACGGTGAAGATCGTCGTTCCGGTGTTGGACAGCAGGGTGTTCACGGGCTTCAACGGGGGCACTCCAGGACTGATCGGAGAGTATGGGGGTGATGCGCTTCGGCATCAATCGGTGCCTTAGGTTTGGGCAGATGCGGCCGGCCGGTGACCCGGAACTGCAAGCGTTGCGGCGTGGCACCGCGCGTGCAAACCTTACGGTCCGTCCACCCATGGGGCGGCAACGTCAACGGGAGGATGCCGGTCTGCGCCGGCTGCGAGCGAATGAAAAAGATCGAAGCGGTCATCAAGCCCTTCAAGCTGGACGAGGTGAAGGAGGCACTGCACGAAGTGGGTTTGCAGGGGATCACGGTGGTGGAGGCGAAAGGCTTCGGGCGGCAGAAGGGCCATACCGAACTGTATCGCGGCGCCGAATACGTGGTGGATTTCCTGCCGAAGGTGAAGATCGAGGTCGTCTGCGACGACGACGTGGTCGAGCGGGCCGTGGAGGCGATCACGAACGCCGCGCGAACAGGGCGGATCGGCGATGGCAAGATCTTCGTCAGCACGATCGACGAGGTGGTGCGGATCAGGACTGGCGAACGCGGGCAGGACGCGATCTGACGATGGCGATCAACTGACACGGAATCACGATTGCCGGACGCGTCCGCCACGACTAATGGGGTTCAATCGACGGTCCGAAGCATGCGGACCCTGGCCGTGAAAGGGCTATGACGGGATGAGCGATAGAGACGCCGAGGTCGCCAAGGTCCTCGAGATGTTCAATGAGAACAGCGTGGAATACGTGGACCTGCGGTTCACCGACCCCCGCGGCAAGTGGCAGCACACCGCCCAGCACATCTCGACCATGGGCGAGGATGCCTTCAAGGACGGGATCATGTTCGACGGCTCGTCGATCGCCGGCTGGAAAGCGATCAACGAGAGCGACATGATCCTTATGCCGGACCCATCGACGGCCGTCATGGACCCGTTCGCGGCAAAGCCCAGCCTCATCCTGTTCTGCGACATCTTCGAGCCAAGCACCGGGCAGCCCTATGCGCGCGACCCGCGCAGCACCGCCAAGAAGGCCGTGGCCTATGTGGCCGCCAGCGGCGTCGGCGACAGCGTGATGTGCGGTGCCGAAGCCGAGTTCTTCGTGTTCGACAGCGTCCGCTTCGGCACCGGCCCCAACTTCGCCAGCCACTTCATCGAGAGCATCGAAGGCCCCGGCGCCAACATGAAGGAATACCCCGAGGGCAACATGGGCCACCGCCCTTCCGTCAAGGGTGGTTACTTCCCCGTGCCGCCGGTGGACAGCGAGAGCGACCTGCGCGCCGAGATGCTGAGCACCATGGGCGAGATGGGCCTGCCGATCGAGAAGCATCACCACGAGGTGGCGCAGAGCCAGCACGAGCTGGGCACCAAGTTCGGCAGCTTGCTGAAGATGGCCGACCAGATGCAGATCTATAAGTATTGCGTGCACAACGTCGCCCACAGCTACGGCAAGACGGCGACGTTCATGCCGAAGCCGATCTATGGCGACAACGGCAGCGGCATGCACACCCATCTGAGCATCTGGAAAGACGGCAAGCCCGCCTTCGCCGGCAACGGCTACGCGGACCTGTCGGAGATGTGCATCTACTTCATTGGCGGCATCATCAAGCACGCCAAGGCCTGCAACGCCTTCACCAACCCCAGCACCAACAGCTACAAGCGGTTGATCCCCGGGTTCGAGGCGCCGGTGTTGCTGGCGTATTCGGCCCGCAACCGTTCCGCTTCGTGCCGCATCCCCTACACCACCAGCCCGAAGGCCAAGCGGGTCGAAGTCCGGTTCCCCGATGCGACGGCGAACCCTTACCTCGCCTATTCGGCGCTGCTGATGGCCGGACTCGACGGGATCAAAAACAAGATCCACCCCGGCGATCCCATGGACAAGGACCTGTACGACCTGCCGCCCGAGGAGCTGAAGGGCATCCCCACCGTCTGCGGCAGCCTGCGCGAGGCCCTGGGCGCGCTTGAGGCCGATCATGAGTTCCTGTTGGCCGGCGACGTGTTCAGCGAGGAGCAGATCAAGTCCTACATCGAGCTGAAGTGGACCGAGGTGTATAAGTTCGAGCACACGCCGCACCCAGTCGAGTTCGAGATGTATTACTCCTCTTAACCACGTCGCATCTACAGAATGGCCCGGCCTCAGTGATGAGGCCGGGCTTCTTTTTTACGATCAAGTCTCCATGAGCAAAGAGCCTCTGAAAAGTACATTATATTCATAATTCATAAGCTTTTTTTGAAGTATTTATTGTGGCAATGCTACGCCATGCGCGAATTGCGCCACAGCGAGCCAACCTGGCCCGGAAGTCGTTGAGACAACTGCAGCCGCATGACAAGTTTACCCAGGCGCACCACCGAATTATGACGACAGTCTGGACGCCTTCGGCGTGCACGGCGTCGGCGGTATCATCGGCACCCTGCTGACGGATGTGTTCGCCTACGGCCCGCTTTCGGCGACGATGGACCATGCGGAGGGCGTCTACATCGGTGGCGCCGCCCTGCTGAAGGTGCAGGTATGGGTCGTGTTGGCGACTGTCATCCGCGGCGCGATCGCCAGCTTCATCCTGCTCGAGATCGTCGATCTCGTCATCGGCCTGCGCGTCGGCGCCGAGGCGGAGATGGAGGGCCTCGACGTCGTGCTGCACGGCGAACGCCTCGGCTGACGCCCGACTGCTGCCTTGGCAAGGCCCGCTCCCGCAAGGGCCGGGCATTTTGCTTTATGATCGGCGGCATGCCCGAGTCGGACCTGTATCCCGCCATCAAGCGCTTCCTGGTGAGCCGGGGCTTCGACGTGAAGGGCGAGATCGGCGGCTGCGACGTCGTCGGCGTCCGCCCGGGTGAGCCGGACCTCGTCGTCATCACCGAGCTGAAACTCGGCTTCAGCCTGGAACTGGTGCTGCAAGGCGTCGATCGCCTGGCCTGCGCCGACGAGGTATGGCTGGCAATCCAGGCCGCCAAACGGCAGCGCGGCCGCCGCGCGCAGGACCGCGACCGCCGGGTTCGCACGCTCTGCAAGATGCTGGGCTTCGGCTTGGTGGCCGTCCATCCGGCCCGTGGCGACGTGCAGGTTCTGGCCGAACCCGCGCCCTACCGCCCCCGCCCCAACCTGAAACGCCGCGCGGCACTGCTCGGGGAGCACGCAAAGCGCCATGGCGATCCCTCGCCGGGCGGCACACGCGGTGTCCCCATCCTCACAGCGTACCGACAGGAGGCACTGGCCTGTGCCGCACGGCTACAGGCCGGGCCGCTGCCAACCCGGGCCCTGGCGAACGAGACGCCACGCGCCACCGCCATCCTCTACCGCAACGTCTATGGCTGGTTCGCCCGGGTGTCCCGCGGGGTCTATAGCCTCACCAGTCAGGGGGAGGCCGCACTCGAGCGGTGGGGCCGCGCCGGGTCGGAGTGACCAGCCGCCGGTGGTGCGCCGCTGCCGGCCGGGCTATCGTCGTGCCATGGTCTATGTCGTCAATCTGCTGCTGTTCGCGACCGCGCTGGTGTTCCTTTGGGTCAACTACGACTTAGGGCGCGTGCTCGACCACGGCGGCCCCAACATGGATGCGGCCATGGCCCGGCGCGTCAAACGCAATCGCCGTGCCTTCAACGCTGCCATTATGGGACAAGTTTTGAGCCTGAGCCTGATCGTCGTGCATGTGATGTGGACGAGTGTGATGGACGGCGGAATGCAGGCTTCGCTTGTCTGCCTCGGCCTCGCGCTGGTCCTGGCTGGCATCGCCGCCTGGGCAGTCTGGACCGGGCTGGTGATGTAAGCCCCCTGGGCACGCGTTCGAATTACACCAACGACAAAGGCGTTCGTTTTTGGAGGGAATGGCGCGCCCTGAGGGATTCGAACCCCCGACATGCGGATTAGAAGGCCGCCGCTCTATCCAACTGAGCTAAGGGCGCTCAGAT
>JAYVEG010000095.1:0-15891 GCA_043748985.1 Rhodospirillales bacterium
CCCCGCTCGTGCCCGAACTGCGCCTTCCCACCCCGCCACCCCCTCCGCCGCGACCCAGGCCGCCGCCACGTCCCCGCAGCGCCCCGCCCGCAGCCCCGCTTGGTACGCTCTCCAACCCCATCGACCTCGACTTCCACCCGGCTCAGCCCCGCCTGGCCGCGCCCCGCATCACCGCCCCCCGTGGCAGCGTCGCCTCCCGTTCGCTCGACCTCTCGCCGGGCACCCCGAAAAGTCCGAACCGCTCCGATGTGAATTTCGACTACCGCGCCGCCAAGCTCGGCGCCGACTGGCGCGACGGCCTCATGGCCTACTGGCTGAACCACCGCTACTACCCCCGACAGGCCGCGGAGGCCGGCGAAGATGGCTCCGCTGACGTGGAACTCACCGTCGATGCCGGCGGCCGCGTCACCAACGCGGTCCTCAAGAGCCACACCGGCTCCCCCTTCCTCGACATGGCCGCCCTCGCCACCTGGCGCGGCGCCCGCCTCAACCCGCTCCCCCCGGAATTGGCCCCCAGCTACACCTTCACCATCACCATCAATTACATCCTGCTGCGCTAAAAGCCCTCTCCCTCCCGAAAAGGGTTGGGTGAGGGTCTCGGTGCACGACGACAGAATTGGAGCGGGCGAAGGGAATCGAACCCTCGTCAGAAGCTTGGAAGGCTACCGCATTACCATTATGCTACGCCCGCGCTCCACCCAACCTAGCCTTTTGCCCCTCCCCCCGGCAACCTCCCGCGCAACCACCCGCGCAAGCATGTTCCCTAACGCGCGCGATCGTGGCACCACTCCCATGCAAATTCGAGCGAGGACCCCAGCATGACCGGTGGAAACGACGCCGAAAGCGGACACGGCGAAGACAAGCGCGTCGCCCTCCTCATCGCAGTCCTCGCACTCTGCCTCGCCCTCGTCGAGACCGGCGCCAAAAGCGCACAGACCGAAGCCATCAGCCACAATGTCGAAACCACCGACGCCTGGGCCTTCTACCAGGCCCGCACCATTCGCCAGACCACCGTCCGCACCGCCGCCGAACAGGCCGAACTCCTTAAGCCCGCCGCCGACCCGGCGTCCCGCACCGTCATCGACACCCAGCAGAAAACCTGGCGTGACACCGCCAACCGCTGGGAAGACGACCCCAAGGGCGGCGACGGCAAGAAACAACTCGCCGAAAAAGCCCGCAAAATCGAGGAGGCCCGGGAAACCTCCATGGCCAAATACCACCTCTACGAATACGGCGCCGCCCTGCTCCAGGTCGCAATCGTCATCGCCTCCGCCTCCATCATCACCACCGTCCCGCTCCTGGCCGTGGGCGGCCTCCTACTCGGCCTCGGCGGCGTCGCATTGGGCCTGCTCGGAATGCTGGCGCCGCACGCCATCCACTTCTGAACGCTCTACCCCATCAGCCCTGCAGCAATATTCACCGTCAAAGCCACAATCACGGTGTTGAAGAAGAACCCGATCAGCCCGTGCAGAGACGCCAGCCGCCGGAACTTCCGCGTCGTGATTTGTACGTCCGAAACCTGGAACGTCATGCCCAGAACTAACGAGAAATAAACGAAGTCCCAATAATCCGGCGGCTCGTGGCCTGGAAACTCCAGCCCCCCATCCACCTTCGTCCGCCCCGCCGAAATCGTGTAATACTCATGCGCATACCGGTAAGCGAACACCAGGTGCGTCACCAGCCACGACAGCAGCAGCGTCGCCGAAACCAGCCCCACCGCCAACCCACGCTGACCCGGCGGCAAAGACTTCGCCTCCGGCAGAACCTGCGTCAGCGCCGCAAAACTGAACGCAACGGCAGCGAGCGTGACCCAGAACATGGTCCACTCCCCCTCCAACTGCCCCATCGCGTTCTCCGCCATCGCCGCATCGCTGCCCTCGCGCGCAAACAGCACCGCGCTCAAAACCAACAGCATCACCGCTCCGATGTCCCAGGCCACGATCGCCCGCGTCCACGACGCCAATCCCCAGGGCAGCACGACATACGCCACCAGCGCGGTCGCCAACGCCGCCACCGTTCGCGGGTGCCCGGCAGCCACCCGGATCGGCCACGGCCGTATCATCGAAAAAACGTCATCGGAATCAATCGCCCATCATCGTCCAGCGCCTACCGCCCAGCGACTATCTTCTGCCATGACTTCAATCCGCACAATGTCGGACCGTGACGCCCCGCTTGCCCCAAGACACCGCTCACGCGGATCTAATTGAGAATTGTTCTTATAAAATCCGCCCTTGCGTGTCTTCCACCCCCTCCGCAGCCCTCCGACCGCGCTGCTCTGGGCCGGGCACCCCCCCCCCGCTCCCAGCCTCGAACGGCCTGCTAGACACCACCGAGCGTAGCGCCCACCTGCGCGGTCTCGAACTAGTCGGCCTGCTCGCCGGCGTCATTCCGGTGATGCACTTCTTCACCATCGACGCCCTCGACGTCATCGCCTCCGCACCCACACTCCGGCTGTTCCCCACCCTCGCCCTTGTCCTCGCCGCCGCCGCCGCCGCCGCCTTCAGCGCCTTCGGCGGCCCGATGAAGGACATCCCAATGGCCGTCCTACGCCAAACCCGCCTCGACCCGCCGATCGCGCCGCCGCAATGCGCGCCTTCATGGCCATGAACAGCGCCAGCACACTCGTGGCCCTTTTGTCCGCCCCCTCCATCATCCAGGCCGCCGCAGTCGTCCCGGTCACCGTGGCCGGCGGCCTGATGCTCGTCGTCCCCGCCACGACCTGCATAGCCCGGCGGACCAACTGGGCTGAACCCGCAGCAGCCTGAGCGCCGCCCCTAAACCCGCACCAACCCTGTCGCCGGCGCCACCCCCTCGCTCCCCGGAAACGCCGCCAGCAGCCCCGCCTGGTCCAGCCCCAGATGCGCCGCCAGCAGACCCTTCGCCAACGCACGCAGATCCAGGCTCGGCTGCAGATCGCGGTTCTCGAACAGCTTCCCATCCGACAGCCCCGGCCAATCCGCCCGCACCCGCCCCCCCGCAACGGCACCGCCCGCCAGGAACGCGACCGTCCCCGTCCCATGGTCCGTGCCCCCCGTGCCGTTCACGTGCACCGTCCGCCCGAACTCCGTCATCACCAGCACCGCCGTGCGCCCCCACGCCTCACCCAGCCCGTCCCGCAATGCCACCAATCCGTCATCCAGCTGCCGCAACGGCGCCGTCAACCGCCCGGCCTGCCCCGCATGCGTATCCCACCCGCCCAGTTCCATCGCAGCGATCCGCGGCCCGTTCGCTGCCGCCATCAGCCGCCCTGCCGTCCCCGCCAGGGTTGCGAACCCATACCGGTTGCCCCCCGGCGCATCCGGCTGGTGCCCTGCCATCGCCTCACGGAGCTGTGACGCCGTGAACCCACGCTCCGCCAGCCCCTGCCTCAACGCCGGCCCCGTCACCGGATCCGCCCCATGCATCGCCACCAGCCGCGCATACAAATCCGGCTGCGGCTGCGCAAAACTCTGCGGCGCATACGCCCCCACCGCCGCCGGCCCCCGCAACAACAGCGGCGTCGAAATCCCGATCGAGATCGGCATCGCAGTATCCGCCCCACGCGCCATCCGCAGCACGGCCCGGT
Organism: Rhodospirillales bacterium; assembly: GCA_043748985.1. GTDB lineage: Bacteria > Pseudomonadota > Alphaproteobacteria > Acetobacterales > Acetobacteraceae > JBBROS01. The sequence goes on from JAYVEG010000095.1 coordinate 3,566, forward strand.
TCAGCCACCCGGACGTCATCCGCTGGTCCGCCCCGCTCTCCATCAAATCCTGCGCCTCGAAATGGCTGCGCGTCCGCACGTGCCCCGCCACCGCATGCACCGGCAGCAACTCCCCCGCCCGATACAGCCCATGCATCCCAACCAGCACAGGATGCAGCGCAAAGAACCCGCCCAGGTCCAGCATCCCCCCCGCCTGCCCCGGCCCCGGCGGCAACAGGCTCCCCCGCTGCCCCGCCAGCGCCGCGTCCCCATACGGGATCACCGCCGCCAGTCCATCGAGCGCCCCGCGCAGGATCACCACCACCAGCCGCCGCTCCCCCGGCGCCGCCGCCATCGCCAGCGACGCCCGCCCCAGACTGATCGCCGCCCCCAGCCCCAGCAACGCGCCCCGACGGCTGACCAATGACCGATCCTTCTCGTGCATCATCATCAACGCCTTTGCATTTCGGGTGACGCCAGCAGCAACGTGATCGCATCCCGCCGCGACCCGGCCCGCCGAACCTCGGCCGCCGTCGAGGCGCTCAGCAACGGCCCCAGCGCCGTCTCGGCCAACTCCATGGGCTCCGGCAGGTCCTGCCGGTTGGCAAACCCGTATGCCCAATCCACCCGCCGCAGCAGCGCCTCCGGCCCCGCCCATTCCGACGCCTGGTCCACCCAGCCGTTCGGCAGCGGCGCATTGAACATCGCCTGCCCCAGCCCGCCCACCAGTTGCATCATGTTCTGCCGCTTATCCGCCGGCAGACCAGCCGCCCGGAACGTAGCGACGACATAATCCTGCGGCGTCCGCAGCTTTGTCAGCGGCTGCCAAGCACCCGGCAACCGCGTCACCTCCAGCGCCGCCGCCCCCAGATTGCCGCCCGTGTCGCGCAGCACCGCCGCCACCCGACCCACCGCATCCGCAGGCGGCAAATCGCCGACAAAGTGCTGCACCAGCTTCGTTGCCAAATGCCGATAAGTCGCCGGATGCGTCCCCAGCATCTGCAGCGCCAGCAAACCCCCCTCCTCGCCCTCGGGATAGGACCGCCCCATCAGCATCTTGTCGCCGGGCTCCGCCAGGCCCGGTCGGAACCGATACCCTAATGGGTTCTGTTGCCGCTCCACCGACCACCCCGTCAGGATCCGCGCGAACTCCGTCACATCCGCCTGCGAATACCCACCACCCACCGTGTGAAGCTCCAGGCACTCCCGCGCCAAATTCTCGTTCAGCCCCCGGTTCTGCCGTCCCCCGAATACGCTCCTCGGACCCGCCGAAATCGCGTTGTCCAGATAAAGCAGCATCGCCGGGTGCCGCATCACCGCCAGCAGCATGTCCGTGAACCGGCCCGTCACATGCGGCCGGATTGCCGAGCGCACGTAATCCCCGATCAACGGCGCGATCTGACCCTTCCGTATGCTCACCGTGAAATGGTTCGCCCAGAACCAGACCAGCCGTTCGCGAAACGGGGTCGCCGTGGAAACCGCCTGGTCCAGCAACGCCATCGTGTCCGCCCGGAACAGACCCCGCGCCTGGCTGGCCTCCCCCCGCGCCGCCACAGCCCCCGCCACCGCCTCGGCCTTCGTATCCCCACGCGCCCGCTGGTCGAATAGCAGCGCCGTAAACGAATCCGTCACCGACGCCGCCGCCGGCCCCGGGTCAGCCACCGACAATTGCTGCGAAAGCCAACGTTGCGGGTCCGTCCCGACCCCCTGCCCCGGGGTGCGTCCCAATCCAAACCGGATCGCGGCAATGGCAGCGCTGTTGTCCATGAACAAGCTCTACCAAGCCCGCCCGTGACAGAGGGTTACGAAGTGCGACCCATCCCACATGTCCAAACAGGGTTTGCATCCGCGCCGGACGCTGCTATACGGCCCGCCTCGCGCCGGTCATCACCGACCGGCGATCGCGGCGGGTGCTTAGCTCAGGTGGTAGAGCAGCTGACTCTTAATCAGCGGGTCGTTGGTTCGAGCCCAACAGCACCCACCACGCCAAGATGCACCTCCGACGCGACCCCGTTCTCAGCGACAACACCGGCAAAAGCCTGGCGCCTGCCTCGGTCGAGAACGCGATATTGCAAAGTATTCTCGCACCGCAGCCGGACGGCAACTTAACCAGGGATAACGCCAGCCCTCCCGGGGGACCCAGCCCTGGTAGAAACTGCCAATCAGTGCCGCGTTCGATTGGACCCCGGGCTGCGCGTAGTGTCAAAACTGATCGGTCGCCGATCCGGCCATATTCCGTAGCCGGATATGCTTTTCGTGCGCGCCAGCCCACCCCGGGCCTCCCGCGACTCAGGCGCGTCGATGACGACCAAAGCCAGCAACCCCCCGCAGGCGATCCGGCCGGCAAACCCCGGCGATGTCGACGGCCGATCCCATGCGTCCTCCTGCACCGCACCGTGGCCTGCCGGGACAAACGAACCACGCCGCGGCAATCGCTTGCAACCAGGACGTGACAGGGCCGCCAAGCGACCGTGCGCAGAAACCGCTCGCGTGAATGGCGTTAATTTTTGACAGATCAGACGATGAACTTTCACGCTTTGTCGTTCGATCTTAAGTTTGTTCAGGAATTGTCAGAGCCCCCATCCAGGAGCAGCCATCCATGGACCAGTCTAACCTCACCGCATGCCAGCTCTTCCAAGCCCTCAGCGCCACCCACGCCCGCCGACCCTTCGGCTTCGGCGGTCGCCCCGCTCTGCTCAACGTCGACGTCCAACACGCCTATACCCGGCCCGACGAATTACCCACCGCCTATGCAACAAACCCAAACCAGGTCGCCCATATCGACCGCCTCGCCGCAGCCTTCCGCGCCCACGGCCTTCCCGTCGTCTGGACCTACGTCGCCTACTCCCCCTCCGGCGACGATTGCAGCGTCTGGGGCACACGCGCGGATGCGCAGCCCTCGACGACCGCCTGACCATCGACCCCAACGACACCCTCATCAACAAGCGCATGGCCTCCGGCGTCCACGAAACCATCCTCCCCTCGCTGCTGCGCTTCCATCGCATCGACACGGTCGTCATCACCGGCGGCTCCACCTCCGGCTGCGTCCGCGCCAGCGCAGTCGACAGCCTCAGTCACGGCTTCCGCACCATCGTGCCGTCGGAAACCACAGCCGACCGCTACGAGAGCCCCACACTTCGCCAGTCTCTACGACATGGCCATCAAATGTGCCGACGTGATCCCAGTGGCAGACGTCTTCGCCACGCTGGACGCACTGGTCCCAGAAAACTAAACTGCTCGAACCGGCCCCGGAGGCCCAGCCACTGGCACCTTGTAGGATGCAAATGCATCACCCCTCGGCGCAACGGTCGGCCTATCAGGCGGAACGCACGGACCCTAAGATCCGCGCGTCAGCAGCGCATCGCAGTTCATCCGCCCGGACATCAGGCAGTCCTCGAGATGCGCGTTCCGCGCCAGCCGTTGCACGAGCACCAGGCCCACCACAACCAGAAGCAGCGCAAACGCCAGTCCCGCCAGGCTTCCCGTCACCCGGTTTGCCTGAGCCTGCTCATTCTCGTAGCCTGCACTGACCCGGCGCATCGGGGCACCTTTCCAGGTTCGTTTCCAATTCCAGTCTAGGCGCTTCTCCACCCCGATTGGCAAGACCTAACAACACACCCGACGCCACAACCGCTCGTGACAGGATTGCGCCCCATGCAGGCCGCACAGGACCACCTCGCCGCCACCCACGCCCCCTTCGGCGCCCTCATCGCCAGGATCGGGCCACCACCCCCGCCCGAGCCACGGCGCGAGCCCTTCGACGCCCTAATCCGCTCCATCGCCCACCAGCAGCTACACGGCAACGCCGCCCGCGCCATCCTCGGCCGCTTCCACGCCCTCTTCCCAGGCGAAGGCCACCCCGCACCCGCCGAGATCCTCGCCGCCAAGGAAGGCGCGCTCCGCGCCTGCGGCTTCTCCGCCACCAAGATCGCCGCCATCCGCGACATCTGCGAAAAGGCTCAGGCCGGCGTCGTGCCTACCGCCGCCGAGGCCGAATCACTCGACGACGACACCCTCATCGCCCGCCTCGTCACCATTCGTGGCGTCGGCCGCTGGACCGTCGAGATGGTCCTGATCTCCGCCCTCAGCCGCCCCGACATACTCCCCGTCGACGATTTCGGCGTCCGCGAAGGCTGGAAACGCCTGAACGGGCTTGAGACCCAACCGAAGCCAAAAGAACTCGCCGCAATCGGCGCCGCCTGGGCCCCTTACCGCAGCACCGCCGCCTTCTACCTCTGGCGCGCCTCCGACGAAGGCAAGAAGATCAAGCAATCCACCTGATCCCACACCTCATCGGCGCATCCCCACGCCCGACAACACCACCACGTTCCGATCCTGCACCGGCGTAGCGGACGCCCGCCCATTCACCGCCGGCATCGAGGCCGCCCGAAACGCCGCCGTCGGCGCCACCAGACCGAACGGCTGACTCGCCCGCATCGGGCCATGCGCCGCCTCCACCGTGAACGCCCCCACCAGCGCCAGCAACGCCATGCTGGCCAGCGTCATATCGGCCCGCCTGCTTCCGCTATCCACCCCGGTCCCGCCCAACCGCACCGGCCGCGCCGCACCCTCCGCCCGCGCCCGCCCCTGTGACTGCCCCTGTGACTGCCCCTGTGACTGCCCGGCCTGAAGACGCACCATCTGCTCATGAAACCAGGCATCAGCGTTGGACATCGGATAAGACCTCCAGAAGCTGTGACTTTACGCGCAACAACGGCCTTAACCAGGGTCGGATCACCTTTCCTGACGCTTCGATACCCTTCCTGTCGCCTCACCCCGCAAACGACAGCACCATCGCCACGAACGCCTCGGGCGCGTCCGCATGCAGCCAGTGCCCGGCATCCCGCAAACTCGCGAACCGCGCCCGCGGGAACAACGCCCGAAACAACGGCCGGTGTTCTGGCAATACGTAATCCGACCGCTCCCCCCGCAGGACCAGGACCGGCCCGTCATAAACCCCCGCCCCCTCCCACCGCTCGATCGCCGGCAACCCCGCCGCAATCTCGGCAAGACCGATCCGCCACGCCGGCGGATCCCCGAACCGCAGGTTCTGCAACAGGAACCCGCGCACCGCCGGGTCCGCCGCGGTGGCCTCTATAGCCGCATTCGCCTCCGCCCGCGTCAGCCCCGGCAGCAGCGGAATCGACAGCATCGCCGCCGCGATATCCCGGAAATGCGGCGGATAATGCACCGGCGCGATATCGGCCAGCAGCAGCCGCTCGACCCGCCCCGGCGCCGTCAACGCCAGCTGCATCGCCGTCTTCCCGCCCATCGAATGGCCCACCACGCAGGCTGCCTCCACCCCCTCCGCCGCCATCGTCTCCGCTACATCCGCCGCCATCGTCGCATAGTCGAACACAGCCGAATGCGGGCTCGCCCCATGGTTCCGCGCATCCATCGCGATCACCAAGTGCCCCTCCGCCAGCCGCCGCTGCACCCGCCCCCAATTGCTCGCGGCCCCGAACAACCCATGCAGCAGCACGATGGGCCGCCCCTCCCCCATCCGGACCGTCCGAAGGATCATCGCCCCGCGCTCCCCGCCGCCAACGCCGCCCCGCTCAAAATCAACCCGGCCCCCAACAATACGCTCCCCGTCAGCACCTCCCCCAGGAACGCCGCCGAGATCAGCAACCCCAACGCCGGCCCCGCCAGGAACCCCACCGAAGCCACCACCAGCGGCAGCGCCCGCGTCGCCTCCACGATGCACCACGTCCCCAATGGCGCCATCACCAGCCCGATGAACCCGATGCAAACCAGGCTCGTCCCGCTCCACACCCCGCCCCCATGCACCGCCGCCATCGGCAACAGCATCACGCTCGCCACCGCGAACGTCCACGGCAGCAGCTCGAACATCGACCGCCGCGCCGGGTACCGCCGCACGATCGTCATCGACACCGCCCAGCACAGCGACGCCCCCAGCAGAAATCCGTTCCCGATCAACGCCGTCCCCGACGTCCAGTCCACCGCCCAAGGCCCCACCAGCACCGCGACACCCGCCGCCCCCAGCCCCGTCGCCACCCACCGCCGCGCCGAAATCGCCTCCCCCGTCAACAGCAGCGCAATCGGCACCGTCCAGATCAGCGTCGCATTCGACAGGATCGCCGTCCGTCCCGCCGGCACCCACGCCACCGCCGCATGCGCAAACGCAAAGAACCCACCCAGCTGCAGCATCCCGATCGCCAGCACCGCCGGCCAATCCGCCCGACCCGGCACCCGTAACCCCCGCGTCGCCGCCACCACCCCCCCGGCCACGACCATCGACAGGCACGCCCGCCCGAACGCGAACCACGACGGCGACGCCCCATCCAGCAGCGCCACCTTCGTCACCGGCCACGCCGCCCCCAGCAGCACCACCGCCACCCCCAGCTGAACCAGCGGCAGCGGCGCGACCTTCGAGTCCCTGCTCACGCCACCAACCGCGCGTAGATCGCCGGGTCCGTCGCCCCTTCCGTGCTGAACACCAGCACCCGGCTGTCTCCGTCCAGTCCCAGCGCCCCCCGCGCCGCCGCATTCCCCGCTGCCAGCATCAGCCCAGCCATCCCCGCCGCCCCGCTCTCGCCGGACACCACCCCCACCCCGGCCAACATCCGCATCCCATCCACCGCCGCCGCATCCGGGATCGCCATGAACGCGCTGGCCGACCGCTCCAGCTCCTGCCACGCCAACAGGCTCGGCTCCCCGCACGCCAGCCCCGCCATGATCGTATCCAGCGCCCCCGGCGCCGTCCGCATCTCACCCGCCTCCGCACTCAACAGCAGACAAGCGGCCTGCTCCGGCTCCACCACCACCAGCACCGGCGTCGGCTGCACCCGGCTGCGAACATGCACCGCCACCGCCGCCGCAACGCCCCCCACCCCGCCCTGGATGAACACGTGCGTCGGGGCCAACGCCCCCATCTGGTCCAGCGCCTCATCCACCATCACCCGATACCCCTGCATCACCTCCCGAGGGATCTCGGTGTACCCGGGCCAGGACGTGTCGGACACGACCACCCACCCCTCCCGCGCCGCCGCCGCCGCCGCAAACCGCACCGACTCGTCGTAAGTCGCCCCAGCCCGCTCCACCACCGCCCCATACCGAGCAATGGCCTCCACGCGCCCCGCACTCACCCCCTCATGGACAAAAATCCGGCACCCCGCCCCGAACCGCGCTGCCCCCCAAGCCACGCTCCGCCCGTGATTGCCGTCGGTGGCACAGCACACCGTCACCGCCTTCCCCAGCGCCGCCCGTACCACCCCCCGAACCGCATACGCCCCGCCCAGCGCCTTGAAGCTCCCCAGCCCGAACCGCCCCGCCTCGTCCTTCACATGCACCGAGCCCACGCCCGCCACGTCCAATCCAACCAGCGGCGTCGCCCCATACCCCTCCCACGACACAATCTCCGCACGCGCCCGCCGGAACCCGGCCGCAGTCAACGCCACTATCCCCGGCACTCCATGGCGCGGATTGAGGAACAGTCGAAAATCCTGATCGAACGGCATGAAGCCAGATTTGCCGAACCCCGCCCGCGGCGATAGTCCTGCCGGCAACGACGCATCGGAGATCAGCCATGCACATCACCATACTCGGCGCAGCCGGTTTCCTCGGCCGCAAGGTCGCCACCCGCCTCGCCCAGGACGCCACCCTCGGCGGCCGCAACATCGAAAGCCTCACCCTCTTCGACCTCAACCCGCCCCCGCCGCTGGACGCCCCCTTCCCCGTCCACACTCTCGGCGGAGACATCGCCTGCCTCCCCCAAGGCGCCATCCCCCAGCAAACCGACGTGGTCTTCCACCTCGCCGCCGTCGTCAGCGCCGCCGCCGAGGCCGACTACGAACTCGGCCGCAACGTCAATGTCCGCGGCACCGACGCCGTCATCGACGCCTGCCGCGCCCTCCCCGCACCGCCCCGCGTCGTCTTCACCAGCTCCGTCGCCAGCTTCGGCGGCGGCCAATCCGCCATCCTCCCAGACGACGCCCGCCAGCTCCCCACCAACTCATACGGCGCCCAAAAAGCCGCCGCCGAACTCTTCCTATCCGACGCCACCCGCCGCGGCTTCCTCGACGCCGTCTGCATCCGCCTCCCCACCGTCGTCATCCGCCCCGGCCGCCCCAACAAGGCCGCCAGCAGCTTCGTCAGCGGCATCCTCCGCGAACCCCTCCTCGGCCTCACCGCCGAACTCCCCGTCCCCGACGACTTCAAGGTCTGGATCTGCAGCCCCCGCCGCGCCGTCGACTGGCTGCTCCACGCCGCCGCCATGGACACCGCCGCCATGGGCCCCGACCGCGGCATCAACCCCCCGGGCCTCAGCGTCCCCGTCGCCGACATGCTCGCCGCCCTGGACCGCGTTGCCCCCGGCGCCTCCGCCCTCATCCGGCGTCAACCCGACCCGGCCATCGCCGCCATCGTCGGCGGCTGGCCCGCCGCCTTCGCCCCCCATCGCGCCCAGACCCTCGGCTTCTCCCCCCACGAACCCCTCGAAGTCCTCGTGAAAGCCTTCATCGACGACGACCTCGAATCCACACGCGCCGACCGCGCCTGAACTCCACCACCCAAGCCCAAAAGAATCCGTCACGGTCAGGCTTGACCCGGCCGTCAACGCCAGTCCGCAAGAAAACGCCAGTCCGCAAGAAAACGCCAGGCCGCAAGAAAACGCCAGTCCGCAAGAACAAGCCCTGCCACGACAATCACACCACCTAAAGACCCGGCAAAAACCCCACGCGCGCCAGCGTTACACTTAATTCACGCTATTCCCGTATCACCGCATTGATCCCAGGCCCCGCCGGATGCATGAAAGGGGCTACCCTCCAAACCGGCCAACCCGCCATGTCGCCTCCCTCCCTGAGCAGCATCCCGCCCGACCCAGGGACACCCAACATGTCCGCCGAGACCCCAGCCACCCCACCCGGCGTCACAGCCCGGATCACCGGCAAGTTCACCGCCAAAATCACCGACGCCTTCGCACAGGCCCCCCAGGCGCTGCGCTCCATGGTCCGCGCCGACGAGATCTGGCTCGTCGTCCTCGCAGCCGCAGTCGGCATCCTCTCCGGCCTCATCGTCGTCGCCATGGGCGAGTTCGCGCAGCTCATGCACCGCTTCTTCTTCGGTCTCGCCAGTGGCGAATACCTCTCCGCCATGCTCACCCTCGACTGGAGACGAGCCCTCGCCGTCCCCACCATCGGCGGCGCCATCCTCGGCGCCGCCGGCTGGGCCCTGAACCGCTGGCGCCCCACCCGCGTCGTCGACCCCATCGAGGCCAATGCCCTCTACGGCGGCCGCCTATCCCTCAAGGACAGCCTCATCGTCGTCGCCCAGACCGTCTGGTCCAACGGCGTCGGCGCCTCCGTGGGCCTCGAGGCCGGCTATACCCAGATCGGCTCCGCCCTGGCATCCCGCCTCGGCTTCGCCTTCCGCCTCCGCCGCAACGACCTCCGCCTCCTCGTCGGCTGCGGGGCGGCAGGCGCCATCGCAGCCGCCTTCAACACGCCCCTCACCGGCGCCTTCTACGCCTTCGAACTCGTCATCGGCACCTACTCCCTCGCAACCCTCGCCCCCGTCGTCATGTCCGCCGTCTGCGCCGTCTCCGTCATGCGCATCCTCATCGGTGGCGGCAGCGAGTTCGATATCCGCGTCCCCTCCACCATCGAGGCCATCGATTACGTCCCCATCCTCGCCCTCGGCATGCTCGCAGCACTCGGCGGCATCGCAATCATGCGCGGCGTAACCCTGGTCGAGGAAATCTTCCGCCGCAGCCAGGTCCCCGGCTGGCTTCGCCCCGCCCTCGGCGGCCTCGCCGTCGGCGCCATCGCCCTCGTCTCCCCCGCCGTCCTCTCCTCCGGCCACAGCGCCATGAAGATCGCGCTCGACGCCCCCTACAGCCTCACCCACATCGCCGTCCTCATCGTGCTGAAATCCGTCGCATCGGCCATCAGCATCGGCTCCGGCTTCCGCGGTGGCCTCTTCTTCGCCTCACTCTTCCTCGGCGCACTCCTCGGCAAGCTCTTCGCCGGCCTCCTCGCCCTCGTCACCGTCGTCCAGGCCCTCCCCGCCGTCATCTGCGCCCTCGTCGGCATGAGCGCGCTGGCAACCGCCGTCGTCGGCGGCCCCCTCACCATGGCCCTCCTCGCCCTCGAGAGCACCGGCTCACTTCCCATGACCGTCGCCGTCCTCACCGCCAGCGTCGTCAGCGCCATCACCGTCCGCCGCACCTTCGGCTACAGCTTCGCAACCTGGCGCTTCCACCTCCGCGGCGAGGCCATCCGCTCCGCCGTCGACATCGGCTGGATGCGGAACCTCACCGTCGGCCGCATGATGCGACGCGAATTCCGTCGCGTCCCCCTCGACATGTCTCTCGAAACCTTCCGCCGCAGCTTCGCCCTCGGCAGCGTCGCCCGAGTCGTCGCCACCGACCAGGCCGACCGCTACGCCGGCATCCTCGCCACCAGCGAAGCCCACGCCGCCCCGGAAGGCGTCGAAAAACTCGCCGAAATCGTCCACCACCGCAAAACCGTCCTCCTCCCGCAAATGAGCATCAAGGAAGCCGTCCAGATGTTCGAGGCCGCCGAAAGCGACGCCCTCGCCGTCGTCGACAGCGCCGAAACCATGCGCGTCATCGGCGTCCTCACCGAGCAATACGCCCTCCGCCGCTACAGCGAAGAACTCGAAAAACGCCGCAGAGAACTCTCCGGCGAATAACCCGCAAAAAGCCCGCTCCCCTGGCTGAAGGGCGGGCAAACGTCTCACGCTCAAAGCCCTGTCCCACCTGCAAGACAGGGTTGGATGAGCGTCCCGCCCCACAAAACCCTCCGTTAAACCTTCCGAAACCAAATCCCCGCTAAAATCATTCCCATGCGGCTGAAACTCTTCCGTGCCCCCAACGTGGCCGCCGCCATGGCGCAGGTCCGGGCCGAACTCGGCGAAGACGCGCTCATCCTCGCCACCCGCCGCGTCGGCACCGGCGTCGAACTCACCGCAGCCCTCGAAGCCGCCCAACAACCAATACCCCTCGACACCTCCGACCCAACCACAATCGACGCCCTCCGCTGGCACGCCGTCCCGCCTCCCCTGGCTGCCCACCTCGCCCAAGGCCCCATCGAGACGGCCCTAACCCGCCACATCCGCTTCGCCCCGCTCGACCTCGCCCCCGGTGCGCCCCCCGTCCTCCTCGCCGGCCCCCCCGGCGCCGGAAAAACCCTGACCACCGCCCGCCTCGCCACCCGGCTGGTCCTCCAGGGCACCCCACCCCTGGTCATCTCCGCCGACGGCGACCGCGCCGGCGCTGCCGAGCAGCTCGCCGCCTTCACCCGACTCCTCGGCCTCGTCCTCATCGTCGCACCCGACCCCATCGGCATCGCCCACGCCCTCGCCCGCCGCGAACCAGGCGCCCCCGTCCTCATCGACGCCCCCGGCATCGACCCCTTCTCCCCCACCGCCCAGGCCGCCATCGCCACCATCGCCGCCGCCGCCGGCGCCAGAATCGCCCTCGTCCTCCCTGCAGGCCTGGACCCCGCCGAGGCCGCCGATACCACCGCCGCCTTCGCCGCCGCCGGCGCCACCCACCTCGTCGCAACCCGCCTCGACGTCACCCGCCGCCTCGGCGCCGTCCTCGCCGCCGCAACCCTCCTCCCCCTCGCCGAGGCCGGCATCGGACCCGGCGCCGCCGACGGCCTCGTGCCCGCCACCCCAGCCCTCCTCGCAACCAGGCTCAGCACCCCCGCCACCCGAAAGGCCGCTTGATGCCCCGCTTCATCGCAATCGCCTCCGGCAAGGGTGGCGTCGGAAAAACCTGGTTCGCCATCACCCTCGCCCACGCCCTCGCCCGCCTCGGCCGCCGTGTGCTCCTGTTCGACGCCGATTTCGGCCTCGCCAACGTCGACATCCAGCTCGGCATCGCCCCCAAGTTCGACCTAGGCCATGTCCTCGCCGGGAAAATCCCCTTCGAAGCTGCAATCCACTCCATCGACGCCGGGTTCGACATTCTCCCAGGCTGCAGCGGCTCCGGCGCCCTCGCCGCCATGGTCCCCGCCACGCTCGAGCGTGTTCTCGGCCTGCTCGCCACAAACGGCGCCCGCTACGACCACGTCCTCCTCGACCTCGGCGCCGGTCTCGAGGGCGGCGTCCGCCACACCGCCGCCTGGGCCGACACCCTCCTCGTCCTCGCCACCGACGAACCCACCTCCATGACCGACGCCTATGTCACACTCAAGCTCCACGCCGCCGACCGACCCGAAGGCGACGTCCGCCTCGTCGTCAACCAGGCCAGCAGCCCCGCCGCTGCCGACCGCACCGCCGCCATCCTCGGCCGCGTCTGCACCAGCTTCCTCGGCCGCGCCCCCCGCTTCCTCGGCGGCATCCGACGAGACCCAAAG
>JAYVEG010000096.1:0-5306 GCA_043748985.1 Rhodospirillales bacterium
TCACTCGCCTACTCCCCCGGAGTCGCCGCAGCCTGCCTCGAAATTCAGGCCAACCCCGACACCGCGCGGGACTACACCGCCCGCGGCAACCTCGTCGGCGTCATCAGCAACGGCACCGCCGTCCTCGGCCTCGGCAACATCGGCGCCCTCGCCGGCAAGCCCGTCATGGAGGGCAAGGCCGTCCTCTTCAAGAAGTTCGCCGGCATCGACGTCTTCGACATCGAGGTCGACGCCGAAGACCCCGACCTCTTCGTCAGCGTCGTCGCCGCCCTCGAACCCACCTTCGGCGCCATCAACCTCGAAGACATCAAGGCCCCCGAGTGCTTCGAGATCGAGCGCCGCCTGCGCGAAACCATGAAGATCCCCGTCTTCCACGACGACCAGCACGGCACCGCCATCATCGTCGCCGCCGCCATCCGCAACGGCCTCGTCCTTCAGGGCAAGCGCCTCGACCAGGTTCGCCTCGTCACCTCCGGCGCCGGCGCCGCAGCCCTCGCCTGCGTCGACCTCCTCGTCACCATGGGCCTCCCCGTCGACAACGTGACCCTCACCGACATCAAGGGCGTCGTCTATGAGGGCCGCGAGCCCAACATGCCCCCCAACATGGCCCGCTACGCCCGCAAGACCGACGCCCGCGCCCTCGGCGACGTCCTCGAAGGCGCAGACATCTTCCTGGGCCTCTCCGCCCCCCGCGTTCTCAAGCCCGAATGGCTTCCCCTCCTCGCCGAAAAACCCCTCATCCTAGCGCTCGCCAACCCCGACCCCGAAATCCTGCCCGAGCTGGTCCACGCCGCCCGCCCCGACGCCATCGTCGCCACCGGCCGCACCGACTACCCCAACCAGGTCAACAACGTCCTCTGCTTCCCCTTCATCTTCCGCGGCGCGCTCGACGTCGGCGCCACCACCATCAACGAAGCCATGAAGGTCGCCGCCGTCGAAGCCACCGCCGAACTCGCCCGCGTGGAGGCCAGCGAAGTCGTCGCGGCCGCATACGGCGGCGCCGCCCCCGTCTTCGGCCCCGAATACATCATCCCGAAACCCTTCGACCCGCGCCTCATCCTCCAGATCGCCCCCGCCGTCGCCCGCGCCGCGATGGCATCAGGCGTCGCAACACGCCCCATCCAGGATTTCGCCGCCTACCGCCGCGACCTCGAAAAATTCGTCTTCCGCTCCGGCCAACTCATGCGCCCCGTCATGGAGGCCGCCAAGAAGGACCTCCAGCGCATCGCCTTCGGAGAAGGCGCCGACGAGCGCGTCCTCCGCGCTGTCCAGACCATCGTCGACGACGGCATCGCCCAACCCATCCTCATCGGCCGCCGCGACGAGATCCACAAGCAGGTCAAGGCCATGGGCCTCCGCCTCAAGCTCGGCGACACCGTCCAGATCCTCGACCCCGAGGATGACCGCGCCGTCTTCGATCCCCTCGTCCAGACCTACCAGCACCTCGTCGCCCGCCGCGGCGTCCCCCCCGACGCCGCAGCCAGGCGCCTCACGCGCCGCACCACCGTCGCCACCGCCATGCTCCTGCAATCCGGCCAGGTCGACGCCGCCATCTGCGGCGGCACCGGCGACTGGTGGCGGCACATGACCTACATGCTCCCAATCATCCCGAAACGCCCGGAAGTCAGCCGCATCTACGCCCTCTCCGCCCTCATCGCCGGCGCCGGCAACATTTTCGTCTGCGACACCCACGTCAACGTCGATCCCTCCGCCGAGGAGATCGCCGAGATGACCATCCTCGCCGCCGACGCCGTCCGCAACTTCGGCGTCGTCCCCAAGGTCGCCCTCCTCTCCCACTCCAGCTTCGGCACCAGCAACAGCGACAGCGCCCGCAAAATGCGCCGCGCCCTGGCCCTGGTCCGCGACCAGGCGCCAGAGCTCGAAGTCGACGGCGAGATGCACCCCGACGCCGCCCTCGTCCCCAGCCTGCGCGAACGCATGGTCGGCGACAGCCGCCTCGACGGCGTCGCCAACCTGCTCATCATGCCCACGCTCGACGCCGCCAACATCGCCTTCAACCTGGTCAAAGCCGTCGCCGACGGCCTCCCCATCGGCCCTATCCTGCTCGGCATGAGCAAGCCCATGCACGTCCTCGTCCCCAGCGTCACCGCACGCGGCATCGTCAACGTCGCCGCCGTCGCCGCCCAGGAGGCGCAGCTTCAGGCGCAAGACGCAGCACAAAGCCAAGCGGTCTCCGCCTGATCGCCCTCGCCCTCGGCCTCGCCGCACTCGCGGTCCTGCTCTGGGGCGCCAGCGCCTTCGCGCGCGCCCCGGTCGGCTCGGTGAAAGCCCTGCTGTCCTGGGTCGCAGCCCTGGCCGGCCTCAGCCTGGTCGCACTCCTGTTCCTAACCGGCAAGGGTGCGGCCGCCCTCTACGGCCTTGTCCTGCTCGGCCCCCTGGTCTGGGAATACTGGCAGAAGCACCGCACCCGCGCCCCCGCCGCCTTCGCCCCCAAGATGGGCCGCCCCGAAGCCCTCGCCGTCCTCGGCCTCCCCCCGAACCCCTCCGAGAGCGACATCCGCGCCTCCTGGGTCCGCCTCATGCGTGTCGTCCACCCCGACAGCGGCGGCACCGACTGGCTCGCCTCCCGCGTTAACCAGGCAAAAGACATCCTCCTGAAGCACTGATCAAAAGCCCTCTCCCTCGGGGAGGGGGCTGGGCGGGAATACGGCAACCAGATCCATAATTGTTCGTGGCGCGCGCCGTGTGGTGTTCTGCACTCCAAACGAACAGGAGAGTCCCATGCAGATGATCCCCTACCTCAGACTACCACGCCATGCCCCCCTTCAAGCCCGACCCGGCCCGAGCCCGCGCCCTCCTCGCCGAGGCCGGCTTCCCCAACGGCTTCGACACCGAGATCCCCAAACGAACGATAGCCTGACCTGACCACCATCCTCCGCCGCCTGACCTTCATGGCCGCCAGCATGCTGGCCGCCTCCCTCCTGCTGTTCCTGCTGTTCGAACTCCTTCCAGGCGATGTCGCCATCTCCGCTCTCGGCGCCTACGCCACCCCCGAGCAACGCACCAACTGGCTCACCGCCAACGGCTACGACCAGCCCGCCATCCTCCGCTACGGCCTCTGGCTCGGCCACTTCGTCACCGGCGACTGGGGCCAGTTCCGCCTCCTCCGCGGCAATGTCGCGACCATCGTCCTCGACCGCCTCGCCAACACCGCCATCCTCGCCGCCTGCTTCTTCGCCGTCCTCGTCCCGCTCGCCCTCGCCCTCGGCGTCCTCGCCGGCATGCGCGAGCGCAGCCCCATCGACCGCGCCGTCTCCGCATTCTGCGTCGTCACCGCCTCCATCCCCCCCTTCGCCAGCACCGTCCTGGCCTCCGCCATCCTCGTCTACGGCCTCGGCTGGCTCCCCGGCACCAGCAGCGGCATCGACGGCTTCTCCTGGAAAGAGTTGGTGATGCCCGTCCTCGTCCTCGTCCTCTACGACGTCGGCTAGGTCGCCCGCATCACCCGCACCTCCATGGCCGAAATCATGACCGCCCCCTACATCCGCGCGGCAACCCTTCGCGGCATCCTCCAGCCCCGCCGTCATGCGCCTCACCCGCGGCCTGGTCCGATAGCGGCGCGGCCGGGTCTACGTCGCCGCTGCCCAACTCCGCGGCGAAACCGCCCTCTGGATCATGGCCATCGAGATCCTCCCCAACGTCGCCGCCCCCCTCGTCGTCGACGCCTGCCTCCGCCTCGGATAGGTCACCATCATAATCGGCACCCTCGGCTTTCTCGGCCTGGGCCTCCCCCCATCCGACCCTGACTGGGGCGGCATGATCAACGACACCCGCCAATTTGCCCTAGTCTTCCCCCACATGGTCGTCGCCCCATGCCTAGCCGTCTCCTCCCTGGTCCTAGCTTCAACCTCCTCGCCGACGGCCTCCGAGAACGCCCGGTGGACCAATGAAAAAACCCTCTCCCTTGGAAGGACGTCGGTCGAGGATTCGCGCAACCCGCACCGGTCTGTCCCCCGCGGCGCCAACCCTCCCACCTCTGAAACTCGTCACGCCCGGGCTTGACCCGCGCCGTCGCCGACGACGTCGTCGTCATGTACCTCGGCCGCGTCGTCGAAGCCGGCTCCGCAGACCAGGTCTTCGCGCCCCCCTACCACCCCTACACCGAGGCGCTCCTCCCGGCTGTCCCGGCTGCCCGAGCCTCCGGCCGCCGCATCGTCCTGCAAGGCGACCTCCCGAGCGCCCTGGCCCCCCCCCCGCGCGGCTGCCCCTTCCACACCCGCTGCCCCCGCCGCATCGGCCAGGTCTGCGACACGGACCCCCCGCCCAAGCGGATTTCGCCCGACGGCCACCGCATCCTGTGCCATATTCCCGTCACCGAATTGGCGCTCGTTCCGCCCGTCTTCCCGCCACCCGAACCTGGGAAAATCCAATGACCGGCTCCGCCGACATCCTCCATCTCCTCCGCACCCGCCCCCGCGACCACAGCCTGCCCCGCACCCTCTACACCGACCCGGCCGTGTTCGAGATGGACATGGACGCCATATGGCACCGCGAGTGGATCTGCGTCGGCGCCGCAGGAGAGGTAGCAGCGCCGGGCCAATACATCACCCTCGACATCGGCCAATCCCCCATCATCGTGCTCCGCGACCAGGAAGGGCAGGTGAGGGGGTTCCACAATTCCTGCCGCCACCGCGGCTCGAAGGTGCTCGACGCCGAATGCGGCACTACCAAGGGCCTCGTCTGCCCTTATCACCGCTGGACCTACCGCCTCGATGGCAGCCTCGCCTGGGCCGCCTACATGCCCGACACCTTCGATAAGTCCCAGCACGGCCTGAAGCCGCTCCACGTCCGCGTCGTCGGCGGCACCATCTTCGTCTGCCTCGCCGACCAGGCGCCCGACATCGCCCCCTACGCCGACGCCATGGAGCCACTCCTCGCACCCCACGATCTGGGCACCGCCAAAGTCGCCTACGAAGAAAAGATAGTTGTCCAGGGCAACTGGAAGCTGATGATGGAGAACAGCCGCGAGTGCTACCACTGCGCCGCCGAGCATCGCCCCCTGATGAAGTACTTCCTCGACATCTACGACTTCCGTAACCCCAAGGACAACGCGCTCATCAGCGCCTTCTGGAACCGTATGGAGGCCGACGGTGTCCCCTCCCATATCGCAGAAGGCCCCGACTACCGCGCAACAAGGCTCCCCTTTACCAACGGCGCCGTCTCCACAACCCCCAATGGCCTACCCGCCGTCACGAAACGCCTCGGCCACGTCCCCCACAACGACATCGGCTCGCTCCGCTGGGTCCACTACCCAAGCATCTTCAACCACGCCCTGGGCGACTACG
>JAYVEG010000097.1:0-5290 GCA_043748985.1 Rhodospirillales bacterium
ACGCGGCCAAGGCAAAGGCCGGCCAAACCCGTCGCCCGGTGGGACCAGGAAGCGGCGCAGCCTTGTCGTTCGGCACGGGAACCAGGCCTTGATCGGTCATCAAACACGCAATGGCAGGGAAGGGGGGTAGTGCCTGCGACGCTATGGGCGTCGCTGCCCCTCCGGCAGGCTCGGAAACTACTCACCCCGCGAAACCGCTCACCAGCCCCCTCCGGACCGTGCGTACTTTCCGAGCCTGCTCCGTACCGTTCCACCATCCTACCGTAAACCCAGTCGCCACTCACCCGCAGGGAGACCCGGCATGACCCGAACAAGCGCAACAAACCAGCGCGCCATCGTCCACACCCACCGCCATCCAATCGGACCCAAGCTCGCGGCCAACATCCTCCTGGACCGCATGGGTCTCAACCCGATCGGCGTCCGGGCCGCAATCGAGATATGCGGTGTCGGCCGTGTCGTCTCCGGCTCCGGCGACGGTCCCATCCCCCACGGCATCGATGAGCATGTCGGCACCGTCAAGCACCTGATCCCCAGCCTCCCTGCAAGACAGCAGGTGTTCTCTCGGAGACAAGCGACCGCGTGTTCCGCCTGGGCCCGGCAGATATGTCCATAAGCCCGGCAATCGCCGCGTGAGCGGCCCCGGCCATCCCGAGACCTTCTTCCCCGCCGTAATTTCCAAAAAGCCGCCTTTCCCGAAGGCCCGCGTTTCGCAAAGGATATTCCCATGCTCATCGTAGGCTCGGTTCTGAAAGGCTATGCCATCCAGGCGACTGACGGCCACATCGGCACCGTGAAGACCTTCCTGTTCGACGACGCCACCTGGAAAATCCGCTGGCTCGTAATTGATACCGGCCACTGGCTCACCGACCGCCAGGTACTCGTCCATCCCTCGGCGATCGGCCTGCCGGACCACGAACGCCAGCACCTGCCCGTCGACCTCACAAAGGCACAGATCGAGGCCAGCCCCGACATCCAGCAGGACCAGCCAGTCTCGATGCAGATGCAGAACCACGTCTACAACTACTATGGCTGGGACCCATACTGGGGCCCCGACTATTACAGCGGCGGCCTGACCGCGATCGGAACCAGCGGAATCGGCATGCCCTACTTCGCACCGGCCCCGGCCGTCGATACGGACACGCTGCAACGCGGCTCCGACGACGGCGACCCCCATCTGCGCAGCATGACCGCCGTCCGCGGCTACCACATCCACGCAACCGACGGCGATATCGGCCATGTCGAAAACTTCCTGGTCGACGACGTCACCTGGGCCATCCGCTACCTGATCGTCGATACCCGTAACTGGTGGCCCGGCGCGCACGTCCTCATCGCGCCCTATGCCATCGACTCGATCGACTGGAGCGGCAACCAGGTCCGCCTCAACGTCACGCGAGACCAGGTAAAGTCCAGCCCGCCCTGGGATCCCGTCGAAATCGTCGAGCGGATATACGAACAGCGCCTGCACCAGCATTACGGCTGGCCCGGCTATGGCTGGTAACGCCCGACCCGAATGGATCCCACCCCTGATCCCGGACCAGCACGACCTGCGCCCCGACGGGTCCAGCAGCAGACTGGCTGGGAAGCCGTGCGACACCGCCTACGGCCCGTCGAGCTCAACGACGACCAGCCCCGCCGCATCCAGCCGCTCTGCGATGAACCGGGCGCAGAGCCCCGCAAGCAACAACTCCCCCGATCGCGTCATATAGCCGGCCTGTCCCGTTGCGATGGCCGCCGCAAGCACGGCCTGGACGCGCTCGGCTGATGCCGGCTTGAACAAGGAACTCCCGGCGAGCTCGGGGAACAGCGGCAGATCGATGGGCATGGACAGGACCATACGGCAGGCCGTGGGAACGAATCAAGAACACTGACAAACCGTTCAAGCGCCTGCACGAACCCGGCGCCAAGCCGTCGACCGGAACGAGCGGCCATGCCATCCGCAATTAGCCTCTTCGCGGGATGACCGGTCCGCCCCCGTAACCCGATGTGAACAGCCGCTCCCGTTAGCCCGGCGCCTCCTCCGCCCGGCCCACGTCGATCACCCCTTGGCCCCAACCGCATTTCAAGCGACAGTTTCAGCCGAAGCCTTGGCCCGGTATGTGCTAGTCCAGGCATTGAGAACCATGGGGAAGCCATCCTGATGAAGCGTCGTGACCTGTTGGCCACCGGAACTGCCGCAGCGGTAGGCAGCCTCGCTGCGCCCCGCCTGTCCCTCGCGCAGAATACGCGCGTTCTGAAATTCGTTCCCCAGGCCAATCTCTCCACGCTCGATGCCGTCGCAGGCACCCAATACGTCGTGCGCAACGCCAGCCTCCTCATCTGGGATACCCTCTACGGCATCGACAGCAACATCGTCCCCAAGCCCCAGATGGCCGAGGGCCATGAGGTCAGCCCCGACTTCAAGGTCTGGACCTTCAAGCTTCGCCCCGGCCTCAAATTCCACGACGGCGAGCCCGTCCTCTCAAAGGACGTCGTCGCCAGCCTCGCCCGCTGGATGGTCCGCGACACCATGGGTCAACGAATCCGCGCCACACTGGAGGAGATGGTCGCCGTCGACGACCGCACGATCCGCATCAAGCTCAGCAAGCCCTTCCCGAAGATGCTGTTCGCGCTCGGCAAGAACAACGCCCCAGTGGCCGAGATCATGCCGGAGCGCATCGCCAAGACCGACCCCTTCCAGCTCATCAAGGAATACGTCGGCTCCGGCCCAATGAAGTTCGCGACCGACGAATGGGTCCCCGGCTCAAAGGCCGTCTTCACCCGTTTCGACGGCTACAACCCCCGCCCCGAGGCCGCCGACTGGCTCTCCGGCGGCAAGCGCATGATGTTCGACCGGATCGAGTGGCTCATCCTCCCCGACGACGCCACCAAGGCCGCCGCCCTGCAGAACGGAGAGGTCGACTGGTGGGAGAACCCGGTCCCCGACCTCGTCCCCCTGCTGAAGCGCAACCGTAACATCAGCCTCGACATCAGCGACCCGCTGGGCAATATCGGCTCGTTCCGGATGAACCACCTGCACCCGCCCTTCAACGACGTGCGCGCCCGCCGCGCCGTCATGATGGCACTCAGCCAGGAAGACTATATGCGCAGCGTCGTCGGCGACGACGAAACCCTGTGGAAGCCGCTGCCCAGCTACTTCACCCCCGGCACCCCCGTCTATTCGGAGGAAGGGGGCGACATCCTCAAGGGACCGCGCAAATACGAAGAAGCGAAAAAGCTCCTGGCCGAGGCCGGCTATAAGGGCGAACCCATAGTCCTCTGCGTCGCCACCGACGTCCAGATCACAAAGGCCCAGGGCGACGTCACCGCCGACCTCCTGAAGAAAATCGGCATGAACGTCGACTACCAGGCGCTCGACTGGGGCACCGTCGGCGCCAGACGCGCAAAAAAAGAGCCGCCAAGCCAAGGCGGCTGGCACATCTTCCACACCTGGCACGCAGGCTCTGACTGCGCCAACCCGGCCCCCTACACCGCCTTCGACTGCGGCGGCGACAAGGCCTGGTTCGGCTGGCCGAAGAACGACCACATCCAGGAACTGATCGGCGTGTGGTACGACGCGCCAGACCCCGCATCCGAAAAGAAAGCCATCGCCGACCTCAACAAGGCCGCCATGGACTTCGTCATTTACCCGCCAACCGGCTTCTTCCTCATGTACCAGGCCTGGCGCAAAAACATCAGCGGCATCGTCAAGGCGCCGTTCCCGGTCTTCTGGGGCGTCCAGAAAACCTGATGTTCGCCTATGCCATCCGTCGCGTGCTGTCGACGATCCCGGTCATGGCGATCGTCGCCCTGTTCGTCTTCAGCCTGCTCTACATCGCCCCCGGTGACCCGGCGGCCATCATCGCCGGCGACCAGGCAACCCCCGCCGACGTGGAACGCATCCGCGCCGGCCTCGGCCTCGACCGCCCCTTCCTCATCCGCTTCGGCGAATGGCTCTGGAACGTGCTGAATGGCGACCTCGGCGTCTCCATCTTCACCAACCTGCCGGTCACCAAGATGATCGCCCAACGAATCGAGCCCACCGTCAGCCTGATGACACTCACCCTGATCCTGTCCATCGGCATCGCGGTGCCGATGGGCGTGGTCGCCGCCTGGAACCAGGGCACCTGGATCGACCGCCTGGTCATGGTCTTCGCCGTGCTCGGCTTCTCGATCCCCGTCTTCGTCGTCGGCTACGTGCTCGCCTACGTCTTCGCGCTCGAACTGGAGTGGTTCCCGGTCCAGGGCTACACCCCATTCTCGAACGGCTTCGGCCCATGGCTCTCCAACATGGTTCTCCCTTCCGTCGCCCTCGGCAGCGTCTACATCGCCCTGATCGCCCGCATCACACGCGCAACCATGCTCGAAGTCCTCAGTCAGGACTACGTTCGCACCGCAAAGGCAAAGGGCGTCGGCAGCCAGACGATCCTGTTCCTGCATGCACTCAAGAACGCCGCCGTGCCCATCGTCACCGTCATTGGAATCGGCGTCGCACTGCTGATCGGCGGCTCCGTGGTAACCGAAAGCGTGTTCGCCATCCCGGGCCTCGGCCGACTCGTCGTCGATGCCATCCTGCGTCGCGACTACCCCGTCATCCAGGGTGTCGTGCTGCTGTTCAGCTTCGTCTACGTCCTGGTCAACCTCGGCGTTGACCTTCTCTACACCGTGTTCGACCCGAGGATCCGCTATTGAGCACGACATACCCAGCCGACCATGTGTCCGCACACGTCGAGGAGCCGGTGGCAGCCTCCAGCGTGGCCCACGTCACGCCGGCGGCGGTCCTGCCCGACGTGCTGCCCCCGGTCAAACCGCGAGGAAGGGTGCGGACCTTCATCCGCCGCTACCCCACCATGGCCATCGGCGGCCTGCTGCTGTTCCTGGTCCTGTTTTCCGCCATCGCCGCCCCGCTGCTGTTCACCGTCGATCCAACCGCCCTCGCACCCGCCAAACGCACCCGGGTCCCCTCGGCGCTCTACTGGTTCGGCACAGATATGCTGGGCCGCGACATCTACTCCCGCGTGCTCTACGGCGCTCGCGTCTCCCTCGAGGTCGGCTTCTCGGTGGCAACCCTCGCCAGCATCGTCGGCCTCACGATCGGCCTCGTCTCCGGCTTCGTCCGCTGGGCCGACAGCGTCATCATGCGCGTCATGGACGGCCTGATGTCCATCCCGCCAATCCTGCTCGCTATCGCCCTCATGGCATTGACCCGCGGCAGTGTCGGCAACGTCATCACCGCCATCACCATCGCCGAGATCCCGCGCGTCTCCCGCCTCGTCCGCGGCGTCGTCCTCTCGCTCCGTGAACAGCCCTACGT
>JAYVEG010000098.1:0-15753 GCA_043748985.1 Rhodospirillales bacterium
CTGAAAAATACCGCCGCCATCGTCCTCGACCCTCCCTTCGGCGGCGCCATCGCCCAGATGCCAGCTCTCGCGGCCTCGGGCATCCCCATCGTCTATGTCTCCTGCAACCCTGCCGCGCTCCTTCGCGACGCCCGCCTCCTTATCGCCGCCGGCTACCGCATCATCAGCGCAGTCGCGATCGACCAGTTCCTATGGTCAGCCCGAGTAGAAAGCGTCATCGCCTTCCGAAAGACCTGACCATCCTCCTCCCTCCCCCTCGGGGAGCGGGCTGGGATGAAAGTTCTGTCCACTTGGCAATCTCCTGGATCAACTTCCGCCGCATCGCCCCGGCAAAGCTCTCGAAATCCTCCGCCAGGATGACAGAATTCCTAGGCCCACCCACCACAGCGATCGTATAGTAGGGCACCAGCTCCCGACCCGAAGCCATCCCATACCGTGGCCGATCGTTGTTGATCGGCAACCCGTTTGATTACCACCCCTCGCCAATCAGCCGGTCCCGCTTCCGGCTCCGCCAGCAGCACTAGCAGACGGTCGACAGGTTGCGCCTGATAGCCCTACCGCAAGCTAAACCCGTCGAACGACGTACCGGTCCTCCAACGCCGCTACGATCGCCTGCGCGTGCAAGGGGTCCCGCGCCTCGATCATCAGCTCCAACTCCGCCGCCTGCACGCTCGGCGCGTCGAACAGCCGCTGGTGCACGACCTCGATGATATTCCCTCCGGATACCCCGATGATCCCCGCAATATCTGCCAGCACCCCTGGGCGATCCGGAATCTCCATCGTCAGCCGCAACAGCCGCCCATCCCGCAACAGCCCCCGCAGCAGAACGTTTGCAAGAATTCGCCCATCGATGTTCCCGCCGCAAACCGGTGTCGCCACCCGCCGCCCCATGAACCGCTCGGGATGCGCCAGCAACGCTGCGATCCCCACGGCCCCGGCCCCCTCCGCCACCTGCTTCGCGCCCTCTGCCAGCAGCGCGATCGCGTCCTCGACCACCCGCTCTGGCACCACCACGACGTCATCCACATAGGCCCGGATCACCGGCAGACACCGCGCCCCGATATGATGCACCGCGATCCCCTCGGCGATCGTCGGGCCGCCCGTCTCAACCGGCCGCCCGGCCAGCGTCTGGTGCAGCGACGCATAGGCCGCCACCTCCACCCCAATCACCTCGATCCCCGGCCGAACGGCCTTCGCCGCCACCGCACAACCCGAGATCATGCCACCGCCACCCACCGGCACCAGCAGCACGTCCACATCCGGAGCATCTTCCAGCAACTCCAGCGCCAGCGTTCCCTGTCCAGCCATGACGGCCTCGTCGTCATAGGGATGCACGGAAACATAGCCTCGTGTCTCCGAAAGCGCCTGCGCATGCGCCGCTGCCTCGGCCAGCGTGTCGCCATGCAGAACGACGGTCGCACCCCACCCGCGCGTCCGCATCACCTTGGTGGAGGGCGTGAATTTCGGCATGACGATGACGGCCTCTATGCCCAGCAGACTGGCATGCCGGGCCACCGCCTGCGCATGATTGCCCGCCGACATCGCCACAACGCCCGCCCGCCGTTCCGTCTCGCTGAGCAAAGCCAGCCGGTTCGCCGCCCCCCGCTCCTTGAACGACCCGATCGCCTGCAGATTCTCGAGCTTGAGTGTGACGTCCACCCCGGTCGCCCTGCTTACAGCCTGCGATCGAATGGTCGGCGTCCGCAGCACGCGCCCTGCAATCCGTCCGGCGGCGGCCTCAACATCCTCAAGCGTGATCATCGTCCAGTGCGGCCCTCTCCCGCCTTTGGGAGAGGGTTGGGTAGGGGTAAAGGCAAGCCCTAAGCCACCCCATACTTCTTGAACCAGGCCTGCATCCGCGCCCACCCGTCTTCTGCATCGGCCTTCCGATAACTCGGACGGTAATCGGCATGGAATCCGTGCGGCGCATCCGGATACACCACGATCTCCACCGTCTTGCCCGCGGCCTTCGCCTTGGCCTCGGCCGCCTTCACGTCCTCCACCTTGATGCCGGTGTCCTGCCCGCCATACATGCCCAGCAGCGGACACTTGATCTCGCCTGCGATGTCCATGACCGTCTTCGGCTGGATGTCGCTTGGCTGCCCGATAATCGGGCCATACCACGCCACTGCCGCCTTCAGCGCCGGGTTGTGCGCGGCATACAACCAGGTGTTCCGCCCGCCACGGCACCAACCGGTAACGCCCATTCGCGCCAAGTCGCCCTTGTTGCCGCCGGCCCACTTCGCCGTGCTGTCCAGGTCGCTCAGCAACTGTCCGTCGGGCGTCTTGGTGATCACGTCCCGCACGATCGCGTTGACATCCGTCATCTTCGACAGATCGCCGATCCGGGCATAAAGCTCCGGCGCCACGGCCAGATAGCCCAGCTTTGCCAGCCGCCGGCAGCTGTCCTTGATATACTCGTGGACCCCGAAGATCTCCTCGATCACCAGCACCACCGGAAACGGCCCGGCGCCGCTCGGCCGCGCATAATACCCCGGCAGCTCACCCTGAGTCGTCGGTATCTTGGTTTCGCCAGCGTCGATCCCCGCGGCATCCGTATGGATCACCTGCGCCTCGACCTTCGTCACAGCCAAGGTGAACCCGCTGATCAGCCCGGTCATCAGCATTCCGCGCCGCGCCAGCGGATAGTCCTTCAACCCGTCCAAGCCCTGCATACCGTCCATCCCGCCGCTCCTTCTAGTGGTGATTCAAGCCGCCTTCGCCATCCCCATCGCGATCTTCAGATTGCTGTCGATCTTGTCCAGAAAATCCTGCGTATTCAGAAACTTCTGCTGCTTGCCAATCAACGAGGCGAGGTCCTTCGTCATGAAGCCGCTCTCCACCGTCTCGATGCACACCCGCTCCAGCGTGTCGGCGAACGCCGTCACGTCCGGGGTGTCGTCGAACTTGCCGCGGTACGCGAGGCCCCGGGTCCATGCAAAAATCGAAGCGATTGGGTTCGTGCTGGTCTCACGGCCCTTCTGGTGCTCACGGAAGTGCCGCGTCACGGTGCCATGCGCGGCCTCGCTCTCGACCGTGTTGCCATCAGGGCTCATCAGAACCGACGTCATCAGCCCCAGGCTGCCAAAGCCCTGTGCCACGATGTCGCTCTGCACGTCGCCGTCGTAGTTCTTGCACGCCCAGACGTAGCCGCCCTCCCACTTCAGCGCGCAAGCGACCATGTCGTCGATCAGCCGATGCTCGTACGTCAGGCCAGCTGCATCGAACTTCGCCTTGAATTCGCTGTCGAAAATATCCTGGAACCGATCCTTGAAGAATCCGTCATAGGCCTTCAGGATCGTGTTCTTGGTCGACAGATACACCGGGTAGTTCCGCGCCAGCCCATAGTTGAGGCTGGCCCGCGCGAATCCGTCGATCGACGCCTTGGTGTTGTGCATGCCCATGGCGATGCCCGCCGCCTTGAAGTCGAACACATCCAGCGTCTGCGCCTCGCCACCGTCGGCCGGCTGGAACGACAGCGTGACCGTTCCAGGGCCCGGCACCTTCATCTCGACCGCGCGATAAATGTCGCCATACGCATGCCGCCCGATCACGATCGGCTTGCTCCAATGCGGCACCAGGCGCGGCACGTTGCTGCAGATGATCGGCTCGCGGAAGATCGTGCCGTCCAGGATGTTGCGGATCGTGCCGTTCGGGCTGCGCCACATCTTCTTCAGGCCGAACTCGGTCACCCGCTGCTCGTCCGGTGTGATCGTCGCGCACTTCACGCCCACGCCATAATGGCGGATGGCATGCGCGCTGTCGATCGTCACCTGATCGTCGGTCTGGTCCCGGTGCTCGATCCCAAGGTCATAGTATTTGAGATCGATGTCCAGATACGGCAGGATCAGCTTGTCCTTGATGAAGCCCCAGATGATGCGGGTCATCTCGTCGCCATCCAGCTCGACGACAGGGGTCTTCACCTTAATCTTGGCCATGCAGTCCTCGTGGTTCTCGGGGTCGTTCAATCGGCGGACAATCGCACCCCAGTACCCCGCCCGCAAGACGGTGTCACCCCCGGACCCCCGCAACCACGTCGTTCCCGAATTGGCGATAGGCATCCTGCACACCGGCTTCGAAGCTTAACGGATGCGCGGCACTGCCGGATTTCACGCGGAATGACCGGATTGCGGTTCCGCTCCCGTCCTTCAACGTCACCAGGGCCTCAACCTCGTTCCGTCCTGCCATCGCCCCGAACAGCACGCGCTCAGCCGTGGAGACGGACCGAGTCCGCTCGATGTCGATCTGCAGAACGACCGGGGATTGCGAGCTTATGCCCTCCACGACCCCGGCCCCCATCAGGCGCGCCACGACCGCGGTCCGGATATCGATGCAGGCGGTTGGCTCGCACCCGTTCAGCACGACCGACCAGCTCTTGGAGGGCGGCAACGTCGCCGAACCGGCAATGAGCCGGGTGACTTGCCCCTCGGTCGAGCAGCCTGAAACGACGATGGCCAACAGCAGCATGATTGCGCGCATGACGAACTCCAAACGAACAAGACTACCATCCTGGCCCGGCTATCGCGGTGCCGCCACCCCAAGCGCTGCCGAAATCCCGGCATCGTCGGGCAGCTCGCCGCGGGGAAACAACCGGGTGACATGCCCCATCTTGCGCCCGGGCCGCGCCTCCACCTTGCCATACAAATGCGGGATCACTCCAGGTGTCGCAACGATCGCCGGCCACAGCGCCGTCTCTTCCGGCCCCACCAGGTTCTTCATCACAGCATCCGCATGCCGCATGCCCGGCGGCAGCGGCAATCCGGCAACGGCGCGAACATGCAGCTCGAATTGGCTGGCCGGGCAGGCCTCGATCGTCCAATGCCCGGAATTATGCGGCCGCGGCGCGATCTCGTTCACCAGCACCCGGCCCGCCCGATCCACGAACATCTCCACCGCCAACACCCCCACCAGCCCCAGCCGGTCCGCAACCCGCCACGCTACCCGTGCCGCCTCGGCGGCCGTCGCCGGCGCAACTCGGGCGGGTGCCAGCGTCACATCCAGGATACCGCCGCGGTGCCGGTTCTCGACCGCGTCGAAAATCGAGCCGCCGCCATCGACGCCGCGCGCTACGATCACGCTGATCTCGCACGCATAATCCACGAAGCCCTCCAGCACGAGGGGCCGACCACCCAGTTCGCTCCAGGCGACCTCGATATCTGTCGCGGTCCGCAGCATCGCCTGGCCCTTGCCGTCATAGCCGCCGCGGGTCGTCTTCAACACGGCCGGCAGTCCCAGCGCCGCGACCGCCGTAAGCAGGTCGTCCAAGCTGTCGACGCCCTGCCAAGGCGCCGTCGGCACGCCGGCATCGTTCAGGAACGACTTCTCCGCGATCCGGTCCTGGCTCGTCCGCAGGATCATCGGCGACGGGTGCACAGGCCGCAGCGACTGGAGCAGATCGAGCCCCGCAGCGCTGACGTTCTCGAACTCGAAGGTGATGACATCGACGGCTTCGGCAAAACGTCGCAACGCGTCCGCATCCTCGTAGTCGCCCAGCGTGCAATGGGCGGACACCTGGGCCGCCGGGCTATCGGGCTCGGGTGTCAGGATATGGCACCGGTATCCCAGGCGCGCCGCCGCCATGGCCGACATCCGGCCGAGCTGCCCACCGCCAACGATCCCGATGGTGGCGTTCGGAGGAAGGGCCGTCACGACAGGCTGGGAACCTCTGGAACCGCCAGGGTCTGCGCCGCGCGATACGCATCCAGCCGCCCGGCCAGTGCCGCATCCGTTCCGGCCAGGATCGCCGCCGCCAGCAGCCCCGCATTCACCGCCCCGGCCCGTCCGATCGCCAGCGTTCCCACCGGGATTCCCGCTGGCATCTGCACGATGCTCAACAGGCTGTCCTGGCCCTTCATGGTATGGCTCTCGATAGGCACGCCCAGCACCGGCAGAGGCGTCCATGCAGCACACATTCCCGGCAGGTGCGCGGCCCCGCCGGCGCCTGCAATGATAACCCGTAGGCCACGCTCCCGCGCCCCCTTGGCATAGGCCGCCAGCCGGTCCGGCGTGCGATGTGCGGACACCACCCGAATTTCGTGCGGCACATCCAGAGCCTTCAGCGTATCGGCCGTGTGCTGCATCGTGGGCCAGTCCGACTGGCTGCCCATGATGATACCCACCAGTGGCGTCAAGCGATGTTGTCCGGGATCAACCGGCTCTCAAGCCATGAAATCTCGTCCTTCAACAACAGCTTGCGCTTCTTCAGGCGTTGCATGTGCAACTGGTCGGTCCCCGCCTCGGCAAGGCGGGCGGTGACGGTATCCAGGTCCCGGTGCTCGCTGCGGAGTTCGTGGAGCTGGCGTAGCAGCGAGTCTCGGTCGGTCAACATCGGGAGAGTTTATCACGCGTTGCGGGCCAACGTCACCCGCTGGTCACAAGGTTTGGCGCTTCCCGATTAAGATGGCGCTCAGACCACACGGCGTATTACCGTTTCGTGGCACGCTGGCCGTGTATATCGACCAACGACCGCGTGCGATCCCGAAGTAGGAGGCACCATGAGCCTGCAAGCCCGTATCGACAGCCTTAAAGGTCGCCACGCCACGCTTGAGAACCGCATTTTGGCGGAGGACCAGCGTCCTCGCCCCGACACGCAGGCGTTGTCCCGACTCAAGGTCGAGAAATTACGGCTAAAGGAGGAGATGGAGCGCCTTAGGCAGCATTAGGTAGCCAAAGCCCTCTCCCTCTGGCGGGAGAGGGCCCTCTGGTCAGGCTGCTTCTTCAGCCTCCGGCGGCGGCGGCACGGGCACGGACAGGCCCTCGCGAACCAGCCGGTCGTTCGCAACCTGCACCACGCCGTTCAGGTCAGACTGGCTGCACAGGCCCAGGATCACCGGATCGCGCGGCTTGATGTTGGCGCTGTTCCAATGGGTCCGCTCGCGCACCTTGGCAATCGTATCCTTCGTCGTGCCGAGCAGCTTAATCACCTGCGCCTCGCTCAACTGCGGGAAGTTCCGCAGCACAAAGGCAATCGCGTCGGGCCGGTCGTTGCGCTTCGCCACTGGCGTGTAGCGGGCGCCCTTGCCGCGCTTGTTCACCGGGTTCGCCGGCGGGATCAGCTTCAACCGACCCTCGGGGTCCTTCTCGCAGCGTTTGATCTCGTCCGCCGTCACCTGGATGTTCGCGACGGGGTCATAGCCGACGATGCCCTGCGCAACCTCCCCATCTGCGATCGCCTGCACCTCAAGCGGATGCATCCCGCAGAAATCGGCGATCTGCGTGAACGTCAGCGCGGTCTTTTCGATCAGCCACACAGCGGTGGCTTTGGGCATCAGCGGGAGGGCCATATCGTCCGTTCCTGGCTCCGCGGGGTCGGGAAAGCGGCCGGGCGGAGCATTTTGAAATTATCGGGAGTGCGAGCGATATGGACCTGCCCCAGCGGGGGGGTCAAGGGTCCACGACCTGTTATGATGGTGTAGGAGTATTGCCATGCCGATCGACGACGACCTGCCGACGCCCAAGGCCCAGCTTGTCCAGAACCCGCCGCTGGATCGCCTGGGGGTGGCGGAACTGCATGGCTACGTTGCCGGGCTGAAGGCGGAAATCGAACGCGCCCAGGCGGAGATCGCGAAAAAGGATGCGGTGAGAAATGCGGCGGATGCGTTTTTTCGCACGCCATGAAAAAAGGGGCCGGATTGCTCCGGCCCCCTCTGCTTCCCGCCTCGCGGTTACGCCGCCTGGCTGGTGGCCTGGCTGTCGTTCGCCAAAACCGGCTGCGCCTGGATGGCGCCACCGATCGCGATGCGGCGGGGCTTCAGCGCCTCGGGCACGACGCGCTTCAGGCCGACATGCAGCAGTCCATTCTTGAGGTCCGCACCGTCGACCTGGATATGGTCGGCGAGCACGAACCGACGCTCGAACGCGCGCCCGGCGATGCCGCGATATAGCACCTCGCCGGTAGGCTCCTCGGCCTTGACGCGGCCGGTGATCACCAGAGTGTTCTCGCGCACGACCATTTCGATGTCATCGGCGCTGAAACCGGCGACCGCCATGGTAAGGCGATAGCTTTCTTCGCCCGTACGCTCGATGTTGTAGGGGGGATATGCGGTCGCCGCCGGTGCGGCCTGGGCCGTATCGACAAGGCGGGCCAGACGGTCGAAGCCGATCGCAGTACGGAACAGTGGCGTAAAGTCGTACATCATTAGGTAAACCTCCACAAAGCAAGGTCGACGGTTGGGCCACCCATACAGGTGCACCCGGTTCTCCAATGCCGCGGCCCCATTGGGCACCGCGGACAGACCAGAAATAGCATTTCCAGGACACGCTTCAAGGGGGCTGGACCCCCGCCGCGCCCCGTTGCCGCGCGCGGCACACGCATTGCATGACGCTGCCTGCAACATCAGTGAGAGCCTCGTATTTGCGCGTGCTCCTGGCCGACGCCGACCCGGACCGGGCACCTGCCGTCGAAACTGCCCTGCATGCCGCAGGCGCCACCGCACTGCTCCGCCCCAACCCGGGCGAGCCGCTGCTGGACGCCGTGGCACGGCTGGCGCCCGAGGTCGTCATCGTCGACATGCAGCGCCCCGATCGCGACGCCCTTGACGACGTCCGCCACCTGACCCGGCGCGATCCTCGCCCCATCGTCATGTTCGTCGACACCGACGACCCCGCCTTCATGGAGGCCGCGATCGCCGCCGGCGTCAGCTCCTACAACGTCATCGGTACCGCGTTGCCCGACATCAAACCCATCATCCAGGCGGCGATCGCGATGTTTCGCCGTTTCAGCCAGATCGAGGCGGAACTGCGCCGGGCCGAGCAGGGGCTGGCGGAACGGGTCATCATAGATCGCGCGAAAACCGTGCTGATCCGCACCCGGCGGATGAGCGAACCCGAGGCCTATCGCTGGCTGCGACGACAGGCGATGGACCGCGGCCGTCGTATCGCCGACGTCGCCGCAGACCTGCTGGAGGCCGCCGATGGTCCTTGACCCCACCCACGCCGCCCCCTCTGCTCCGGTCCGCCTGGGCATGGTGCGCCTGACCGATGCAGCGCCGATCGTCTATGCGCAGGTGCATGGGCTGTTTGCCGCCGAGGGCCTGGACGCCACCATCCATGTCGAGCCGTCCTGGGCCAACATCGCCGACAAGCTCGCCTGGGGGCTGTTGGACGGCGCCGTGCTGTTGCCGCCGTTGGCGATCGCAATGGTACTAGGCCTGCGCGGACCGGCGACGCCCCTCGTTGTCCCGGCGGGGATCAGCCTGAACGGCAACGCCATCACGCTGTCCTGTTCGCTCGCAGGCCCGATCCTGGTGGCAGGCCGGCCCACCCCGGCCGCGGCGGCCGACGGGCTGCGCCGGATCCTCACGGCGCGGCCCCGGATCGCAGTCGTGCATGCGTTCTCGACGCACGACCTGTTCCTGCGCCTGTTCCTCGAACAGGGCGGGATCGACCCGGCCACGGTGGACATCTCCGTCATCCCGCCCGCCGACATGGTCGCGGCGCTGCAGGCCGGGTCGATCGACGGATTCTGCGCCGGCGCACCCTGGGGCGCGGTCGCGGCCCAGCAGGGCGTGGGGCGCACCGTCGCCGTGACGTCGGACCTCTGGCACAATCATCCGGAGAAGTGCCTCGCGGTGCGGGCCGCCTGGGCGGACGCGCATCCGGACGCCCTGCTCGCCCTCATCCGTGCCACCCTGCGCGCTGGGCAGGCGTGTGACAGCGTCCAGGATGCGCCTGCCTTGGCAACTATGCTGGCCCGGCCCGAGTGGCTGGATGTCGCGGCACCACTGATCGCCGCCTCGCTGCCGGGCGGCGCCGGCGGCGACGTGGATGTCTCGGTGTTCGCCGCCCACGCCGCCTCGGTCCCGAACCCGGAGCACGCCCGCTGGTTCGTGCGCCAAATGAGCCGCTGGCGCGACCTGCCGGAGGACGCCGAAGCCGCCGCAGTCGGTCTTTATCGGCCCGACCTGCATGAGCAGGCGGTTGCTTCGTCAGGTTGACTACCGTGCTGCCGGCGGAAAGTTTGAAAGGCAGGGTAGGTACAACCCACCAGACGGGTCCTCACCCCCTCAACAACGCCGACAGCACCAGCAGCACCAGCAACACCACGCAGCACCCCTGCCAGAACCGGACGGGATCGCGCTCCAGCAGCGCGCGGCGGCGGGGCAGGGCGGTGGGGCGGGCAACGGCGCCTTCGAGGTCCAGCGCCAATTCCATCGCGTCGCCCTGGCGGTCGCGCGGGACGACGGCCACGGCACGGGTGAGCACCAGGTCCAGCCAGCCGGGCAGGTCGGGACGTCGGGTCTGCAGCGAGGTAGGGGGCCGCCAGCTCGGCCGTTGGAAGGGCTCGATCTCGCCGTAGGGATAGGTGCCGGTGAACATCCGATACAGCGTGACACCCAGCGCATAGACGTCGCTGCCCTCGTCGCCGGGTGCGCCGGCCAGCAGTTCGGGCGCCATGTAGCTCGGCGTGCCGGGGGCGGCGTCCTGCTGTATGAAGCGGTCTGCCGTCTCCGCCTCGATGCCAGGCAATCGAACGACGCCGAAGTCGATCAGCCGCGGCCGCACCACGTTGCCGGGTTCGCGCACCAGCATCACGTTCTCGGGCTTGATGTCGCGGTGAATGATGCCGGCCCGATGCAGGGCGGCGACCCCCTTGGCCAACCCGGCGCCGATCCGCAACCCGTCCGCCAACCGAACAGGCGGCCCGCGCAGCAGCCGCGCCTCGAGCGTCTCGCCGACATAGTGCGGCATCACGGTGTAAAGACAGGTGCGCCGACCGGGGGCAGGCTCGATCGCCTCGCCCAGCCAGGGGCTGCGCACCCGGGCGGCCACCCAGCCCTCGCGCACGAAGGCGTCGCGATACAGCGCGTCGGCCGCGACGGAGGGCTTCGGGAATTTCAGCACCAGCGGGACCGGCGGCGTGCTGCGCTCGTCGGTGCCCAGGAACAGGGCGCTGTAGCGGCCATCGGACATGGGGGCGCCGATGCGATAGCCGTCCACCTGGTCGCCGGAAGCGGGAACCGCGATAAGCGGAAGGCCGCCCGCCTCGGCAGTAAGCTCCGTGCGGTCGGCAGGCGGCAGGGCCAGCACGTCGATGACCATCGCGGTCGCGTTGTCCTGCCCGCCGGAGTCGAGTGCCGCTGCGACCACGCCCTGGGCGGCACGCTCCGGCGCAGCCTCCTGCCGCAGCAGCCGGGCGATCTCGCTGTCACGCAGCGGGCCGTGCACCCCGTCGGAGGCCAGCAGCAGGCGGTCGCCCTCGACCAGTGCCTCGGCCAAATAGTCGGCGCGCAGCACGTCTTCCAGCCCGATGGCCCTGCGCAGCACATGCCTCTGGTCCGGCGCGTCGTGCACATGGTCGCGTGTCAGCACCGTAAGCACGCCCCCGCGCAACCGATACAGCCGGCTGTCCCCGACATGCAGCACATGCAGCGTGCGATGCCGCAGCACGACGGCGGTCAGCGTCGTCGCCATATCCTTCAGCGCCGGATCCGTGCGGGCCTGGCCGTTGATCCAGCTGTTCACGGCCTCCGCGGCACGGGCGGTGGCCCGGCGCACCCCGACGGTCTCGCTCTGGCCGAGGTAGAAGTCGATGAACGAGCGCACCGCGGTCTCCGCCGCCACCCGGCCGCCGGCGTGGCCGCCCACCCCATCTGCCACCGCCGCGACGGCGCCATGGCGCGCGCGCTCGATGGGCGTGCCGAGGCACACTGCGACATAATCCTGGTTGTCAGGACGGCGGCCCTGCTCGCTATGCCAGCCCGCCGCGACCTCGATCTGCCTAATCTGCACGCATTTTGCCTATGGGGTTGGCGGTTCCGGTCTGAAAGCCTGAAATACATGCATGGTGCACCGCAAAAAAGATGGAGTTTGTGGCAGCCCAGCCGCTAAATCCTACCCATCGGCCAGCGCTCCTGGCCATGAAACGACGGCCTCGTCAACGATGACGGATGCTGTGTGCGGGCCCTCCGGGCCCAGTAATTGGATCGGCGGGCCAGTGTCGGTCCGCCAGCGACAACCCGGGTAGCCGGCGCGGCGCGGAGCGATGAATATGGACAAAGGCTTCCTCAAGGCTGGGCACACGCCCACGCTGTTTGCGGCATTCCTGTATTTCGACATCAGCTTCATGGCGTGGGTGCTGCTGGGCCCGATGGCCGTGCTGATCGCGAAGGACCTCGGACTCAACGACGCACAGAAGGGCCTGCTGGTCGCCGTCCCATTGCTGGCCGGCGCCGCGTTCCGGGTGGTCAACGGCGTGCTGGTTGATACGTTGCAGCCCCGTCTGACCGGAATCATCAGCCAGCTTGTGGTCATCGCCGGCCTGCTCACCGCCTGGTATTTCGGCGTGCACACCTACACCGGGATCCTGATGGTCGGCGTGGTGCTCGGCGTGGCCGGGTCATCCTTTGCGATCGCGCTGCCGCTGGCGTCGCGCTGGTATCCGCCGGAACACCAGGGCACGGCCATGGGCATCGCCGGCGCTGGTAACTCCGGCACCGTGTTCGCCGCCCTGTTCGCACCCACTTTGGCGCTGATGTACGGCTGGAACAACGTCCTTGGCCTGGCGTGCATCCCGCTGACGGTCGCGCTGGTGGTGTTCATCTTCGTCGCGAAGAACGCCCCCGGCGCCCCGCCCGCGAAGTCCTTGGCCGAATACGCCTCGGTCCTGAAGCACGGCGACGCCTGGTGGTTCATGCTCTTCTATAGCGTCACGTTCGGCGGCTTCTCCGGCCTCGCCTCATCGCTCCCGACCTATTTCAATTCCCAATATGGGCTCAACCCGGTCACGGCCGGGTATTTCGCCGCGGCCTGCGTCTTCGCGGGTTCGCTGGTGCGGCCCATCGGCGGTGCGGTAGCCGACCGGATCGGCGGCGTACGTTCCTTGACCGCCATGTATGCCGTCGCGGCCACAGCGTTCCTCATCGTCTCGATGAACCTGCCGCAGGCCTGGATGGCGCTGGCCGTGTTCATCCCCGGCATGCTGGCACTCGGCATGGGTAACGGCGCCGTGTTCCAGCTGGTGCCGCAGCGCTTCCGCAAGGAGATCGGCGTGATGACCGGCCTCGTCGGCATGACGGGCGGACTCGGCGGCTTCTACCTGGCCGCAAGTCTCGGAACCGCCAAGCAGCTCACCGGCAGCTACACGGTCGGCTTCGTGATCTTCGCGATGCTGGCGGTCGTGGCGCTGGTCGGACTGACCGGTGTGAAGCGGCGCTGGCGCACCACCTGGGGCGCGGCTTCCGCCTCCGCGGCTCGGATCTAAGGGGGCATCGCCATGAACATGATGTCCTCCCCGCGGTTGCGCCTTGTCGTGGTCGGGAACGGCATGGCCGGAATGCGCACGGTCGAGGAGATCCTCGACCGCAGCGCCCACCGCTTCGCCATCACCGTCTTCGGCGCCGAACCCCACCCGAACTACAACCGCATCATGCTCAGCCCCGTCCTGGCCAAGGAAAAGACGTTCGACGAGATCGTCATCAACGGCCTGGATTGGTACGAGCAGAACGGCATCGAGCTGATCACCAGCGAACGCGTCACCAGCATCGACCGCAACGCGCGCACCGTCACCGGAGCCAACGGCACCGTGCGTCCCTACGACATGCTGCTACTGGCCACCGGCTCGGACCCCTTCATCATCCCCGTGCCCGGCAAGGACCTGCCGGGCGTGATCACCTTCCGCGACATGGCGGACGTCGACGCCATGCTGGCCGCGGCCGGGCGCGGCGGCAACGCCGTCGTCATCGGCGGCGGCCTGCTGGGGCTCGAGGCTGCGAACGGCCTCGCACTCAACGGCATGGCCACCACGGTCATCCACCTGATGCCCACCCTGATGGAGCGTCAGCTGGACCCGGCCTCGGGCGCCATGCTCAAGGCCGACCTCGAACGTCGCGGCATGCAGGTGCTGACGGCCGCCAACACGAAGGCCCTGCACGGCTCCGAACGCGTCGAGGCCGTGGAACTCGCCGACGGCACGGTGCTGCCGGCCGACATCGTCGTGATGGCGGTCGGCATCCGCCCGAGCGCGGCACTGGGCAAGGCGTCCGGTCTCGAGACCAAGCGCGGCGTCGTGGTCGACGACCAGATGCGCACCTCCGACCCCGCGATCTTCGCCGTCGGCGAGTGCGTGGAGCATCGCGGCCAGTGCTACGGTCTGGTCGCCCCGCTATGGGACATGGCGAAGGTATGCGCCGACGCCATGACCGGCGTGGCCGAGACCGCCTACAGCGGCAGCGTCACCGGCACCCGGCTCAAGGTCACGGGGATCGATATGTTCAGCGCCGGCGATTTCGCCCCCGGCGAGGGCCGCGAGGAGGTCGTGTTCCGCGATCCCGCGCGCGGCGTCTACCGTCGCCTGGTCCTCCAGGACGACAAGCTGATCGGCGCTGTACTCTATGGCGACGCCAAGGACGGCGGCTGGTACTTCAACCTGCTGAAAGACAAGCAACCCCTCGGCGAGCTCCGCGACACCCTGATCTTCGGGCAGGACGTTGCCCTCGCAGCGACGGGCACGGACCCTAACGCGGCGCTGCTGGCCATGCCCGACAACGCCGAAATCTGCGGCTGCAACGGCGTCTGCAAGGGCACGATCAACACCGCGATCGCCGAAAAGGGCCTGACCACGCTCGATGGCGTCCGCGCCCATACCAAGGCGTCGGCCTCCTGCGGCTCCTGCACGCCGCTCGTCGAGGGCCTGCTCGCCGTCGCCCTGGGCGATGGCTACGCCGCACCCATGGGCGAAAAGCCGCTGTGCAAATGCACCGCTCTCGGCCACGACACCGTGCGCGCCGCGATCGTGGCCCAAAAGCTGACAACGATCCCCGAGGTGATGGAAGGCCTCGGCTGGGTCAAAGCCGACGGCTGCCACGTCTGCCGCCCGGCCCTCAACTACTACCTCCTTTGCGCCTGGCCCGGCGTCTACGTTGACGACGCCCAATCCCGCTTCGTCAACGAACGCATGCACGCCAATATCCAGAAGGACGGCACCTACTCCGTCGTCCCCCGCATGTGGGGCGGCCTCACCAACAGCCGCGAACTCCGCGCCATCGCCGACGTGGTGGACAAGTTCGCCATCCCCGAGGTGAAGGTCACCGGCGGCCAGCGGATCGACCTTCTGGGCGTCAGGCGCGAAGACCTTCCGGCCGTCTGGAAGGACCTGAACGCCGCAGGCATGGTCAGCGGCCACGCCTATGGCAAGGCGCTGCGAACGGTAAAGACCTGCGTCGGCTCGGATTGGTGCCGCTTCGGCACCCAGAACAGCACCGCAATGGGAGTCGCCCTCGAGAAGATGACCTGGGGCTGCTACTTCCCGCACAAGGTCAAGCTCGCTGTCTCCGGCTGCCCGCGCAACTGCGCGGAGGCGTCGATCAAAGACTTCGGGGTCATCGCCGTGGACAGCGGATGGGAGCTGTCGGTCGGCGGCAATGGCGGCATCCACCTGCGCGGCACCGACGCGCTGGCAAAGGTGTGCACCCCAGACGAGGTGATGGAATACTGCGGCGCCTTCCTGCAGCTCTATCGCGAGGATGCCCGCTACCTCGACCGAACCGCCCCCTGGGTGGAACGCCGCGGCATGGACTGGATCAAGGCCCGCGTGGTCGCCGACGCCGCCAACCGGCGCGCGCTGCACGAGCGATTCCTGTTCGCGCAATCCTTCGCCCAGTTCGACCCCTGGGCCGAAGGCACGCCGACCGCACCCGTCGCCGAACAGTACCACACCCTCGTTCCCGCGGAGTAAGATCATGGACGGTTTCAGCGATGCCGCCGCCTGGATCGATGTGGGCTGCGTGGAAGATGTTCCCCGCCAGGGTGCACGGG
>JAYVEG010000099.1:0-5193 GCA_043748985.1 Rhodospirillales bacterium
GTCTCTGCGTCTTGGCGGTTCGATTTTTGAATCACGGGAGCTCGCCGGCAACCATGGGCGCTTCGCCTGGCACGAGCAGCGCGCCATCGTCGCGCAGGCCGATGCCGGCCGGCCCGGCCGCGAGCCACGCGTCGCGGATCGGCGCGAAGCCCTGTTTTTCATAGACGGCGCGCCAGTGGCCGAGCGCCGCGAGCAGGCGCGCGGCCACCGCGTCGACCGAGGCGCCGCCCAGGGCCGTAACGGGGCGGCCGAGACCCTCCGGCGCCCAGGCCAGGTTGATGCCGATGCCGACCACGAGCCAGCCCGGCCCGGCATCCACCAGCACGCCGGCAACCTTGGCGCCGTGCAGCAGCAGGTCGTTCGGCCATTTCAGCTGCAGGTTCGGCCGGTCGAGCGCGTCGTGCAGCGCCACGCCTGCGAGTAGCGACCAATGGCCAGGATGTCCGATCGCGCCGGTCCGCCACAGCACGGAAAGATGCAGGTTGCCCGCGTCGGATACCCAGGCCCGTCCCAGCCGGCCCCGCCCGGCTGTCTGGCGCCGGGCCAGCAGGGCCACCTCTTTGGACCCTGCTTCGGCCCTTGCGATCAATTCGGCCTGGGTGGAGGCGATCGCGTCCACCGTTTCGAGCGGAAGGCTACTCGGCAGCGACCATCTCCGGCACGCGCGGATGGGCCGGCACCGGGGGGTGCAGGCCGAGGCGGAGGAGCCCGGCGGTCACGTAATAGATGGTCTTGAAGGCAAGCACCGGGACAAGCTGGCCCCAGGTGCCCCTCGGTGCGCCGGCCAACAGGCTGACGAGGCCGTCGCGCATGCGGAGGAAGTTCCGGGGCGCCATGAACAGCAGGCGCAGTGCGGGGGTGTTGATGCGGTAGACCAGCCAGCCGAAGCGGGCCATGGCGTGTCGCATCTCGCGCTCCATTCGGGCGGCCAACGCGCGGCCGCGGGCGGGGTCCTGCATCCAGGCCTCGGCCACGGCCACGGATTTCTCGCCCGACGACATGGCGAGCAGCACGCCCGAGGAGAACATGGGATCGAGGAAGGCGAAGGCGTCGCCGATCATGAGGCAGCCATCGACGGCATTGGTGTCGGCGTAGTAGGAATAATTCCCGGTGCCTGTGACATCGGACACCCGGGTTGCATTGCGCATGCGCGCGCTGACGGTGGGGCTGGCGGCGATGCGGGCGGCGAGCAGGTCGGCGGGGCGACCGTTACGGCCCTTGAAGGCTTCGGGATTGCCGACGAAGCCGACGCTCATGATGCCGTCGGGAAGGGGGATGAGCCAGAACCAGCCGTCCTCGGCCAGATGGACGCTGATGTAGCCTTCGCGCTCGCCGGTGCGGAATTCGGCGCCGGTGTAGTGGGCGTACACGGCGGCGGTGTTGTTGCGCTTGTTGGCCTGTTTCAAACCGAGGCGCCCGGCGGCGAACGTATCGCGGCCAGAGGCGTCGATGACGAGGCGGGGGCGGATGGTCATTTCGCCTTCAGCATCGGCGGCGGTGACTTCGTGGCGGTCCTTGCCCGGGGTCATGCTGAGGGCGCGGGTGGCTTCCAGCGTACGGGCGCCCTTTGCTTGGGCGGTCTCGAACAGGATCTGGTCGAAGTCGGCGCGCTTGACCTGCCAGGAGGAGGGGAAGCGTTTGTCCATCGCGTTGGCGAAGGAGAACTGGACCTCCTTGCCGGTGTTGTCCGCGACGAATTCGGCGCCGGGCTTGCGGGTGCCGATGGCGGCCACGCGGTCGCGGATGCCGAGGCGGTCGAAGATGGCGGTGTTGAGCGGCAGCAAGCTCTCGCCGATATGGAAGCGGGGGTGCCGGTCCTTTTCCAGCAGCAGGACGTCGTGGCCACGCTCCGCGAGCAGCGCCGCGGCGGTGCATCCGGCAGGGCCGGCGCCGACGACGAGGATGTCGCATTCCAAGTTCCGCATCATGTCATGCCTCCATCGATGGCGATCGTCTGTCCCGAAATATAACCGGATTGGCGCGACACAAGGAAGCCGACGAGGTCCGCGACCTCCTCGGGGCGTCCGGCGCGCTTCATGGGCACGATCCCGTCGATGCGGGCCTTGTCCATGGCGGCATCCACGGCCGGCGAGGCGATGACTCCCGGCGCGACGGCGTTGACGGTGACGCCGCGCGATGCGACCTCACGCGAGAGGGATTTCACCGCGCCGATGAGGCCGGCCTTCGCCGCACCATAGGCGACCTGGCCGCGGTTTCCGAGCAGGGCGGTGACGCTGGAGACGGCAACGATGCGCCCCCAGCGGGTTGCGAGCATGGGCAGCAAAGCGGGCTGGACGACGCCGAAGAAGCCGTCGAGCCCGACGCAAAGGGGTTTTCGCCATTGGGCGGCGGACATGCCGGCCATCACGACGTCGTCATGCACCCCCGCATTGTGGACGATGACCTGGAGCGGGCCTTCAGCCAGGAGGGTGGCCATGGCGGCGGCGGTGGCGTCGGGGTCGGCGAGGTCGAAGAGGGTGGGGGCACCGCCGATCTCGGTTGCCAGGGCGTGGGCGCCGGCCGCGTTGGCGTGGGCGTGGACCGTGACGGACAGGCCGTCGGCGGAGAGCCTGCGGCAGATGGCGGCGCCGAGCGGGCTGGCGCCGCCGGTGACCAAAGCCCGGATCATGGGAGGGCGATCATGGCGCGGGCGGAGAGCAGTGTCCTGCCGGTGATATCGGTCACCAGCAGGTCATACAGCATCCCGCCGGCCTCGGCATGTTCGAGCGTGGCCTCGATGCCGAGCGTGCCGAAAGCGGGATCGTCGAGGTGCATCACGGTCAGCACGACATCGCGCAGGCGGGCGACGTAGCCGGGCTTCTGCGCTACGCCGCCGGCGCGCATGGCGCCGTGCAGGGCGGCGGCCTGCAGGGCGTATTCCGCGGCGCAGATCGCATGCAGGCGGCCGGCGCGGCGCAAGGGGTTGTCTGGGGCGAGGTGGGAGCGGCTGCGGCAGAGGATGCGCTGCGCGTCCCATTCGACGATGGCGTCCAGGA
Organism: Rhodospirillales bacterium; assembly: GCA_043748985.1. Taxonomy (GTDB): domain Bacteria; phylum Pseudomonadota; class Alphaproteobacteria; order Acetobacterales; family Acetobacteraceae; genus JBBROS01. The sequence continues at coordinate 2,997 of JAYVEG010000099.1, forward strand.
GGACCATCGCGCCGGCGTGCGGCAGCAGGGCAGCGAGATCCGGGTCTTGGATCATGGGCACGCGATTTCGACCGCGAGATGCCCCTGCAGATAGGGCACGGCATGCGCCGAGGACGCGCGCATCGCCAGCGCCACCAGCAAGGGCAGGCTCTCGGCCACGGTGTTTTCGCGTCGAAGCCGGGCCAACGCTTCGGGCAGCGCGGAACCCGGCCCCGCACCCGCGCGCCAACCCACGCGCAGCAGCGGCACGCCGTCCTGCGGCGGCCCCAGCACCAGCGCTGTCGCGAAGGCGGCCCCGGTGGGGCGCAGGGCGGCGAGTGGCGGCGGCAGGGGGTGGTCGTAGCAGCACAGCAGGACCGGCGCCTGCTCGGCGGCCAGCTCTGCCATCGCCTTGAGGAGCGAGGCGGCCCAGGTGGCGTCGTGCGCGCCGAGGCAGGTCACGGGTTGGCGGCTGCCGTGGGCGATAGACCAGTAGCCGGCCGGGGCGTTGTGGACGGAGTTGTGGAACTGTGTCGGCGAGACGACCCGTTCGCCTTCGGCCGCGGTGGCCAGGGCGTTCAGGATGCTGCCGACGACCAGGCCATCGCCGTTGCTGCTGCCGAACACGCAGCGCAGGGTGGCGGGGTCGATGCCGGAGCTTGCCGCGGCCTCGGCAGCCACGGCCAGGGCCAGGCGGATCACCGGGCCGGCGCGGCGGCGCTCCGTCGGCGGCAGCATGGTGGGCGGCGGCGGGGGCTGTGCGGTGTCGGTCCAGGGCGCCTCGCCTGCCAGCACCGGCCGGGCTGCGATCCAGCCGGGCATGCCCTGGGCCCAGACCGAGACGCCGAGGACGGATGCGAGCAGCTCGGTCACGCCGCGAAGACCAGGGAGCAGTTCACGCCGCCGAAGCCGAAGGAGTTGCTGACCACGGTCCGAACCTCGGCGGCACGCAAGCCGAGCACGACGTCGGCGCGGAACGACGGGTCCGCGGCATCGAGGCCCAGGCAGCCGGCGATGACGCCAGCGGCCATGCACTCGCGCGCGACCAGCGCCTCCAGCACCCCGCAGGCGCCGAGCGTGTGGCCTGTCCACGCCTTCGTGCTGCTGCAGGCCACGCGGTCGCCGAACACGGTGAAGACGGCGGCATCCTCGGCCGCGTCGTTGGCGCGGGTGCCGGTGCCGTGCAGGTTGATCCAGTCGACTGCGCCTGGCCCGATCCCGGCCCGGCGCAGCGCCTGGCGCATGGCGCCGACCGCCCCGGCGCCCTCGGGGTGTGGGGTGGACATATGGTAGCCGTCGCTGGAGGCGCCGCCGCCCAGCAGGCGCATGCCCACCCCGTCCCGCTCAAGCAGCGCGAACCCGGCTGCCTCGCCGATCGAGATGCCGGCGCGGTCTGCGGCACAGGGGCGGCACGGCACCGGGGATACGAGTTCAAGTGCGGCAAAGCCCTGCAGCGTCATGCGGCACAGGCTGTCCGCACCGCCGACGACGGCCGCGTCGCACAGGCCGGCCGCCATGAGTTGCTGGGCGTCCAGGAAGCAGCGGGCGCTGCTGGCGCAGGCGGTGGAGACGACGAAGGACGGGCCGCGCAAGCCGAGTGCTGTGCACACGTAGGCGGCGACGCTGTAGAGGTCCTGCGTGTGGGCGTAGTCGAAGCTGCCGGGCAGGGGGCCGTCGCCGACGCGGCCGCGATAGGCTTCTTCGGCCGCGTGCACGCCGCTTGTGCTGGTGCCGAGAATGACGGCGATGCGGTCGGCGCCGTAGCGTGCGACGGCACCTGCCACCGCTTCGTCGAACCGGTCGGCCCGCAGCGCCATGTCGGCCAGGCGGTTGTTGCGGCAGTCGAAATTGGCCATGCGGTCGGGCAGGCGATGCGCCTCGATCCCTGGGACGCGCCCGATCCAGCCGCCAACGGCCGGGTCGAAGTCGTTGAGGCGAAGGCCGCTGCGCTGGGTCAGCAGCGCCGCGCGGTGGGCGGCGGCCCCGACCCCCAGGGCGCTTGCCGCCGTCAGCGCCGTCATCACCAGTGGGTCCACCTACGCCTCCGCCGCCATCGTGTCGTTCGCCGTCTCGTCGGGTCCGGCGCCGGCGAAGGCGAAGGAGAAGGCCATCGCCAGCACCGCGCCGATCGCGACCGTCATGCCGATGTCGCGCAGAAGCGGCGTCTGGCAACCCGCGAGCAAGCCGAAAGTGAGCAGGGTCATGGCGCAGCAGGTGA
>JAYVEG010000100.1:0-5192 GCA_043748985.1 Rhodospirillales bacterium
GACGGCTTCAACCCATACATTCTCCGCGGCAACGCCGCCCGCGGCATCAGCGAGTGGCAACGCGGCGTGGGCGGCACCTCGGCCGGCAGCGCCGGCGGCCATGTATGGGAGCAGCTACTGAACGGCTCCGCCGACGAGGTCGGCACAGCCTATTGCCACGTCTGCTCCACGGTTGAGACGCCGACCGATGGCATGTGGGTTGCGTTCGACATTCGCCCGGAGGCCAAGTTCGCCGACGGCCACCCCATCACCGCCGAAGATGTCGTCTGGTCGTTCGACACATTACGCGAAAAGGGCCGCCCCTCGATCGCCGTCCAACTGACCGACGTGAAGGATGCGGTGGCCGAGAGCGAGCGCCGGGTCGTCTTCCACTTCAAGACCAACCTCAACCGTGAACTGCCGCTGATGGTCGGCGGCCTGCCTATCCTGCCGAAGCACTGGTGGGCAACGCGCGACTTCACCAAGCCTTTAACCGAATCGCCCCTCGGCAGCGGCCCCTACAAAGTCGACAGCTTTGTCCTCGGCCGTACCGTGACCTACGTGCGCGACCCGAACTGGTGGGCGCGCGACCGCGCCACCGGCCGTGGCCTGTTCAACTTCGATCGCGTCCGCATTGAGTACTTCCGCGATCCCACCGTCCTGTTCGAGGCGTTCAAGGCCGGTCAGATCGACTGGCGGCAGGAGAACGTCAGCAAGCAGTGGAATACGGCCTACGACTTCCCTGCCGTCACCGACGGCCTCGTCGTCAAGGACCGCATCGAGCACAAGCTGCCGATCGGCATCCAGGGCCTGCTGTTCAACACGCGCCGAACCATCTTCAAGGATCCGCGCGTCCGAGAGGCCCTCGGCCAGGTTTGGGACTTCGAGTTCCTGAACAAGACACTGTTCTACGAGGCCTATACCCGCACCGACAGCTACTTCGGCAACACTGGCGGCCAATCCAGCGGCCTGCCCGACCCGGCAGAGCTCACCCTTCTCGCCCCCTATCGCGACCAGTTGCCACCGTCAGTGTTCAACGAGCCCTTCACCCTCCCGCCCACCGACGGGTCCGGCAATAACCGCGAGGGCCTGCGCCGCGCCCTCGCCTTGCTGAAGGACGCCGGCTGGACCATCAAGGACCGTAAACTCGTTGACGCCACAGGCGCGCAGATGACCTTCTCCATTCTCGCCTACGACCCCGGCAGCGAGCGCATGCTGCTGCCATACAAGCAATGGCTGCAGCGTCTCGGCGTTGAAGTCGGCATCCGCATTGTCGACATTCCGCAATTCGAGCGGCTGACCAACGAGTTCGACTTCGACATGGCCGGCCTCATCTATCCAGGCAGCGAACTGCCGGGCAACGAGATGCGAGACTTCTTCGGCTGCACCAGCGCCAAGACAGAAGGCGGCAGCAACCTGGCCGGCGTCTGCTCACCCGCGACCGAGGCCCTGATCGACACCATCGTCAAGGCGCAGAACCGCGACGATCTCTATGCCGCCACACGCGCGCTCGACCGGATCCTACTCCGAGGCTGGTTCATGATCCCCGAATACCACGACACCGCCTTCCGCACGGCCTACTGGAATCGGTTCGGCCGCCCGACCACACCGCTCCGTACCGGGTTCGTCCTCGACAGCTGGTGGGTCGATCCCGCCCTTGCCGCCAAGGTGGACGCCGCGCGCAAGTCTGGAAACTGATCTTGCCAAGCAGGTCGCGACGTAGCAGCTAAGTATTACCTCCACGGCCAGAAGGCAGGAAACGCGCCCATGAAAGCGAGCAACATTCTCGAAACCATCGGCGGCACCCCGCACGTCCGGGTCGCCCGGCTCTTTCCCGAAGCCGAGGTCTGGATCAAATCCGAACGCGGCAACCCCGGCGGCTCCATCAAGGACCGGATCGCCGTCTCCATGATCGAGGCCGCCGAGGCCAACGGCCAGCTGAAGCCCGGCGGCACGATCATCGAACCGACCTCGGGTAACACCGGCATCGGCCTTGCCATGGTTGCAGCCGTGAAAGGCTACAAGCTCGTCCTCGTCATGCCCGACAGCATGTCCGTCGAGCGTCGCCGCCTCATGCAGGCCTACGGCGCCACCTTCGACCTCACGCCCCGCGCCGGTGGCATGAAGGCCGCAATCGCCCGTGCGCACGAGCTCGCGGCCGAGCAACCGGGGGCCTGGATTCCCCAGCAGTTCGAAAACCCCGCCAATATCGACGCGCACGTCCGCACGACGGCGCAGGAGATCCTGGCCGACTTCCCGGACGGCATCGACGTCATCATCACCGGCGTTGGCACCGGTGGCCACATCACCGCCTGCGCGGAAGTGCTCAAGCCCAAGTGGCCAAAGCTGAAGGTGTTTGCCGTCGAACCCACGGCATCGCCCGTCATCTCCGGCGGTGCGCCGTCGCCACACCCCATCCAGGGCATCGGTGCCGGCTTCATCCCCGCCAACCTGCATGTCGCAGCACTCGACGGCGTCATCCAGGTCGAGGCGGAGGATGCCCGCGAATGGGCCCGCCAGTCCGCAAAGAAGGAGGGCATGCTCGTCGGCATCTCCTCCGGTGCCACGCTCGCCGCCATCGCCCAGAAGCTCCCGGACCTCAAGCCCGGTGCCGTCGTGCTCGGCTTCAACTACGACACCGGCGAGCGCTACCTCTCCGTCCCCGACTTCCTGCCGGAATGACCTGACCTGTAACCCGAACCTGTCACGCCATTGGGGCTGGCGCGCCCGCGTCACCCAGCTATGGTCCGGCAAATGTCGATGCACCACACTTCCGCGCTGCCCTGCGTCCTGGTCGTCATGGGCGTATCGGGCTCTGGCAAGACCACCATCGCGGCCCTGCTCGCCGGACGTCTCGGATGGGAGTACGCAGACGCCGACCAGTTCCACTCCCCCGCCAACATCCGCAAGATGCACGGCGGCACGCCGCTGACCGACGAGGACCGCGCCCCCTGGCTCGCCACCATGGCGGCCTGGATCGACGCGACGCGCAAGGTCGGCCGCCACGGCGTGCTCGCCTGCTCCGCCCTGAAGCGCGCCTATCGCAAGGTGCTGGTCGGCGGCCACGTCGACGTCCGCATCGTCTATCTTCGCGGCGACAAGGCACTCATCGCCAGCCGCCAGGCCGCCCGCCACAACCACTTCATGCCGGCAACCCTGGTCGATAGCCAGTTCGCAATCCTCGAGGAACCCGAAGCCGACGAGCATCCCCTGACCGTCTCCGTCGCCCCCCGCCCACCCAGCATCGTCGATACCATCTATACCCGCATCCTCGCCGGGGAGACCGCTCCATGAACCCGGGCGACCTCAAGCGCGAGGCCGCCGAGGCCAGTCTGGCCCACATCCGCGATGGCATGGTACTCGGCCTCGGCACCGGCTCGACCGCTGCGCTGATGGTGGAGGCACTCGGACGCCGGGTTCGGGACGGGTTGCGCATCGTCGGCATTCCTACCAGCGAACGCACGGCCGACCAGGCCCGCGGCCTGGGTATCGCACTTGTCGATTTCGACTCCCACCCGGCCATCGATCTGACGATCGACGGCGCCGACGAGGTTCATACCGGCACGCTCGACCTGATCAAGGGCCTCGGCGGCGCCCTGTTGCGAGAGAAGATCGTGGCCAGCGCAAGCCGCCGCATGACGGTCATTGTCGACGGCAGCAAGTTGGTCCCGGCCCTGGGTGCCACCGTCCGCCTGCCAGTCGAAGTCGTCCGGTTCGGTTGGCAGGCAACGGCAGCCCGCCTGCGGGACGAAGGCGCGGATACAATGCTGCGCGGTGGCCTCGACGACCCGTTCCGCACCGATGGCGGAAACCTCATCTTCGATTGCGCCTTCCCCGGCATCCCGGACGCCGCAGCACTGCAGGCCCGCCTGAAGGCGATAACCGGCGTCGTCGAGACCGGCTTGTTCATCGGCCTCGCCACCACCATCATCGCCGGCACCCCCGACGGCCTGAAGACCCTGGAGCGTTCATGAGCGACACGCAGCAAACCGATGCGCCGAAAGGCCCGCTGACACTCGCCATCGACATCGGGGGCACCGGATTGAAGGCGGGCCTGCTCGACGCCGAGGGCATGATGATCGGCACCCGCGCTCGCGTCGAGACCCCACACCCCTCGCCGCCCGACGCGGTCGTGCCGGCCCTGGTCGGCCTCGCACACTGCCTCGGCGCGTTCGAGCGCGTCTCGGTCGGCTTCCCCGGCGTCGTCAAGGGCACCAAAATCGTCACCGCCCCCAATCTCGGCACGGATGCCTGGGCCGGCTACGATCTGGGCGCCGTGCTGGAAGACCGGCTGGGCCGCCCCGTCCGCGTGATGAACGATGCCACGGTGCAGGGTCTCGGTGTGATCTCCGGCCAAGGCGTCGAGTGCGTCATCACGCTCGGCACCGGATTCGGCTTCGCGCTGTATCAGGACGGGCGCCTGTCGCCGCATCTCGAGTTGAGCCAGCACATCTGCCGCGGCGGCAAGACCTACGACGCCTATCTCGGCGTCAAGGCGCTGGAAGGGATTGGCAAACGTCGCTGGCGCCGCCGGGTAGAGAAGATGCTGATCCAACTGCGCGTTCTCGTGAACTGGGATACGCTCTACATCGGCGGCGGGGACGCCAGGGTCATCGACTTCGAACTGCCGGCAGATATCCGCATCGTCAGCAACGACGCCGGTATCACCGGCGGGGTACGCCTGTGGGACTCCCGCCTCGACGCCGACTTCATCGCGCTCCCAGCCCTCCCGGCCGAAACCCGGCAAGGCTAGGCCTGAACCCTTCCACAACCTTCCACCTCGTTCGGCATTCCGCGCACGCCTGGCTGTCGCATACGCTCGCCGGCCGTATGCCAGGCGTGCGTCAGAGCCCGGTAGGCCGCGCGCAAGCACAGCACCTGGCAGGCCGTATTCCGAGTGACATAGCCGCGATCGTCAGCAGCCCAGTGCAGCGTGCGATGAAGACGGCAGCACCTCCTGGTCACCGCCTACAACTCCAGGTGACAACGGATCAAGGCTTCGAGGAGATCGATTTCAGCAGCTAGAGCAGATTCTTTCCATCCAGAGGCGGTAGGGGATTCCCCGACGCGGGCGTGATGTGATTCACCATGCAGGCTGGATCGGAGGCCAGCATGAATGGGGAAGACGCTTTCGATTGATCTTCGGTCGCGGGTGATTGCAGCCGTTGAGGGTGGGTTGTCGTGTCACGCGGCGGCGGCACAGTTCCAGATCG
>JAYVEG010000101.1:0-15590 GCA_043748985.1 Rhodospirillales bacterium
GCCTGACGATCGCCAACAAGATCGCGGGTTCTGCCGTCCGGGTCTGCAAGCGCGTCCAGGAAAGAGAATGGGTGCAGCCCGTTGGCGTGAAATGGATCCTCACTCTGCGGCTTGGGCGTCCGGGCCGTAGACCCGGCCCAATTCCGAGATCGACTCGCGCAGGGATGCAGCCATCTTAGGATTGGACAGCAGGTGTATCGGCGTTACCAGTCCCCGGACATCGAGATCGGAAAGGATCACGACGTCATGCTCCTCGCCGCCCCGTTGGACGAGAACGGGTTGTCGAGCTGTGCCGCGGTGGTCAACGTCGTGTCGAGCGCGCCGGTGAGTTCGTACCGGGTGATGGTTTCCATGACTGCCTCCGTCGGCTGCATGTGCGTTGCGGGCAGCGTGGGATCAATGGGGTGGCAGGAGCGTTGCGTCGGTCTTGTTCTGCAAGTCCTGGAAGGTCAAGCCGTCAGCCATGTCGATCACTTGGAAACCCTGAGGCGTCAAGGCGAAGGTGCCGAGGTTGGTGTAGACGCGGGTGACGGCGGCGGGGGCGGTCAGGGGGTAGGTGCAGCGGCGGACGAGGCGGGGTCGGCCGTCCTTGGTGGTGTGTTCCATGACGGCCCAGAGGCGTTTGGCGCCGACGGCGAGGTCCATGGCGCCGCCGACCGCGGGTGCGGTGTCGTTCTCGGAGGTGGCCCAGTTGGCGATGTCGCCGTTTTCGGCGACCTCGAAGGCGCCGAGGACGCAGAGGTCGAGGTGGCCACCGCGGATCATGGCGAAGCTGTCGGCGTGGTGGCAGTAGCTGGCGCCGGGGAGAAGGGTGACGAACTGCTTGCCTGCGTTGATGAGCCAGGGGTTTTTCTCGCCGGGTGCCGGGGCCGGGCCCATGCCGAGGATGCCGTTTTCGGAGTGAAAGACGACTTCGCGGTCGGAGGGGACCTGATCGGCGACGAGGGTTGGGATGCCGATGCCGAGGTTGACGTACCAGCCCTCGGGGATGTCGCGGGCGACGCGTTCGGCCATCTGGGTACGGGTTCGCATGATCAGGACTCCGGCTCGCCATAGGGGATGTGGAGGACGCGGTCGACGAAGATGCCTGGGGTCACGACCGCTTCCGGGTCGAGGGTGCCGAGTTCGACGACGTGCTGGGTCTGGACGACGGTAAGGGCCCCGGCCATGGCCATGACGGGGTTGAAGTTGCGGGCGCTGCTGTTGAAGGTGAGGTTGCCCCAGCGGTCGGCCCGCCAGGCTTCGACCAGGGCGAGGTCGCCTGGGAGGGCCTCTTCGAGGACGTAGGTGCGGCCTTTTATTTCGCGGGTTTCCTTGCCCCGGGCGAGCTGGGTGCCGGCGGCGGTGGCGGTGAAGAAGGCGGGGATGCCGGCGCCGGCGGCGCGCATGCGTTCGGCGAGCGTGCCCTGGGGGACGATCTCGAGCTCGATCTTGCCTTCCTTGTAGAGGGATTCGAAGACGACGGAGCCGGCGCTGCGGGGGAAGCTGCAGATCATCTTGCGGACGCGGCCGAGTTCCATGAGGCGAGCGAGGCCGGCGCGGCCGGTGCCGGCGTTGTTGGCGACGCAGGTGAGGTCTTTGGCGCCTTGTTCGATCAGGCCTTCGAGGAGGGCGTTGGGCTGGCCTACGGCGCCAAAGCCGCCGATGAGGACGGTGGCGCCGTCTTTTATGCCGGATAGGGCTTCGGCCATGGATTTTACGATTTTGTCGATCATGGGGTGGGGTTGCTCGTCATGGGATGGGATGGCTCTGCTTGGCTGGCCCCTCACCCCGGTCCTCTCCCAAGGCGAGAGGGAGAAGATCGAGCACTGCGTCTAGGGCGTAGGCTCCGGTGGGGAGGGCGAGGACTGGGTTCAGATCGATGCTTTGGAGGCGGGGGCCAGCGACGGTGGCGAAATGGGAGAGGTTGGAGAGCATGGTGGCCAGGGCTTCCAGGTCGACCGGGGGGCGGCCTCGGGCGCCTTGGAGGATGGGGGCTGCCTTGATGCTTTGGATCATGTGCCGGGCTTCGGCGGGGGAGAAGGGACAGCGGCGGAGGGCGACGTCTTTGAGGATTTCGACGAAGATGCCGCCGAGGCCGAAGAGGGCGACGGGGCCGAAGACGGGGTCCTGCTGGATGCCGAGGATGCACTCGATGCCGCCGGTAAGCTGCTTGGCGACGAGGATGCCTTCGAGGCGGGCGGTGGGGGCGTTGTGGGCGGCGCGTTCGAGGAGGAGGGCGAAGCCTTTACGGACGGCGGCTTCGGAGGCGATGTCGAGGAGGACGCCGCCGATCTCGGATTTGTGGACGATGTCGGGGGAGAGGATCTTCAGGACGACGGGGTAGCCGAAGCTGGCGGCGGCGGCGGCGGCGGCGTCGGGGGTGGTGCAGGCGGCTTCGGGGGCGCTTTGGATGCCGTGGGCGGCGAGGAGGCGCTTGGCTTCGGCCTCGGTGGGGGTTTTGGCGGGGAGGTCGATGGGGGTTGGCGGCGGGATGGGCTCGGCGGGGGGGCGGGAGAAGGCCTCGCCCAGGCGGCCCATGGCGTGGATAGCGACGACGGCACGAGTGGGGTCTTCGAAGACGACGAAGCCGTCATCCTCGTAGCCGCGAACCTGGTCTGGGTTGGCCACGACGGAGAGGACGTAGAGGCGGTCGGGATGGCGGTCGCGGACGCCCTGGAGCTGTTCGCGGAGTTTCGGGGCGATTGTGGGAGAGCCGCCAACCTGGGTGAAGAAGGCGAGGACGGAGGTGTAGCCGCCATCCGTGACCATGCTGTCCATGAAGCGGCCGACGAGGGAGATGTCGTTGAAGGCCTGGGCGGTGCAGTCGACGGGGTTGCGGGGGGCGGCGAAGGGAAGCATCGCCTTGAGGCGGGCTTGGGCGGCTTCGGGCATGGGCGGGAGGTCGAGGCCGATGGTCTCGGCGGCGTCGCTGATGAGGACGCCGGCGCCGCCGCTGATGGTGATGACGCCCATGGTGTTGCGGGCGGGGTAGATGCGGCGCTGGGCGGTCATGGCGATGTCGAGCATCTCCTCCGTGGTGCGGGCGCGGACGACACCGAACTCGCGGAAGACGGCGTCGGTGACGGCGTCGTTGCCGGCGATGGAGGCGGTGTGGCTCTGCGCGGCGTGGGCGCCGATTGCCGAGGTGCCTACCTTCATGATGATGACGGGTTTCTTCGCGCGCCGGGCGGTTTCGAGGGCGGCGAGGAGGCTTGCGCTTTCGCGGATACCTTCGGCATAGGCGGCGATTACGTGGGTGTCGGGGTCCTCGGCCATCCAGCCGATGACGTCGCCGATGGTGACGTCGCCCTCGTTGCCGGTGGTGACACAGATTGGGGTAGCGAGGCCGCGGTTGCGGGCGATGGCGAAGAGGTGGGTGCCGTAGGCGCCGGATTGGGAGGCGATTCCGATGTTGCCTATGGACGGGCGGGCCGGTTTGGGGAAGCCGTTTTCGAGGCTGCTGGAGAAGATGGGGTAGAAGCCGATATGGGCGTTGAAGAGGCCGAGGCAGTTGGGGCCGGCGATGCGCATACCGTGGCGGGCGGCGGCGGCCATCATGCGGGATTGGGCTTCGGCGCCAGCTTCATCCATTTCGGCGAAGCCGGCGGTGAAGACGATGGCGGATTTGGTGCCGCGGGCGCCGAGGTCTTCGACGGCCTGGACGGCGAGGGCGCCGGGGACGGCGACGATCGCGGTATCGGGGGTTTCCGGCAGGTCCGCGATGGTGGGGTAGGCCTTGAGGCCCTGGATTTCCGAGCGGTTCGGGTTGACCGGGTAGATGGAGCCGGCGAACCCGGCCTGGCGCATGTAGTCGATGGGGCGGCCGCCGATTCGGGTCTTTTCCGCGCTGGCGCCGATGATGGCGACGCTGCGTGGCTTGAGTAGGGAGTCGAGGGAGGCGAAGCGGCTCATCGGCTTTTAGTCACGTTGGTGTCCACCCTTTTGTTGGGCCGATCATGCGGCGGGGGCGGGGATGCGGCAAGGTGGGTTACGGGCCGCGCGGCGGCGGAGCCGCATGAGGTTGGGATACAGCGCTTACGGCCTTACCCTTACCCAAGGGAGACGGCTTTTTTTTGTCAGTGGTGGAAGATGTCGGGGTCTTCGTAGCCGAGGAGGTCGAGGCGGCAGCGGGCGGGGAGGAAGTCGAAGCAGGCCTGGGCGAGGTCGCGGCGGTTCTCGCGGATAAGGAGGGCTTCCATGCGGGCCCAGAGGGCATGCAGATGGAGGACGTCGGAGGCGGCGTAGGCGCATTGCTCGGGGGTGAGGGTCGTCGCACCCCAGTCGCTGGTCTGCTGCTGCTTGCTGATCTCGATACCGAGGAGTTCACGGCAGAGGTCTTTCAGGCCGTGGCGCTCGGTAAAGGTGCGGATGAGTTTTGCCGCAATCTTGGTGCAGACGGTGGGGCCTGCGGTGATGGCCAGGGCATGCTGGAGGATGGCGACGTCGAAGCGGGCGAAGTGCATGACGCGGGTGACGGCCGGATCGGCCATGAGTCGGGCGAGATTGGGGGCGTCATAGCCGCGGCCGCCGAGATGTTCGGGGATGAGTTGGACGAGGTGGGCGATGCCGTCGCCGGCGGAGATCTGCACGAGGCAGAGGCGGTCGCGGTGGGGATCGAGACCCATCGTCTCGGTGTCGACGGCGATGATGGGGCCGAGGTTCAGGGCCTCGGGGAGGTCATGCCGGTGCAGGTGGATCGTGGCGTTGTGCTGAAATTGCGTGGCCGCCACGGACGGACCTTATAAGAAGAATGGTGCCCAGGAAAAGACTCGAACTTTCACGCCCTTGCGGGCACAGGTACCTGAAACCTGCGCGTCTACCAATTCCGCCACCTGGGCACACTGTCTGGTGGAGGCGGGGGGATAGCCCCCGGGGTCCATGCCGTCAAGCGTGTATCGTCGTGTGATTACGCGTTGCGGAGTTGCGCCTCGTCGAGAACGCGCTCATGGCTGTCGAGGGCGGATTTGGCGCGGTATTGGCAGCCCTGGTTGGTTACGGGCATGGCGCGGACGATGGTGTAGACGCCGGGGCGCGCGTTGGCGTTGAGGCGATCGGGGAGCAGGGTGACCCTGTCGCCGACGGCGTATTTATGTTGAGCCATGGGTGGTGTCCTTTGGCTGGTTTCGGTCGAATGGTCGGGCGGGATTGGACCCCCGCCCGCCAACCGATCTGGAAAGTGATGTAGGATCACCCTCCAGAGTCTTACCCCACGAACATCTTTATCCGTTCACGCGAAGCCGCGTGATCGGATGATGCTCTATGCTGCCTTCAGGTTCACCGCGGAGGTCTTACCCTCACGGCCCTGCTCCAGCTCGTAGCTGAGGCTCTGACCTTCGTTCAGCGTCTGCATGCCGGCACGCTCGACAGCGGAGATGTGAACGAAAACGTCCTTCGAGCCGTCGGACGGCTGGATGAAACCGAAGCCCTTCTGGGCGTTGAACCACTTGACTGTACCACTTGACATCGTTCGTCTCCACGGCCGCTGCAGCCCCGCGGACATGCGAGGCCTTCGATACTTCTCATTGGGGGGACCGGTGCGGCGACAGACCCAGGCCGGATACGGTGAGGCATCCTCTGGGGGCGAACGACGTAGGGGACTTACCCCGGCTGAAAAGTTCAGCCGTTAGCGCGTAATAGGACTGTCCGCGAAAAAATGCCAGCAAATACTATTCCGCCCTCGCGGGGTCGTGACAGGGCGTTTCGGTCGTGCATACTTTTGTTGTTTCAAAAATACGATTTGCGGGGGGTTTCGATGGGCGTGCTGACGCGATTTGCGGGGGTGATTGTCTTGGCGCTCGGGGTGGTTCCGGGTCATGCGTGGGCGGATGGGGCGATTGCGAAGAGCGAACAGGGCCGGGTCGGCATTTCGTTCAATTACCGGGGGCCGCGGGCCGCCGACGAGCGGGCGGTAGAGGAGTGCGGCGAGCGGTGCCGGGTCGTATTCCGGTTCAGGGGGCAGTGCGCTGCGGCGGCGGTCGGGCGTGATGGGGGCGGCGGTTGGGCGTCGCGCGATCGGCTGGGGCGGGCGGAGGACGCGGCGTTGGAGAACTGCCGTGAGCAGGGCAACCATGGGTGCCGGATCGAGGCGCGCGGGTGCGATGACCGATAGGGGCTTCACCTTCGATAGGGTGTGCGTTCGTTACGGCGTAGATTCCCGGGCAGAGTCCGGGCATGACGCTGGAGGCGGTCAGGCGACGTATCGGGCGATGTAGATGGCGGTGAGGTCGATCTTGGCTGCGGCGATGGCCGCGTCGAAGGTTGCGAGCATGCGGCGGACGGTTTCGGCCATCTCGGACTGGACCTGGCCGTCGTGTATGAAGGCGTCCCTGTTGCGGGTGAAGGCGGAGGTGCAGACGTCCTGGCCCACGGAGCACATGCCGGCCTGCAGGGCGGCGATGGCCTGGTCGGGGGTTGCCGTCTTGAGGAAGGCGACGGCTTCGAGGATGGCGGCGGCGCTGCCGCGGACGGCGGCTTCGTTCTTCGGGATCCAGGCGGCGTCGGCGTAGAGGCAGCCGCTGGCGTAGGGGCCGCCGAAGATGGCCTTCGTGCCCGCACTCTCGCGGGCGTCGGCCAGAATGCTGATCTTGCCGCGGGTTTCGAGGTCGGCGATGATTGGGTCGAAGAGGCTGAGGGCGTCGATGTCGCCGCGCTCGAAGGCGCTGATGGCGGTCTGGGTGGTGCCGAAGCCGATCTTGCGGCCCTTGAGGTCGGCTGGGGTCTTGATCTGGTCGGCGAGTTCCTTGCGGAAGCCGAGGACGAGGCCGCTGTTCTGGGCCTGGAGGACGAAGGCGGCCAGCTTGGCGCCCTTCACGGCCATCTGGATGGTGTGCTCGTAGTAGCCGCAGACGACGTCGCTGCTGCCGCCCAGCAGGGCCTGCATGGCCTTGGCGCCGCCGGGAAACTGGGCGATCCCGGCCTCACTGCCGTGCTTGGCGAAGAGGTTCTGGCCGATGGCGATGAAGAAGGGCATGTAACCGTAGAGGGCGAAGCCGCCGCCGGCGAAGCGGACCTTTGCGCGCGACTGGGCGATGGCGGGGGTGGCGAGGGCGGCGGTCGCTGTGACGAGAGCGGCGCGGCGGCTAAGCATGGCGGTTCCTCGTTTATGGCTTTAACGCCGGCCAACCATGCGCTTCCGTCAGCGCGAACAGCGGGGGACGCCGAGCAGGGGTTCTGGGTCGATGGCCTGGTTGCCGCGGAGGACGGCGAAGAAGACGTGGGTGCCGTAGGTGACACCGGTGCGGGCGACGTGGCCGAGGGGCTCACCGGCGCGGATGTCGCGTTTGCCCTCGGCGATGGCAGGGACGAGGTTGCCGAGGTGGGCGTAGAGGGTGACGGAGCCGTCGGCGTGCTGGAGGTGGACGGTGACCCCGCCGAGGCCCTGGCGCTTGACGATCAGGACGCGGCCGTCTGCGGCGGCGTGCACGAGGGCGCCGGCAGGGGCCGGAAGGTCCACGCCGTTGTGGAAGGCGGCGGGGGCATTCGGGCCGACGGCGTGGCGCATGCCGAAGGGGGAGGAGATGCAGGCCGGGGTGACGGGCGGCAGGAGGGTGGGAAGGGTTGCGGCCATTCGCGCGATCCTGCCCCGCAGGGGCGCTTGCCGCAACGCGTGGGGGCCCATAGCATCGCCGGGAATGGTCCGTTTCCTTCTGCGCCGCGCGATCCTTGCGATTCTTGTCTGCATGACGGTGCTGGTGATCAGCTTCGCGCTGACCCATGCGGCCGGTGACCCGGCGCTGGCAGTGGCCGGGCCGCAGGCGAGTGCGGCGGATATCGAGGCGATCCGGATTGCGTATGGGTTGGATCGGCCGCTGCCGCAGCAGTTCCTCGAGTGGGTGGGGAATGCGGCACAGGGAAATTTCGGTCGGTCGTATCTGTTCCGGGAGCCTGTGGCGAACCTGATCGCGGCGCGGTTTCCGGTGACGCTGACGTTGGGGCTGGTGGGGATCGGGGTGGCACTGCTGGTGGCCATCCCGCTGGGGATCGTTGCGGCGCTGAACGAGGGGCGGGCGGTGGACAAGATCGTGACGCTGGTGGCGTTGGTGGGGCAGGCGGCGCCGGGTTTCTGGCTGGGGTTGATGGGGATCATCGTGTTTGGGCTGCGGCTGCAATGGTTTCCGATTTCGGGGCTGGATGATTGGATGGGATATGTGCTTCCGGGGATCGTGCTGAGTTTTTCGGGGATCCCGGCGTTGATGCGGCTGACGCGGTCGGGAATGATCGATGCTTTGGCGGCGGATTACGTGCGGACGGCGCGGGCGGGGGGGTTGTCGCCGATGAGCGTGGTTCTGAAGCATGCGGCGCGGAATGCGGCGATGCCGGTGGTGGCGATCGCGGCGGTGCAGTTGGGGTTCATGCTGGGGGGGTCGATCGCGATCGAGCGCGTGTTCAGCCTGCCGGGGATCGGGTATCTGGCGTGGGAGAGCCTGAGCAAGAACGATTTTCCGGTGACGCAGGCGGTCGTGCTGATATTGGCGCTGATCTATATTTTTCTTACGTTGGCCGCGGATCTGCTGAATGCGGTGCTTGATCCGCGGTTGCGGACGGGACGAGGGGGATGAGTTGGCGCGGGCGGTGAGAACCTTTACCCCGGCTTACGCTTCGAGGGAGAGGGAGCGGTGATGGCCCGGCGCCTTCCTACTTTACTCGGGCTTTTGATCCTGGTGGTCGCGCTGGGCGTGGCGTTGATCGGGCCGGCTTTGACGGCGCATGATCCGTTTACGCAGGATCTGGGGCATCGGCTCAATCCACCAATGTGGTTGGGGGGGGCGGCGGAGCATCCGTTCGGGACGGATGGGCTGGGGCGGGATTATCTGGCGCGGCTGGTTTATGGGGCGCGGATTTCGTTGTTGATCGGGGCGGCGGTGGCGGTCACTTCGGGGGTGATCGGGGTGACGCTGGGGCTTTTGGGCGGGTTCTATGGCGGGCGGCTGGACGATCTGGTGATGTTCGTCATCACGTGCCGGCTGAGTATTCCGATCATCCTGGTGGCGCTGGCGGTGGTTTCGGCGGTGGGGAGTTCGTTCACGCTGGTCATCCTGACGTTGGGGCTGCTGCTGTGGGACCGGTTCGCGGTGGTGGCGCGGACGACCACGATGCAGGTGCGGACGCTGGACTATGTGGCGGCGGCACAGGCGGCGGGCGCGTCGTGGGTGCATGTGCTGCTGCGGGAGGTGCTGCCGAATATCGCGCCGCATCTGGTGGTGGTGGCGACCTTGGAGGTGGCGTTGGCCATCCTGTTGGAGGCGACGCTGTCGTTTTTGGGGTTGGGGGTCCCTGCCCCGCTGCCGAGTTGGGGATTGATGATCGCGGAGGGGAACGACTTCATGTTCTTCGAGCCGTGGATCGTGATGATCCCGGGGGTGGCGTTGTTTGTGTTGGTGCTGGGGATCAACCTGCTTGGCGATGGGCTGCGCGACCTGTTCGGGATCAAGCGGCGTGTCTGAGGCGGTTCTCGACGTCCAAGACCTGCATGTGCGGTTCGGGGTGACGCATGCGGTGCGGGGGGCGAACCTGTCGGTTGCGCGGGGGGAGACGCATTGCCTGGTGGGAGAGAGCGGGTGTGGCAAGTCGGTGACGTCGCTGGCGATCATGGGGCTGCTGGCACGGGGGGCGAGCCGGACGGCCGGGCAGATGCGGTTCGGTGGGGAGGATTTGGCGCTGCTGCCGGAGCGGGCGATGAACCGGCTGCGTGGGGATCGGATCGGGATGATCTTCCAGGAGCCGATGACGTCTTTGAACCCGGCGTATACGATCGGGTCGCAGATGACCGAGGTATTCCGGCGGCACCGGGGCGGCGGGCAGCGGGGGGCGCTGGACCATGCGGCGGGGTTGCTGGCGAAGGTAGGGATGGCGAACCCGGCGATGCGGCTGGGGCAGTTTCCGCACCAGTTGAGCGGGGGGCTGCGGCAGCGGGTGATGATCGCGATGGCTCTGATGTGCGGGCCGGAACTGCTGATCGCGGACGAGCCGACGACGGCGCTGGATGTGACGGTGCAGGCGGGGATCCTGCGGCTGCTGGCGCAGCTGCAGGCGGAGATGGGGTTGGCGCTGCTGCTGATCACGCATGATCTGGGCGTGGTGGCGCGGATCGCGCACCGGGTGAGCGTAATGTATGCGGGGCAGGTGGTGGAATCGGCGCCGGCGGCGGCGCTGTTCGCCGATCCCACGCATCCTTATACGCGGGGGCTGCTTGCGGCGGTACCGGTGCCGGGGAAGACGCGGCGGGGCGATCCGCTGGGGAGCATTCCGGGGACGGTGCCGCGGATCGGGGCGGGGTTCGTGGGGTGTGGGTTTCGGGAACGGTGTGGATTTGCGATGCCGGAGTGCGCGATCGATGTGCCGCTGCAGCAGCGCTCGCCGGGGCACAGTTATCTTTGCCGGCTTGTTCCATGACGGCTGCGATCGAGATTCGTGAGGTCACCAAGCACTTCGGCAGCGTCCGCGCGGTCGATGGCGTCAGCTTGGTTGTGCCCGAGGGTGGCGTGATGGGGATCGTGGGGGAGAGCGGGTGCGGGAAGAGCACGCTGGCGCGGATCATCCTGGGGCTGATGCCGCCGAGCGGTGGGGTGGTGCGGGTGGCCGGGCAAGACTTGGCGGCGCTGGATCGGCGGGCGCGGGCGCGACTGATCCAGCCGATCTTTCAGGACCCGTATTCGAGCCTCAATCCGCGGCAGCGGGTGCGGGACATCGTGGCTTTGCCGCTGCGGGCGCAGGGGATCCGCGATCTTGGGCCGGTGCACGAGATGCTGGCGCGGGTGGGGCTGGGGGCGGGCATGGCGGAGCGGCTGCCGGGCGAGCTGAGTGGGGGGCAGCGACAGCGGGTGGCGATCGCGCGGGCGCTGGTGCTGAAGCCGCGGATCGTGGTGTGCGACGAGCCGACCTCGGCGCTGGATGTTTCGGTGCAGGCGCAGATCCTGAACCTGCTGGCGGAACTGCGGGGGGAGCTGAAGCTGACCCTGGTGTTCATCAGCCATAATCTGGCTGTGGTGGAGCATATCGCGACCGAGGTGGCGGTGATGTATCTGGGCCGCGTCGTCGAGCAGGCGGAGACCGACGACCTGTTTCGCAGTCCGAAGCATCCTTACACGAAGGCCCTGCTGGCGAGCGTGCTGACGCCCGAACCGGGATTGGGCATTCCGGATTCCGGGCTGGCCGACACTCCGCCGGACCCGGCCAATATCCCCACGGGCTGTCGTCTGCATCCGCGGTGCCCGGATGCAGTGGAGCGGTGTTCGCGCGAGAATCCGGCGGGGCTGACGTCGGCGGGGCGTTTGGTGGAGTGCCTGTTGTCGGCGGATTAACGGCCCAGGCGCATGTCGGGGGTTCCGAGGCGGACGACGATCGGGCGGTGGTCTGAGTTGCTGCGGTGGAGAGCCTGGACGTGGCCGCAGACCAGGCCGCGGGCGAGGCAGCGGTCCAGGCGGAGGGGTAACATGTCCGCGGCACGGTGGGTCGGCTCGCGCGGGCCGACGTCGCGGAAGCCTGGAAGCAGGCAGGGTCCGACGAGATTGTAGTCGCCGAGGACGGCGGCGTGGGGTGGAAGGGCGTCGGCCACGCGGCGCAGTTGGCGGCGGTTCAGGACCTGGCCGTGGGAGAGGTGCACGTTGGCTACGCTGAAGGGGCCGAGGTCGATGATCTGGGAGACGCGGCGATACATGGCGCCGCGCTGGAGGTCGACGACCCGGGCCGGAGGCAGCAAGCGGGGGCTCCAGTAGGCAAGGCCGTGGATGCGACCGGGCTGGAGGACGCGCTCGTAGCTGCCGCCGAGGATGCGCGGCAGTTCGTCCATGCGGGCAGTGGTCTCCTGCATCATGAGCAGGTCCGGGCGTTCGTGGCGCACGAGGTGCACGACGTCATCAAGGGAGGCACCGACGAGGCGGAGGAGGTTCCAGCTGATGATCTTCAGCATGGGGGCCGGCTTGCGGGCATGCGAAGCGTGACGCGCCACGGCGGTGGTGGGGCGCAGAACGCACGAGGGGCGCGGCCGAAACGGCCGCGCCCCATGATCATGGGCATGATGAACCAGGCAGATGTTACTTGGCGGGCGCGGTCCCGACCGTGCCCTGCGGCAGCGGTGCCGGATAGGCCATGTTGCCGGTGTCGGTAGGGGTGCGCGGCCCGGTTGTGGTGGTGGTGCCGACGGTGCCCGTCGCGCGCGGGGTCGGGTAGGCCATGTTGCCGGTGTCGGTCGGAGTGCGGGGGGCGTTCGTGGTTGTTGTGGTGCCGATGTTGCCCTGCGGCAGCGGTGCCGGGTAGGCCGAGCTCCCGGTGTCACGCGGCGGGGTGGTCTGCGCCATCGCCGGGACGGCGGCGCCAAAGGCGAGGGTCGCGGCAAAAGCGAAGGCGAGGCTCTTCATCGTGTCTTCTCCCAAAATGTCCTGTCCCGCCCGAGTCCGGACGAATGCACAGTTCAAACAGCATGCCACAAGTGCAGCGACCGAGTCGCCACCGCTTTGTCATGGAGGAACATGAACGTCGGTTCGACTGTCGGGTTCATGAAGTTACCGGAACCCTGCAAATTTTCTTGAGGTTGCCGGGGTCGCATGAAAGTCTCTGGTGATGGCTGTTCCGTTGATCGACCCGAAATCGGTCGAGGTGTTCTATTGGGTCGTCACTCTTGGCGGTTTTCGTCGGGCCGCGGAGAAGATGGCGACGACGCAGCCGGCTGTTTCCGCACGCATTGCGGGGCTGGAGGCCGGGTTGGGTGTGCGGCTGCTCGACCGGGGGCAGCGGCGCCGGGTGAGCGCGACGCCGGCCGGGCTGCAGCTGATGACGTATGCGGAGCGGCTGCTGGCGTTGCAGGACGAGATGCGGGCGTCGTTCCTGACGCCTGCGGCGCTGCGGGGCACCGTCAGGCTGGGGGTTGCCGAGACGATCGTGCATACGTGGCTTGGCACGCTGGTGCAGCGGCTGCACGACGCTTATCCGTTGCTGGAATTGGACATCGTGGTGGAGATCAGTGCTGCGTTGCGGGCCGGGCTGCTGGCGGGCGAGATCGATGTGGCACTGCTGCTAGGGCCCGTCGTTGCGGCCGGGGTGCGGGATCTGCCGCTGGACGAGCATCCGCTGGGCTGGATCGCGCGGCCGGGGTTGTTGCCCGCGGGGCGGCTGGGGCTGGAGGCGCTATCGCGGCATCCCATCATCACCTATGCGCGGCAGACGGCGCCGTATCAGCAGGTGCGGGAGCTGTTCAGCGGGCGGGTGCGGGAGGGCGGGGCGGCGCCGCGGATCTTTGCCAATGCATCGCTGGCGTCGATCGTGCGGATGGTGCTGGACGGGATCGGCATTGGGGTGATCGCGCCCAGCACGACCCGGGCGGAGCTGGAGAGCGGCGCGCTGGTGCTGTTGGATGCGGACCCGGTGCTGGCGCCGTTGCGGTTCACGGCGAGCTGGCGGGAGACGGCGGGGAGCGGGCTGGCGGCGGCGGTGGCGCGGATGGCGATGAAGGTGGCGGAGGGGCAGGCCGCTACTGATTTACGATCACCCATAATGATCAAAAGCGATCTTGAATGACAATTTGCCACGGGCCGCACTGTGCCGGAGAGTTGCGCCTTACGGAGGGCAGCCATGCTAGACATCGGTATTCATGAGGCGGCCGAGGCACGATCGGTGGCATGCGACGCACGACTGGCGGCCCGCGAGGGTCGACTAGATTCGCATACGTCGGGTGTGGCGGCAGGGTTCGTACAGGGCAATGTGGCGATCGTTCCTGCGGCGCAGGCCGCTGCGTTCGAGGCGTTCTGCCGGGCCAACTGGCGGGCTTGCCCTTTGTTGGCGGTGTCGTTGCCTGGCGACCCGGCGTTGCCGGAGTTGGGACGTGACATCGACATACGGACGGATCTGCCGCGATACCGGGTGTATCGCGACGGGGGTTTGGCCGAAGTGCGGACCGACGTCGCCGATCTTTGGCGCGACGATCTCGTCACCTTCGTCATCGGGTGCAGTTTCACGTTCGAGCGGGCGCTGATCCGGGCGGGAATGCCGCTGCGGCATGTGCAGCAGGGGCGCAACGTGGCGATGTATCGGAGCAGTCTCGAAACTACGGCGGTGGGGCCATTCGGGGGGCCGATGGTGGTGTCGATGCGGCCGGTGCATGCCGGGCGTGTCGGGTGTGCGGCGGCGGTGACGGGCGCGTTTCCGGATCAGCACGGGGCACCGGTGCATAGCGGCGACCCGGCCGCAATCGGGATCGCGGATCTGGGGCGGCCGGATTATGGCGACGCGGTGGACGTGGTGCCGGGTGAGATACCGGTGTTCTGGGCCTGTGGCGTGACGAGCCAGGCGGCGCTGGAGCGGGCGCGGCTGCCGTTCTTCATGGCGCATGCGCCGGGGTCGATGCTGGTGACGGATCGGGTGCATGCGGATGCTTGAGGGTGGGGCGAAGAGCGGCGGCTGGCAGTTCTGGATCGACCGGGGCGGCACGTTCACGGACATCGTGGCGCGGGCGCCGGACGGAACGCTCAGCACGCATAAGCTGTTGAGTGAGAACCCCGGGCGATATCGGGACGCGGCGATCGCGGGGATCAAGCAGGTGCTGGGGGTTGCGGCGGATGCGGCGATTCCTGCCGGGCTGGTTGACCAGGTGAAGATGGGCACGACGGTGGCGACCAATGCGCTGCTGGAGCGCAAGGGGGACCGGACGCTGCTGGTGGTGAACCGGGGTTTTGCGGACATCCTGCGGATCGGGAACCAGGCTCGGCCGCGATTGTTCGATTTGGAGGTCGTGCTGCCGACGCTGTTGTACGAGCGGGTGGTCGAGGTGGGCGGGCGCGTTGGGGTCGAGGGGGACGCGGTCGAGGCGCTGGACGAGGAGGGAGCGCGTGCGGTGTTCGCGGCGGCGGTTGCCGACGGAATCGGGGCATGCGCGATCGCGCTGATCCATGCGTGGAAGTATCCGGCAATGGAGGCGCGGTTGGCCGTGTTGGCGCGGGAGGCGGGGTTCGGCCAGGTGTCGGCGAGCCATGCGGTCAGTCCGTTGCTGCGGCTGGTGCCGCGAGGAGATACGACGGTGGTGGACGCGTATCTGTCGCCGATCCTGCGACGGTATGTGGCGCAGGTGGCAGGCGAACTGGCGGGTGTGCGGCTGTTCTTCATGCAGTCGAATGGGGGGTTGGCGGAGGCGGCGGGGTTCCAGGGGAAGGACGCGATCCTGTCGGGTCCGGCGGGGGGCATCGTAGGGGCGGCGCGGACGGCGGGGATGGCGGGGCTCGATCGGATCATCGGGTTCGACATGGGGGGAACCAGCACGGACGTGGCGCTGTACGACGGGGCGTTCGAGCGGGCGTTCGAGACGGAGGTGGCGGGCGTGCGGATGCGGGCGCCGATGATGGCGATCAACACGGTGGCGGCGGGCGGCGGCAGCATCCTGCATTTCGACGGCAGCCGGGTGCGGGTGGGGCCGGACAGTGCGGGGGCCAATCCGGGGCCGGCGAGTTATCGCCGGGGCGGGCCGTTGACGGTGACGGATGCGAATGTGTGCGTGGGGAAGGTGCAGCCGGCGCATTTCCCGTCGATTTTCGGGCCGGGCGGCGACGAGGCGCTGGATGCCGATGTGGTGCGCGTGCAGTTCGCCGCGCTGGCGGGACGGATGGGGGTTGCGGACCCGCGGG
>JAYVEG010000102.1:0-5187 GCA_043748985.1 Rhodospirillales bacterium
GAACTCCCGGCCCGGCTGGTCGGTAGCGACGAGTTGACCGACATCGCCGTCATCCGGGTGACCAGCCCCACCCCCCTGCCCTATGTCGAATGGGGCGACAGCCGTGTCGTCGAAGTCGGTGACTGGATTCTTGCGGCCGGCAACCCGTTCGGTGTGGGCATCAGTGTCACGGCCGGCATCGTCTCGGCGCGCGGACGCGACATCGGCGCAGGGCCCTTCGACGACTTCCTGCAGATCGACGCCCCCATCAATCCTGGCAACTCCGGCGGACCGACCTTCAACATGGAAGGTCAGGTCATCGCCGTGAATACCGCGATCGTCTCGCCCACCGGTGGCTCCGTTGGCATTGGCTTTGCAGTCCCCAGCGAGATGGCTTCGAAGATCGTCAGCGATCTTCGCGACAAGGGCCGCATCGAACGCGGCTGGCTCGGTGTCTCGGTCCAGGATTTGCCCGGAAACCG
This sequence comes from Rhodospirillales bacterium, assembly GCA_043748985.1. Classification (GTDB taxonomy): domain Bacteria; phylum Pseudomonadota; class Alphaproteobacteria; order Acetobacterales; family Acetobacteraceae; genus JBBROS01. Next base: position 462 of record JAYVEG010000102.1, read on the forward strand.
CGGACCACGGTCCAACGCCGGCGTCTCGATAGCCAACATCGACCGCACTGGTCCTGCAGCCCGCGCTGGCCTCAAACCGGGTGACGTCGTGGTGGCGGTCGATGGCACCCGAGTCGATACGGCGCAAGGCCTGATCAAGGCAGTCGCTGCGACCCCGCCCGGCAATGCCGTGAAGCTTACCGTCCGCCGCGGCGGACAGAACGTTGATATCCCCGTCACCGTCGGCCGTCGCCCGGCCGAGCAGCAAGGCTGAGCCATGCGCCTTCTAGTAGTCGAGGATGACAAGGACGTCGCAGGCTTCGTGACTAAGGGTTTGCGAGAGGCTGGCCACTTGGCCGAACACGTCGAAACCGGACGCGAGGCGCTTTTCCTGGCAACGTCGGAGACTTTCGACGCCATCATCCTGGACCGCATGCTGCCCGGCGGCATCGACGGCCTGAAGGTCCTGGAGACCTTGCGGGCACAGGACAATCACACGCCGGTTCTGTTCCTGTCGGCGATGGCGCAGGTCGATGACAGGGTCCGTGGCCTCAAGGCCGGTGGCGACGACTACCTGACCAAACCGTTCGCGTTCAGCGAATTGCTCGCGCGGGTCGAGGCGCTGGCCCGGCGCGGCCGGGCCACCGGGCCGGAAACGAAATTGTTGGTCGGTTCGCTGGAGATGGACCTGCTGTCGCGAGCAGTCAGGCGGCAGGGGCAGAAGATCGATCTGCAGCCCCGCGAGTTCCGCTTGCTGGAATACCTCATGCGGCATGCAAGCCAGGTCGTGACAAGGACAATGCTGCTGGAAGGCGTGTGGGACTACCACTTCGACCCACAGACCAACGTCATCGACGTGCACGTGAGCCGGTTGCGCCAGAAGATCGACAAACCGTTCGAGACGCCGATGATCCACACGGTCCGGAGCGCCGGGTACATGCTCCGACCGGACTAGATTGTCCGGCCTCCACACTTTCCTGCGGTCCGCGGGTGTCAGGCTGGCGCTGGGCTATGCCGGGTTGTTCGGCCTCAGCGCCCTTGCCCTCGTTCTTCTGCTATGGTCCACGACCTTGAGCCTGCTGAACGGGCAGGTGGATGCGGCGATCCAGGCCGACGCGCTCGGTCTGTCCGAGCGTTGGCAGGATGGCGGCGCAAAGGCGCTGCTTTCGACTATCGAAGACCGGCTGACCGGCAACGTCGACGACGATGCCATTTATCTGGTGGTCGATGATCGCGGCCGGCCGGTGGTGGGCAACCTGTCATCCTGGCCGGCGGAGGTGTCCGAAGCCGGCCCGATCTACGAACTACGTGTCAGCAGGCATGGCACCCAGAGCCTGGCCAGGCTGCATCGCTTCCCTCTGCCAGGGAATTACGCGCTGCTTGTCGGCCGGAACGTCCAACCCCGTGCGGCGCTTCGCGACCTGCTTACGCATACGCTGGCCTGGGCGCTCCTGCTGGTCGGCGGCCTCAGCGTGGCAGGCGGCTTCGTGGTGCAGGGAATGTTCCGGCGCATGCTGTCCCACGTCTCAGAAACCGCAGCGGCAATTTCGGCCGGCGATCTATCGCCGCGGGTGCGCCTTTCGGGCCGCGGCGATGAATTCGATAGGTTGGCCGAGACGATCAACGACATGCTCGACCGCATCGGCCGACTGATGGATGGCGTGCGCGAGGTGTCGAACGCCATCGCGCATGACCTCCGCACGCCCATCACCCGGGCACGTGCCCGGCTGGAGGACGCCGCCGCACATGCCGCCAGCACGGGCGAGCTACGACTTGCAGTTCAGCGCGCGATCGCCGACCTCGACGGCGTCACCGCGGTGTTCCAGGCGCTGCTGCGGATCAGCGAGATTGAGGCCGGGGCACGCCGATCTGCGTTCACCCTGGTCGATGTCGGCCCCTTGCTGGAAGACCTGGTGGACCTCTATGGAGCCGTGGCCGAGGAACGCGGGCTAACCCTGCAACTTGAAGTCGTTGGCCCTTTGCAGGTGCGCGGCGACAGGGAGCTGATCCAGCAAGCGGTGGCCAACATGATCGACAACGCCCTGAAGTTCTCACCAGTCGGCGGCAACGTCCGCGTCGTCGCTCGTCGCGCGGCGGGAGTTCTCCGGATCAGCGTCGTCGATCAGGGGCCAGGAATTCCGCAATCCGACCTCGATCGTGCGACGGAGCGTTTCTATCGTGGCGAGACGGCGCGCAACACGCCCGGGTTCGGGCTGGGTCTGACGCTGGTGCGCGCTGTGGCACATCTGCACGGTGGCACCCTTACGCTGCTGCCGGCAGATCCGGGATTGGACGCGTCCATCGTGCTGCCGATCGCAGCCGACCTCCATCGCGACGACCCGCTACATCGGCGCCAGGGTTTCCATCCGCCAGGTGAGCACAAGGACATCGCGATGGGCCGGCCGCACAGGGTCTAGGGGCTGAACCGGCGTCACGCCATGAAAGACGCGATGATCGTCGACCAGGGCCGCATCCATCGGTGCCTCCAAGGTGAAGCTGCCGAGCAACCTCCGATCAAGCCCGTGGATGCTGGTCGTGCCAGACGCGATGTTGCAGCGGCCGATCATCAACACGAGCACCCAGTCCACACCGTCCTGGTGCATCCCTTCAGGTGTCGGCTGCCCCGATTGGCCCGGCCGCGCCTCGATCCTGAATTGATGCGCTTCGACGTGCCATGCCGGCGCAGGGGTCAACCCCTCGAACAGCCGTGTGCACAGGCGGAGGATGGCCTGAAAAGCGGCACCGTCGGCGACGGCGGGTGCCACCGGGTCGAACCATCGGGCGATCCCCCCATTCAATGCGTTGTAGTCCCGGCTCTGGTAGTGGGGCTGGTTCGGCTTGCGAGCGATGGTATCGGTAGTGACTAGAAACGCGGCATGACGCCGTTTGCGATATCGGCCACCATCGGCCATGTAGGTGTCGAGGCCCAGATCGTCCCAGCTTGCCGCGAAGGCATCCCAGTCCGCCAACCCCTCGATCTCCAGCTGCGTCTTCATCGCTTGCGCTCGGACGAACACGAACCCGTGCTGCTGCAATGCGTCGTGCCACTCGATCATGCTGGGTTTGCCTCCAGAGGCGGGTCTTGCAGACCTGGTATGTTGCTCAACGCACGATGGCTCGTGAAGGGGCTCTCGATCCCCAGCTCGTCGAAGGCGCACTTGAATCGGCGGTTCAGCTCGCGCGACACAGACCAGCGGCTCGACGGCTGGGTCTTCATGCGAACCCGCATGACCCATGCCAGGTCGACGAACTTCTCGATGCCCATGACATCCAGCGGCTCGAGCACGATGTTCTGCCAGCGCGGTTCCCGGCGCATCGCTTCTGAAGCGTCCTTCAACACGGCGATGATCCGCTCGGGCTCTTCGTTCAGGCCGATGCTGACATCGATCACCGCATAGCCGTAGTCGCGAGTCTGGTTGGTGACCGTCGTAACCGCGCTAAACGGGATGATATGCACCGATCCATCCAGCGCGCGCAGCCGGATCGTACGGATCGACAGCGCCTCGACCGTGCCCGACAGGCCGCCCAGCGTGACGACGTCACCGACCTGCATGGCGTTTTCCAGCAGCAGAAACAGGCCGGTGATTAGGTCCTGCACCAGCTTCTGCGACCCGAAGCCAACCGCGATACCCACCACCCCGGCGCCTGCCAGCAGCGGCGCGATGTTCACGCCAAGCTCGTCCAGCGACATAAGCGCCACGATAAGCACAATCATTACCAGCAACACGGTCCGCAACATCGGTAGTAACGTCCGCAGCCGACCGGCCTTCGCTAACTGCGCACTCTTGCTCAGCCGCGCAAGGTGCATCTCAATCGCGGTGTTCACTGCCTCCCACACCAGCACAGCAAGGAACACCGTCACACCGATCAGCAGCACGGCCGATACGGCCCGGCTGCCGAGCCCCGTGCCCTGGAACCAGCCGGCGATACCAAGACCCCATGCCTGCAGCAGCGCCACAGCAGTCGCCACCGTTATAATGACCATCACGACGCTGCGAAGGATCGGGTAGTATGAGGCGGCACGGGTTTCGAAGCCCGGAAACCGCGTCGTCATGGACGGGATGGTCCGCGCCCGCTCGAGCCCGCCCAGCAGCACGATAGCGATCAGCCGTGACGCGACCATCACCCCGGCCGTCACGACGAAGAAGTGGACCAGCCGAACGTAGCCGTTCCGCAGTTCGACCGCCCAGACAAGCCACAGCGCGACGATGTAGAAGATCGCGATCAAGTGCCAAATGCCGGCGAGCCGGTTCAGCACAATCGCCCAGGGCCCATGTAGGGAATGCCGCGGGCGGATGCGGCGGGCGATGGGCTCTCGTGCCTCCAGAACCGCAAACACCAGGCAGGTATGTACGACCAGAGAGAACAGCTTCAGCAGTGCGTCATAGGCTGTCCGGTACATCCCGAACTGCAGCCCGGTTCCCGCCACGGCATAGCCAGTCAGCGCGACGATGGCGATCCGATTCACCCATCGCGTCAGAAACTCCGCACCCCAGTCGGAGATGTGCAACAGCCGCGATTGCGTTCCCGCAGGCGAGACCAGCAGCGTTGTCAATGCCGTGATGAAGCGGGCCGCTAGATAGCACTGCACGACAAGAAGGATCGTGCCACGGGTTGAGGCCGGTTCGCCGAACCAAGTTCCCAACAGCACATTCGTCAACACCGCGAACAGCCCGAGCGGCACCAGGTCGATCAACAGGCGTCCTACGAGGAATGGCAGACGCCGCAACGCGCTGAGTGCCCCACT
>JAYVEG010000103.1:0-15572 GCA_043748985.1 Rhodospirillales bacterium
GTAACGCGGCCACGGACCGCGTCGCCAAGGTTCCACGAGACATTAACGCGTGTTCAGCATTTCCGGCATCGTGCCGTGGGATGCGGTCGGCTCCGCCACGCGGCCTTCCTCCACGTCCATCAGCAGTTGCAGCAGCCCTGCGCCGCCCTCGACAGTGTCCAACCTGATCGCCTCACGGGCGGCCGCGCCATCGCCGAGCCGCAACTGCTCGATCACGTCGAGATGGCGGTGCCGGCCGGCGTAGGTCGGCGGCGCCAAGGGATACTGGTAGGTCAGCAGGGGCCCCGTTCGCAGCCAAAGTCCCTGGATCAGGTTGAATAGCTCCGGCATTCCGGATCGTTGATAGATTTGTGAGTGGAAATGCCAGTTGAGGCGCACTGCCTCCGATGCATTGCCGGCCAGTTCCGCTTTTACCAGCCGCGCGTGCAGCTTCTCCAGCGCTGCGATATCGCGCTTGTCCACACGCGAGGCAGCCTCCGCTGCAGCAAGGCCCTCCAACTCGAGCCGAATGCGCCGCAACTCCAGATACTGTGCGACCGACAGCCGCGGGACCGTCAGGGAGCGGCTGGTCTGCAGCACCAGCGCCCGCTCGCGCACCAACTGCATCACGGCCTCGCGCACCGGTGTCTCCGACACCTGCAGGGCAGTCGCCAGGTCCCGGATCTTCAAGCGCTGATGCGGGCGCAGCCGACCTTCCTGCAACGCACTACGCAGCGTGCCATAGACCTGCTCGTTCAGGCTGACGCGTGTGACGGGTGGCATTGGCGGTGCGTGGCTCATGGGCCGATGGTATGACAGTGGGTGGCGTGGGGCAGCAACGTCGGCATGGCAGGGCTTCCAACTCACTTTCTATATGATATATCCGTAGGCATTCGACGGGAGTGTTTGGATGTCACAGGTGATGGACGCAAACGCCGATTTGGGGTTCGCCCGCCTCACCTCCGTCGACAGTGCGCTGCGAGCGCGGGCGGACCGGGTGATCCCGGGCGGGCTGTGGGGCCATCTGAACGCCGCGAGGCTGCCGGACGGCTACCCGCAGTATTTCACCCGTGCCGACGGCTGCCGCCTGCACGATGTGGATGGGCGGGAGTTCATCGATTTCATGTGCTCCTGGGGCCCGGTCGTGCTGGGCCATCATCATCCCGCGGTCGAGCAGGCCGTCCGCGAGCAGGCCGCGCTGGGGGATTGCATGAACGGTCCTGCCCCTGTGCTGGTGGAGCTGGCCGAGTTGGTCGTCGAGATGATCCCGCATGCCGACTGGTGCATCTTCGGCAAGAACGGCACCGACGCCACCACGACCTGCGTTACCGTCGCGCGGGCTGAAACCGGGCGGCGCAAGGTTCTGATCGCCAGTGGCGCCTATCACGGCGCGGCGCCCTGGTGTTCGCCCAGCGTCGCCGGGGTCACCACGGAAGACCGGGCGCACCTGTTGACGTACGGCTTCAACGACATCGCCAGCCTGGAGGCCGCAGTCGATCAGGCTGGCCCGGATCTGGCTGCCATCGTCGTGTCCGCCTTCCGCCACGACATGGGCCAGCCGCAACAACTGCCGACGCCCGAGTTCGCGCGCCGGGTCCGGGCGCTGTGCGACGAGACCGGGGCGGCGCTGATATTGGACGACGTACGGGCCGGTTTCCGCCTGAACCTCGGCGGATCATGGGAGACGCTGGATGTCCGGCCCGACCTGTCGGCCTGGAGCAAGGCGATCGCCAATGGCCATCCCTTGGCGGCCGTCACCGGCGGCAACCGGTTTCGCGAGGCGGCAACCCAGGTGTTCACCACCGGGTCGTTCTGGTGCGGTTCGGTGCCGATGGCCGCGGCGGTGGCCACGCTGACCGAGCTGCGGCGTATCGACGGACCGGCCCGCATGCAGGCTGTGGGGCAACGGTTCCGCGATGGACTTGCCGAGCGCGCGGCGCATCATGGCCTCAGGATCGACCAGTCCGGCCCGGTGCAGATGCCCACCGTGCTGTTCATCGATGACCCCGGATGGAAGCGGGGCTACGCCTTCTGCGCGGAGGCGCTGCGGCACGGGGCCTACTTCCATCCCAAGCACAACATGTTCATGTCCTGCGCCCATACCGAGCGCGACATCGACCTCGCGCTCGACGCAGCCGACGCCGGGTTTCGCCATGTTGCCCGCTGATCTCGTGATGGCCGACGCCACCCTGGCGAACCCCATGGCCGCACTGCAGGACTGGGCTTCGGCATTAGAAGCAGCGCTGGCGGCCGCCGACCCGGACAGGGTCGCAGCGCTGTTCGCTACGGATTGCTACTGGCGCGACCTGATCGCCTTCACCTGGACCATCCGCACCTTCGAGGGCCGGGATGCGATCCGGGCGATGGTCGACGAGCGCGCAGCGGGCGTGCAGGCCCGGCATTGGTGCGTGACGGGCGCCACCGCCGTCGCTGGCGGCGTCGACGGCTGGCTGGACTTCGAGACGGCTGTGGCGCGGGGCCGGGCCCATGTCCGGCTGCGGCAGGGACGCTGCTGGACGCTGCTGACCGCTGCCCGGGCGCTGAAGGGCCATGAGGAGGCAGAGGGCCCCACCCGCGAGCGCGGCGCGCCCCTGCCAGACCAGCGAGATCGCCGGAGCTGGCTGGACCGGCGTACCGACGGGGCGGCGAGCATCGGCCGCAGCGTGCAGCCCTACGTGCTGATCGTCGGCGGTGGCCAGGGTGGGCTGGCGCTCGGCGCGCGGCTGAAGCGGCTCGGCGTGCCGGCCCTGATCGTCGACAGGCACCCCCGCCCCGGCGACAACTGGCGCAGCCGTTACAAATCGCTGTGCCTGCATGATCCCGTTTGGTACGACCATCTGCCCTACCTACCGTTCCCGCCGCATTGGCCGGTGTTCACGCCGAAGGACAAGCTTGGCGACTGGCTAGAGATGTATGCCCGCGTGATGGAGCTCGACTGCTGGAACAGCACGTCGTGCACCTCGGCCGCCTATGACGCCAAAACCGAGCGGTGGACCGTGCAGGTCGACCGTGACGGCGAGACCGTCACGCTGCACCCGCGCCACCTGGTGCTGGCGACCGGAATGGCCGGAATGCCGCAACTGCCCGCCATCCCCGGCATGGACAGCTTCCAGGGCCAGCAGCACCACAGCAGCCGCCACGCGGGCGGCACCGCCTATGCCGGCAAGCGCGTGGTAGTTATCGGGTCCAACAACTCGGCCCACGACATCTGTGCGGACCTCGTGGAACACGGCGCCGACGTGACGATGCTACAGCGGTCATCGACCCTGGTGGTCAAGACCGACACCATGCTGCGCCGCGGCTGGGGCGCGCTGTATTCCGAGGAAGCCGTCGCCGCCGGCATCGACACGGACACTGCCGATCTTCTGGCCGCCTCCATGCCATACCGCCTGATGCCGGACGTGCAGCGGCCCATCTGGGCGCGCATTGCGCAGGAAGACGCAGCGTTCTACGACCGCCTGCGCGCGGCCGGGTTCCTGCTGGACTTCGGTGAAGACGAATCTGGGCTGGCGCTGAAATACCTGCGCCGCGGCTCCGGCTACTATATCGACGTCGGCGCCTCGGAGCTGATCGCGGACGGCACCATCAAGCTGCGCAGCGATGCCGGCATCGAGGCCATCGTCCCCGAGGGCGTGCTGCTCGAGGACGGAAGCCTGCTGGGGGCAGACGTCATCGTGTATGCCACGGGCTACGGATCAATGACGGGCTGGGCAGAGATGCTGATCTCCCGCGAAGTGGCCGATGTCGTCGGGCCCTGCTGGGGCCTCGGGTCGGGCACGGCGCGTGATCCGGGACCGTGGGTGGGCGAGCTGCGGAACATGTGGACGCCCACGGCGCAGGACGGCCTATGGTTCCACGGCGGCAACCTGGCGCAGTCGCGGCACTACTCCCGCTACCTTGCGCTACAGTTGAAGGCCCGGTTCGAAGGCCTGCCGACAACAGGCTACTCCGGCTGACCGGAAGAGGACCGGGATCGTTCCAGTTTGATGTGCGACACGGACCAGCCCTGCGATGCCTGCCGCTCCGGCGCGGCGCAACCCATTCACTGCGATGAGGAGATATGCCTTGAAGCGTCGTGATCTACTGGCCCTTGCGGCCGGCGTCTCTTCTTCCGCCCTCTCGCGTCCGAACGTCGTGCACGCCCAGGGAACCCCCGGGGCGACGTCTGTGCTAAGGTTCGTGCCCCAGTCGGATCTGACGCTGCTGGACCCCGTGTTCAACACCGCGCTGGTGACCCGAAACCACGGCATGATGGTCTACGATCAGCTTTATGGCCTGGACAGCAGCTACACGGCCCGGCCGCAGCTGGTCGAGGGCCACACCATCGAGGATGACGGTCGCACCTGGCGCATCACCCTGCGCGAAGGCATCACCTTCCACGACGGCGCCCCCATCCTGGCCCGCGACGCCATCGCCAGCATCGACCGCTGGACCAAGGCAGACGTGCTGGGCCAGAACATCCGGACCCTGACGAACGAGATGACGCCGGTCTCCGATCGCGTGTTCCTGGTCAAGCTCAAGCGGCCGTTTCCGCTGCTGGCCACGGCACTGGCCAAGCCGTCGTCCTACTGTCCCGTGATGCCGGAGCGGTTCGCCAAGAACCCGCCTTCCGTCCAGGTGACCGAGATCGTGGGCAGCGGCCCGTTTCGCTGGGTCGCCAACGAACGCATGGCCGGGTCCCGTGCGGTGTACGAGCGGTTCGCCGGCTACAAGCCGCGCGACGAGCCGGTCAGCTTCCTGGCCGGCGGCAAGGTCCCTCGGGTGGACCGCATCGAATGGCACACCATCCCGGATGCGGCCACTGCCGGCGCCGCGCTGCAGCGCGGCGAGGTGGATTGGTGGGAACAGCCCACGGCCGATCTGGTGCCGCTGCTGAAAAGTACCCGCAACATCTCGGTTACGGTGAAGGACAAGGCCGGGTTGATGGGCATGATCCGCCTCAACCACCTGCAGCCGCCCTTCGACAACCCGGCGATCCGCCGTGCCTTCCTGCCCGCCATCAACCAGACCGACTACATGACGGCGGTGATGGGCGACGACCGCTCCTTGTGGAACGACAAATGCGGCTTCTTCCTGCCCGGCACGCCACTGGCGACCGAAGTTGGCCTGGAAACGATGGCCGGGGCGCCGGACTACGAAAAGGTCAAGCGCAACCTGGAAGCCGCCGGCTACAATGGCGAGAAAGTAGTCCTGGCCGTGCCCACCGACCTCGCGGCGTTGAACGCCATGAGCGAGATCGCGGGTGACATGTTCCGCCGAACCGGCATCAACCTGGACTACCAGGCCGCCGATTGGGGCTCGGTCGCCACGCGCGTCATGAACAACCGCGACGGTTTGGACAAGGGCGGCTGGAGCGCCTGGTGCAACTACATCCCCGGCATCATCGCGCTGAACCCGGCCACCCAGTCCTATGTTCGCGGCCCCGGCAGGACCGGCACCTCCGGCTGGCCCGACCTGCCGAAGATCGAGGCGTTGCGCAACGACTTCCTGGCCGCCGACAGCCCCGCCGACCAGAAGCGGATCACGGAGCAGATCCAGCTGCAGGCCTTCCAGGATATCCCTTACCTGCCGACCGGCGCCTACACTCCGCCCACAGCTTTCCGGAACAACGTCACGGGCCTGATCGAGGGTTTCCCGCTGTTCTACAACCTCCAGAAGTCCTGACCGCGGCGGGGCTGGCCCCCTACGCGTCAGCCCGCGCTGCCGGAACGCACGAGGCCCCATCATCATGCCGCTCTACAACGACCCCACTGCCCGGCCCGACGCGACGGTCAACGTCGGCCCCCGGATAATCTACGCCACATCGGGTGATCACCATTGGCAGGAGATGCGCCCCTTCGAAGCCCCGCGCGGGGATCCGGCGTGGCACGAAATCCATGTCTATACCGACGCCATCTCCTACGCGCCCGGCGAGACCGTGCGCTTCCACGGCAGCACCAACGCCGACGCCTGGACGATCGAGGTCACGCGCGATGGGCTGGCGCCCACAGTCGTGCACCGGCAGGAAGGTCTGCCGGGCCGGGCCACCCCGATGCCGGTCGATGCTTACGCGGCGGGGTGCAGATGGCCTGAGCTGCACAGCTGGGCGCTGCCCGGCGACCTGCGGTCCGGCTTCTACCTCGTCGAATCCAGCGTGGCCCGGCAGCAGGGCGGCCGCTTCGTCCAGCATCATTTTTTCGTCGTGCGTCCCGCGCCAAGCGCCCATCCGGGTCGGATACTGCACGTGCTGCCCACCTGCACCTACACCGCCTACAACGACTTCGGCGGCGCCAACCATTACGGCGGCAGCCATGGCCCGGCCCACAACGCGATGTCGCCGCTGCTGAGCCTGCAGCGGCCCTGGACGCGCGGCCTGGTGAAGCTGCCGGACAACGCCCCGCGCATCTGCGCCACGGTCGCCGAGCCGTTGACCCCCCTGCGCTACGATTTCAAGGAATGGTCCTACGCCAACGGCTTCAGTTACTACTACGCCGCAACCGGCTGGGCCCAGTACGACCGGCATTTCGCCGTCTGGGCGGAACGCGAGGGCTACGCCGTCGATACGATCACCCAGACCGACCTGCACCTGCACCCCGAGTTGCTGGAAGGCTATTCCTGCGTCGTCGTGGTCGGCCATGACGAGTACTGGACGCGGGAGATGCGCCTCGCCATCGAAGGCTATGTGGACCGGGGCGGCCATTTCGCCCGGTTCGGGGCGAACTTCACGTGGCAGATCCGACTGGAGGATGAGGGGCGCCGCCAGGTCTGCTACAAAAGCAACGCGCACTGCGCGGACCCCATCCGTGAAACCGGCGACATGTCGCGGCTGACCAGCGCCTGGGAGGACAGGCACGTGCGTTGGCCAGGCGCCACCACGGTCGGCGTGAACGGCCTCGGCGGAACCTACGCGAACTGGGGCCGCTTCACGCCGCGCGGCAGCAGGGGCTTCACCGTGTATCGGCCGGACCATTGGGCGTTCGCCAACACGGACCTCACCTATGGCGACATCTTCGGGGCAGAGGCGCGCATCTTCGGCTACGAAGTGGACGGGGTGGATTACACCTTCCGGGGCGGCCTGCCCTACCCTACGGGCGAAGACGGCACGCCCGACACCGTCGAGATTCTGGCCATGACGCCCGCCGTGATGGCGGAGGCGCCGCTCGAGAGCTACGCGCTCCGGGCCTACGTGGGCGCGCATGACTGGTACGAGAAGGCCGAGATGATCAACGGTGTCGCCAACGAGGAAACTCTGACCAAGTCCTACCACGGGTCCGGCATGATGGTGTCCATGCGCCGCGGCAAGGGCGAGGTGCTGACGGCCGCGAGTTGCGAATGGATAATGGGTTTGAAGCGAAGCTGCGCCTATACGCAGCAAATCACCCGCAACGTCCTGGACCGGTTCATGGCAGCGCCGCCGCCGGCCTGACCGCTCACGGTCAGGGCCCTGCGTATTCCCGGGGCTGTCGCTCAGAGCGGCTTGGCGTCGCAGCCGAGGATCTTTAGCCGATCGCACAGCGCGACGATGGCGGGTCGCAGATGGGCCATGAAACGAACCGCCGCGTCAAACGGCGTCGAAAAGTTTCCAGGGAATGGAGTGCGCCCCTGGACGGTCGTAAAAGGTCGAGCGTGCCAGGCCGTATAGCGTCTCTCCGGCCAAGAACTCTTCGGCGACCTACCGCTTGAACGCCGCACTATGGGAACGATGCCTTGCCATGACTTCCATCCTTCAGAAGCCCGGACAGGGAGGTCAAACCAATTCGCTCATTCTGTCCACCGCCAGGGGCGCACTCCAGTCAGGACAGGTATCACGGCAAGATGCCGCCTTCGGCCGCGGTCTCACCCTGGCTGCCGTCACTGCCGTAGAGATGACCGATCCGTGGCGGACAATCCGAGGTTCGCGCGCAACGTGGTGCCTTCGTATTCCGTCCGGATGCGCCCACGACGCCGGAGTTCGGGGACGAGGAGTGCTGCGAAATCCTCCATGCCGCCGGGCAAGTGGGTGGGGGTGATGTTGAAACCGTCGGCAGCCCCCTCATCCATCCACTGTTCCATGGTGTCCGCGATCTGCGATGGCGTGCCGATCAGTCGGAAACCCTCTCCGATGGCATACTCGCTGTACATTTGCCGGATGGTGAGGCCCTCGCGCGTCGAGCGTTCCCACCAGCTATACGCCATGGACTTCATTTTCGCGTTCACGGGCTCCGGGACGGGACCGTCCAGATCGTAGCCCGACAGGTCGCCCATCAGGCCATAGATCCGCGCGAGCCCTGCAAGAGGGTCGATCAACGCTTGCAACTGATCGAGCTTTGCCTGCGCCTCTGCCGCCGTCCGCCCGACGATCGGCACCAGGGCGGGCATGATCTTCAGCGTATCGGGATGGCGGCCGTATTTTTCCATGCGGCCCTTGACGGAGGCGTAGTACTCTTTGGCCCCTTCGAAATCGTTGTTTGAGGCATAGACGACGTCAGCATCCGCTGCGGCGATCTCCTGGCCCATAGCATTGGCGCCGGCCTGGACCAGGATCGGCCGTCCTTGGGGCGTGGGCTTCACGTTCAGGGGACCGCGCACCTGGAAGTGCTTCCCCTTGTGATGGGGCGGATGGAGCTTGGCAGGGTCGTAGAACTGCCCGGTCGCCTTGTCCTGGACGAAGGCGTCGGGCTCCCAGCTGTTCCACAGGCCCTTCACCACGTCCACGAACTCCCGCGCCCGCTCGTAGCGCGTGTCATAGTCGAGGTGCTCGGACCTGCTGAAGTTCCAGGCTTCCTGCTCGGACCAGGAGGTAACGATGTTCCACCCCGCCCGGCCGCGGCTGATATGGTCGAGCGAGGCAAACTTTCGGGCGATATGATAGGGCTCGTTGTAGGTCGTGCTGGCGGTGCTCACCAGGCCTATGTGCTTCGTCATCGGTGCGATGGCTGACAGCAGGGTCAAGGGTTCCAGCTCGACATTGCGGTTGGAGTGGCTGAGCGATCCCGGCGGATTGTCGTTCGCCCGCACACCGAGCCCATCGGCGAAAAACACCATGTCGAACTTCGCCTCTTCGGCCATGCGGGCGCAGGACAGGAAATGCTCGAAGTCGGACGAGCCGTCCGCCGGCACGTCCGGGTGGCGCCAGGCGGCATCGTGGTAGCCGAGGTAGCGCATCGACAGGCCGAGATGCATCATTCGTGGTGAACTCATTTCAGGCTCCTTGAGGCTCAGCCGCTGTTCCGACCCTGATAGATATGGCCGATCAGCAGGTCGATGACGAAAAGCGCCACGACGGCAAAGGCGATCAACGTCGCCGACACCGCTGCGACGAGAGGGTCGATGGTCGACGTGTCCATGGAGGCCGCACAGCTGCGCAACAAGTCCCGGCTGGCGGAGGCGGAAAGCCATATCGAGTTCTGTCTGACCAACATATCCGGCGTGACCGGGATCGATTTCTCGCAGTACGACCGTGACGAGAAGCTTCCGGAGTTGACCTCGAACGGCCATCTCTCGGTAGCAAAGGGCTATTCCAGCTGCACTCCGCGTGAGATCGTCGTGCAAGGCCGGTCACTGCGCGACGTCGACCTGGTGGGCACGCTCACCCACGTCGCGGCCCAGCTTTCCGAGATCATGGCCCCCGTGGGTGGCGACGGCTTCCTGATCATGGATCCCGATTTCATCCGCCGCTACATTACCCAGATTGCGGACGGCCTGACTCCCGCCTTGCAGAACCTGGACGTGGTGCGCACGAAATACGAGCATGCCATGCTCCGGGATAACCTGCGTGCCTTCTAGCCATTTTGTGGTTCCATAGCCTGAACGCCCCGCTGTAATCGGGGCTGTAACCGGGGAAGACGCCATGCGCCGTAGGACCATACTCGCCGGACTCGCAACAAGCCTGGCCCGGCCCGGCCTGCTGTCCGCGCAGCAGGCGCGCACGCTGCGGTTCGTGCCGCAAGCGGACCCGGCTATCCTGGACCCGATCGTGACCACCGGGCTCGTGACCCGCAATCACGGCTTCCTCATCTTCGACACGCTGTATGGCGTGGACGAGCAGTTCCGGCCGCAGCCGCAGATGGTGGAGGGCCACGTGGTCGGCCCCGACGGCCTGTCCTGGACGATGAAGCTGCGCGAGGGACTGCGCTTCCACGACAACACGCCGGTCCTGGCCCGTGACGTCATTGCCAGCCTGCGCCGCTGGGCTGCGCGCGACACGTTCGGCACCTCCCTGTTCTCCGTCGTGGACGAGATTTCGGCGCTGGATGACCGTACGGTGACATGGCGCCTGAAGCGCCCGTTCCCGCTGCTGCCGGATTGCCTGGGCAAGGTCGGTTCGATCACGGCCGCCATCATGCCCGAACGCCTGGCGAAGTCCGACCCGGCCATACCCCTGAAGGAAATGATCGGCAGCGGGCCGTTCCGCTTCGTGCAGGACGAGTATGTCAGCGGATCGCGCATCGTCTACGCGAAGTTCAGGGACTACGTGTCCCGCCCAGAGGCGCCGAGCCTGCTGGCCGGCGGCAAGCCGGTGAACTTCGACCGGGTCGAATGGCAGACGATCCCCGACCCCGCGACCGCCGCGGCCGCCCTGCAGAAGGGCGAGGTGGACTGGGTGGAGCAGCCCCTGGTGGACCTGTTGCCCGCGCTGAAGGCTGACCGGAGCATCACCGTCGAGGTGATCGATCCGACCGGCGCCGTCGGCGTGATCCGCTTCAACCAGTTGCACCCGCCGTTCAACAACCCGGAGATACGCCGCATCGTGCTGGGCGCCGTCACCCAGGCGGACTTCATGCGCGCCGTGGTCGGCGACGATCAGTCGCTGTGGAAGGACGCATGCGGCTTCTTTCCACCGGGCTCGCCGCTGGCGAACGGGGAGGGCATGGCCGCGCTGACCGGCCCGCGCGATCTCGCCGCCTCCGCCAAGGCCCTGCGCGCGGCAGGCTATGACGGCACGCCCGTGCTGATGATGGCGCCCACCGACTTCCCGTCCATCAACGCCATGAGCGAGGTGACGCGAGAGCTGCTCACCAAGATCGGCATGAAGGTAGACTACGTGGCTACCGACTGGGGCTCCGTCCTACGTCGCCAGGCCAATCGCGACGTGCCGTCCAAGGGCGGCTACAACCTGTTCTGCACCTATTCCCCCGGCATTACCCACTACACGCCGGCGGCCCACAACTTCCTGCGTGGATCCGGCGACAAGGCCACCTTCGGCTGGTCCGTCAGCCCCCGGCTGGAGGAATTGCGGGAGCAGTGGCTGACGGCGCCCGATGACGCCGCCCGCCTATCCACTGCCCGGCAGATGCAGCTTCAGGCTTTCGTCGACGTGCCCTATGTCCCGCTCGGCCTGTTCCTGCAGCCCACGGCGCACCGGCGCGACCTGTCCGGGCTGATCCAGGGGCCGCCGCTGTTCTGGAACCTGAAGCGTGGTTGATCCGGGCGATGAAACGGTCCTGAGCCTGGCCGAGACGCTCCTGCCCGGCGGCGTCGGGTTTCCGGCGTTCGGCGCGACGGATGCCGGCGCGGTTCTGCTGCGGCGCCTGGGCGCAGACGATCGGACGCGGCTTCTGGCCGCGCTCATTGCCCCGGGCGCAGCGGCCGAGGGTCCGCCCGCCTGGGTCCAGGCCGCGGCCGCGATCGAAGCGCTGGAGCCGGCGCTGTTCGCTGCGTTCCGCAAGCAGGCCTACCTGGTTTACTACGAGCAGCCGGCCGTAATCACGGCGATCCGCGCCCTCGGGCACTCCTACAACGACGCGCCCCTGCCGGATGGCTATCCGACAGCGGCCTTCGATCCCACCCAGGACGCACCCCGGCATGGCCGCGGCCGCTGGGTCGACACGGATGACGTCCGCCCAGTGGATCTCGCGGCGCTCGATCTGGAATGCCTGCGATGAAGACGCCCGATCATGCGGACGTCCTGGTTATAGGGGCCGGCGCCAGCGGCGTGGTCAACAGCCTGACGCTCGCGCAGGCCGGGCTGCGGGTGGTCTGCCTGGATCAGGGCGGCTGGACCGGGCCGGCCCAGCATCCGCACCACGGCGTCGATTTCGTGCACCGCCGCTTCACTGACTGGAACCCCGAGCCGTCGGTGCGGCGCGGTCCGGACGACTACCCCATCCAGGGCGACCAGTCGCACGCGCTGATGTGGAACGGCGTCGGCGGGTCGACCAACGTCTATGCCGCGCTCTGGCCGCGGTTCCGGCCCTCGGACTTCCGGAAAGGCCGGGAGCACGGCCTGGCGCCCGACTGGCCCATCACCTATGCGGATCTGGCGCCGTTCTACGACGAGGCGGACCGCCTGGTCGGCGTATCGGGCCTGGCTGGCGACGCCGGAATGCCGCCCCGCCCCGCATACCCATGCCCGCCCCTGCCGATGCGCGACAGCGGCCGGGTCATCGCCCAGGGCTTCGACCGGCTGGGCTGGCATTGGTGGCCCATGCCCGTCGGCACGATCTCGGAACCTTATGACGGACGCACGCCCTGCAACGGCTGCGGCAACTGCGCCTCAGGCTGCCCACGCGGCTCTATGGCGAAGATGTCCCTGACACTCTGGCCCAGGGCGCTGGCCGCCGGCGTGCTGCTTCGCACCGGGGCCCGGGTGGAGCGGATCGAGATGGGGCCAGACGGGCGGGCCACCGGGGCCGTCTATATCGACCGGGGCACGAGCGCCCGGGTCCGGCAGACCGCGGACGTGGTGATCGTGGCCGGCAATGGCGTCGGCTCGCCGCGCCTGCTGCTGATGTCGGCGAACGGGCGGCATCCGCACGGGCTTGCAAACGGCAACGACGTGGTGGGCCGCTACCTCCTGCACCATACGCTGGTGGCCGCCGAGATCTGGGTGGAGACGCCGATCCGCTCCTACATGGGCAATTCCGGCGCTGTCATCAGCAGCGAATTCGCCGAGACCGACGTCTCGCGCGGCTTCGTCAATGGCTTCAACTTCAACATCACCCGGACGGGGCCCGCCGGGGCAGCCGCCATCGGCGCCTTCGGCAATCGCCCGGCCCCTTGGGGGGCGCGGCATCACGGCGACTTCATCCGCCGTTTCGGCCATGGCTTCGGCGCCTACGCCATCGGCGACGACCTGCCCCAGGCCGGGAACCGCGTCACGCTCTCTGACACCGACCACGATAGCGACGGCCTGCCAGCCGCGAGGCTCACCTATCAGCCGCACGAGAACGACCGGCGGATGATGGAGTTCGGAATACAGAGGCTGCGCGACCTGGCCCGCAGCGTGGATGCGTTCGACGTCGCCGTGACCGACTACATGGAGGACGGCGTCTATCGCACGCCTGCCTGGCATATGCTGGGCACATGCCGCATGGGCAACGACCCCGAAACCAGCACCGTGGACCGCTGGCACCAAGCCTGGGAGGTTCCAAATCTCTACATTTGCGATGGCAGCAGCTTCGCCACAGGAGGCGTGGTCAACCCGACCAGCACCGTAACCGCCCTGGCTCTGCGCTGTGCGCGCCATATCGCCTCCAAGACTGGCAAACTTCTATCCCACCCGGACTAAACATCCCGCACGCATGGTCCGAATGATGCGCTTCAGCAGTTCCGCGTCGGCAACCGCGTGGCTGGATGGCGATCGCTGTCGTCACGCGTAGTAGCGAGCCTTGGACACGCCGGGCTCGCGCGCCAGGGTGGCGATCGGGAAATTCCGGATCGACTGCCCCGTAATCTCCACCTCCCGGGCACGATCGTCCGGATCACGGCCAGCGCGAGACAGAAGGACCATCTGCCACCAGAACTCAGGGGCATAACAAACTCGGGTTTGCGGCATAAAGACACCGTTCGCGAAAGCGTTCGGACCGTCCGTCAAATCCGGGTCAATCCCAATCCCATCCCAGTCCTTGCGGGCATGACCCCGGGTCGGGCTTCGTTGATCCGTCATTGATCCGTACTTTAGGCTTGAGCGGGCGGAGCGTGCATCGCTCCGGACCAGGAGGACAACGATGCGAGAAGCAATGAGCTGATGGCTGGGCTGCAGCCGCTTCCCGACAATCTTACCGAAACGTTGGTGGGCAGCCTCGTGACCGTCGTGCGCCGGCTGATCGTGGATGGCGATATCGAGACCGGTGGCAAGATCGACGAACTGGCAATGGCGCAGCAGCTCGGCGTCAGCCGGTCGGCGCTTCGCGAGTCGATCCGGCCGCTCGAGCAATCGATGCCGATTACGAGACCAACCTGCTGTTCCATGCCACCCTGTTCTCGGCCACCGGCAGCGATCGCCTGGCCGATCTGGACGCCATGATGTCGGGCGAGCTGCAGCTGTTCCACCGCCGCAACCTGGGCAATGAAGGCCAGCCCGACGCCTCGATCGCCGAACATGCCCGGATCTTCGATGCAGTCGGCGCCCGGGACCCCGCCCGCACCGGCCACATGTTTAGATAGCACGTGCTGACGGGCAAGCGACGCATGCTGCACACCATGGGCCTGACGCCATTGCCTTGAAGTCCATATCACCCCTTCCTGGGCCGCGCACACGGCCAGAACACACGGAGCATCACAATGGACTACCGCACCCTCGGCCGCAGTGGCCTGCGCGTCTCGCCGCTCTGCCTTGGCACCATGAATTTCGGCGGTCCCACCGACGCCGGAACCGCGAACCTTATCATCGCCCGCGCCCGCGAGGCCGGCGTGAACTTCATCGACACCGCTGACGCTTACACCGGCGGCAAGTCAGAGGAGATCACCGGTGCCGCCATCAAGGCCGAGCGCCACCGCTGGGTGCTCGCGACCAAGCTCGCCAATCCCACCGGGGACGGGCCGAATGGCGGTGGGCTCAGCCGTAAATGGGTGATGCGTGCCGTGGAGGCGAGCCTCGAGCGGCTCGGCACCGACTTCATCGACATCTACTACCTCCACAAGGAGGACCACTCGACCCCGCTCGCCGAAACCGTCCGCGCCATGGGTGACCTGGTCCGCTCCGGCAAGATCCGCTACTTCGGCGTCTCCAACTACCGCGCCTGGCGGCTGGCCGAGATCTGCAACCTTTGCGACCAGCTCGGCATCGACCGCCCCGTCGTCAGCCAGCCCTACTACCACGCCCTGAACCGGACGCCGGAAACCGAACACCTGCCGGCCTGCGCCGCCTACGGCCTGGGCGTCGTCACTTACAGCCCGCTCGCCCGCGGCATCCTGACGGCCAAATATGACCCCGACGCGCCGCCGCCGGCGGACAGCCGCGCCGGCCGCCAGGACAAGCGCATGATGCAGACGGAGTGGCGCCCCGAGAGCCTGCGGATGGCCCGCACCATCGCCCGGCACGCGGAGGCCAGCGGCTCGACCGCCAGCCGCTTCGCGATCGCCTGGGTGCTGAACAACGCCATCGTCACCGGCATCATCGGTGGCCCCCGGACGGAGGCGCAATGGGAGGACTACCTCGCCGCCATCACCGCGCCCTTCACCGCCGAGGACGAGGCCCTGGTCGAATCCCTGGTCGCACCCGGGCATAACTCGACCCCCGGCTACAACGACCCGGCCTACCCCATCGAGGGCCGGCCCACTCGGACATCGTGATGCCAGCGGCGCACAACATCGAGGATCTTCGGCGGCAGGCGAAGCGCCAGCTACTGCGCGGCATCTCCGAGTACATCGATCGCGGCTCCGAAGACGAGGTGGCGCTCCGCGAGAACCGG
>JAYVEG010000104.1:0-15510 GCA_043748985.1 Rhodospirillales bacterium
TCCGAGCTGCCCGTCATCGTCTACGACGTCCCCGGCCGCACCGGCGTCGCCATCGCGGACGAGACCATCGCCCGCCTGCATGACGCCGGGCTGATCGCAGGCATCAAGGACGCGACGGCAGATTTGGCCCGGCCCCCCCGGCTACGCGCCCTGTGCGGCCCCGCCTTCCTGCAGTTCTCCGGCGACGACGCCACCGCAGCCGCCTACCGCGCCATGGGCGGCCATGGCTGCATCTCCGTCTCGGCCAACCTCGTCCCCGGCCTCTGCGCACAGCTGCACCGTGCCTGGGACAGCGGCGATCTCGTCACCGTCGCCAGCATCCGCGATCGCCTGGCGCCCCTGCACGACGCGCTGTTCTTGGAGAGCAATCCCATACCCTTGAAGGCCGCCATGGACTTCGCCGGGCTCTGCGAGGCCGCGCTGCGCCTCCCGCTCACCATGGCGACGACCGCGACGCTCGGCCGCCTGGCGAACATCCTGCCCCTACTTCTGGAGGCCGAGGACGAATGCGCCCACCACCCCCGTCTCAGCCTGGTGCGCTGATGCTCCGGCCCGATGGCGCGCTGTACGAGGCGACAGTGCGCGCAGCCGTCGCCTTGGTGATCGCGCTCGCCTTCGCGCCCATGATCCGCGGCATCACCGCCGATCTCACCACCTCCGTCGGCCAAGCCTGGCCGTTTGTGATGGACCACTGCCGCGTCCAATCGACCCCCGGCTGCGCCCTTGCCGAACCCAGCCAGTTCCTGACCCGCAGCTTCGAGATCCGCTAACCCAGCCCCCGCAGGAACCGTCGCGCCAGCGCCCCATACCGGGGCCGTCGGCACACCAGGCGCGACGTAGCGTAGGCCAGCGTCGCGGTTGCAAGCAGCGGGATGGTCATGCCCTGGTTCGCCGTCATCTCCATCACGATGATGACGGCGGTGATCGGCCCCTGCACCACGCCGGCGAAGTATCCCACCATGCCGAGCAGCACGATCGCCCCCGCCGGCGGACCCGTCATCAGCAGCGGCAGCGCATGCCCCAGCCCGCCGCCCCGCAGATCAGTCGGCCGGTAGAACAGGTCCAGGACCATGACCCCCAGGGCGGTGCGCCCCATGGCCCCGCCGATCACGGCACACGCCTCGTCGTGAACGAGCACGGGAAGGGGGCGGCGATCTGAGAAAGCCGAGAAGAGCATCATTGAACGCATCGAGCCCGGCGCCGAGGATGCACCGGACCTCCGGCCCGGTCTCATCCATGACGACGATCCCCTGTATTATCTATACCCGGACCAGCTTCACGCGCTTGCCATCGACGCCCAGGGTGATCTTGCCGGCCTTCAGCGCCAGGGCGTCGGCGCCGAACACCTCCCGCCGCCAGCCGCTCATGGCGGGAACGTCCGGCTCCGCCTCGCTCGCCAGACGGTCCAGCTCCTCCGACGTGGCGAGCAGCCGGGGGGCCACGTTGTGCTCCTCGCACTTCGCGGCCAGCAGAACCTTCAGCAGCGCCACCAGGGCGGGGGAGGGGCGCGGGCCATCCTTGCCGCGGGGTGCCGACGGCAGCTTGTCGTCGGGCAGGGCCGCGGCCTCGCGCAGCGCCGTCAGCAGCCCGCCGCCGCTGCGGCCCTCGGCAAAACCGCGGGTGATGCCGCGCACGCGGGCCAGCTCCTCGGGCGTCTTGGGCGCGGTGGCCGCAATCTCCAGCAGGCTCTCGTCCTTCAGCAGGCGGCCACGCGGGATGTTGACGCGCTGGGCCTCGCGCTCGCGCCAGGCGGCGGTGGCGCGCAGCAGGGCAAGCATGCGGCGGTTGCCGGTCTTGGGACGCAGACGCTCCCAGATGGTCTCCGGATCGGCGCGATAGGTGGCTGGCTCGTCGAGCGCCGCCATCTCCTGCGCCACCCATTCGAGCCGGCCTTCCTGTTCCAGCCGGTCGCGCAGCCGTTGATAGACGACGCGCAGATGGGTGACGTCGGCGGCGGCATAGGCGATCTGGCTGGACGAGAGCGGCCGCGCAGACCAGTCGCTGAACCGGTGCGCCTTGTCGATGTGCCCGCCGGTCAAGGCCTGCACCAGCGCGTCGTACCCCACCTGGTCGCCGAACCCGGCCACCATGGCCGCAACCTGGGTGTCGAACAACGGCGCAGGCACGGCCCCGAAGCGTTCGAGGAAGATCTCCACATCCTGCCGGGCGGCATGAAATACCTTCAGGACGGCGCGGTCGGCGAGCAGCTCACCCAGCGGAGCCAGGTCAAGCCCCGGCGCCTGTGCATCGAGCACTGCCACGTCGACAGAACTCGCAAGCTGCACGACGCAGAGCTCGGGATAATACGTTCGTTCCCGCATGAACTCGGTGTCGATGGTGATCCATGGCTCCTGACGCAGCCGGCCGCACAGCGCCGCAAGCTCGGACGTAGTCGTGACCAGGACGGGGGCGGGGAGCGCATTTTCGTGTCGGTTGGCAGTCTTGGTCGCGGTCATGTCGTTGTTATGACACGGTGGCTCGGGAACGGAAACATGCGCCCTGCTTGACTTGGTTCCCCTGCGGCGGTTGTTTGCGCGACCTTCGAGGAACCCCCGCATGCACGCCTATCGTACCCATACCTGCGGCGCCCTGCGCGTCAGCGACGCCGGACAGACCGCGCGCCTCTCGGGCTGGGTGCACAGCAAGCGGGACCATGGCGGCCTGCTGTTCATCGACCTCCGCGACCACTATGGCATGACCCAATGCGTGCTGCCCGCGGGGTCCGAGGCGTTTGCACAGGCCGATGCCCTGCGGGTCGAGAGCGTCATCACCGTCACCGGCTCGATCGTCCCTCGCAGTGCCGCGACGATCAACCCGAAGCTGCCGAGCGGCGAGATCGAGCTGCAGGTGGCAACGTTGGTGGTGCAATCCGCCGCCGACGTGCTGCCGTTCCAGGTGGCCGGCGACCAGACCTATCCGGAGGAGCTGCGGCTCCGCTACCGCTTTTTGGACCTGCGACGCGAGAAGCTGCAGCGCAACATGATCCAGCGCGCCCAGATCATCGACAACATCCGACGCCGCATGATCGCGGGCGGCTTCAACGAGTTCCAGACCCCGATCCTGACGACCAGTTCGCCCGAGGGCGCACGCGACTTCCTGGTGCCCGCGCGGCTGCATCCCGGCAAGTTCTACGCCCTGCCGCAGGCGCCGCAGCAGTTCAAGCAGCTCTGCATGGTCGCCGGCTTCGACCGCTATTTCCAGATCGCCCCCTGCTTCCGCGACGAGGCCGGGCGTGCCGACCGCACGCTGATGTTCTACCAGCTCGACGTCGAAATGAGCTTCGTCACCCAGGAAGACGTGTTCGCCGCGATGGAGCCGGTGATGCACGGCGTGTTCGAGGAGTTCGCGGCAGGCAAGGCGGTCGACAGCTACCCGTTCCGCCGCATCCCGTTCGCGCAGGCGATGCTGGACTACGGCAGCGACAAGCCGGACCTACGCAATCCGCTGGTGATCCGCGACGTGACCGAGCAGTTCGAGGGCTCCGCCTTCGGCCTGTTCGCAAAGATCGCGGCCTCCGGCGGCGTGGTGCGCGCGATCCCGGCCCCCGGTGCCGGCGGCAAGCCGCGCGGCTTCTTCGACAAGCTGAACGAATGGGCCCGGACCGAAGGGGCAGGGGGCCTGGGCTACATCGCCTTCGACGCTGACGGCCCCAAGGGTCCGATCGCCAAGAACCTGGAGCCCACCCGCGTCGAGGCCATCCGCGCCGCCTGCGGCCTGAAGCCCGGCGACGCCGTTTTCTTCGCCGCCGGCAAAAAGGACGAGGCGCCCAAATTCGCCGGCCAGGTAAGGCTGCGGCTGGGCCATGAGCTGGAGCTGACAGAGAAGAACGCCTTTCGGTTCTGCTGGATCGTCGACTTCCCGATGTACGAACTGAACGAAGAGACGGGGAAGATCGACTTCAGCCACAACCCGTTCAGCATGCCGGCCGGCGAGTTGGACGCCCTGAATAACCAGGACCCGCTGACCATCCCGGCCTACCAGTACGACATCGTCTGCAACGGCTATGAGATGAGCAGCGGCGCCATCCGAAACCACAAGGCCGAGATCATGCTGCGGGCCTTCGAGATCGCGGGTTATCCGCCCAGCGCCGTGGAAGAGAAGTTCGGCGGCATGCTGAACGCGTTCCGGTTCGGCGCCCCGCCGCACGGCGGCATGGCGGCCGGCATCGACCGCATCGTCATGCTGCTGGCCGACGAGCCGAACCTGCGCGAGGTCAACCTGTTTCCCATGAACCAGCAAGGCGAGGACCTTATGATGGCCGCCCCGTCGGAGGTAACGGCCGCCCAGCTGAAGGAGCTGAGCATCGCCATCGTGTTGCCGCCAAAAGTCGTGAAGGGCTGATCGCTACTCCGCGGCCGCCTTCGCCTCCGGCTGGTCGCGGAACCGGGTCCGCAGCGCGTCCCAGTCATCGGCGCCAAAGCGGCGGAACCGGTCGGCCACCCGCATCTGCCCGACGCTCGAGGGGGGCCGGTCATTGTCCCTCACCGACTTCAGCACGGCGTCGCAGGCGTTCATCACGGTGCTGAGCAGCAGGCTCGGCATGATCGCGACGCGGTAGCCCATGGCCTCGGCATCGCCCAGGCCGATATCCGGCGTCTTGCCGGCAACGACGATGTTCAACAGGCACGGCCCATGCACCAGGCGCGGGATGGCCGCGACCTCGTCCATGCTGGCAGCGGCCTCGACGAAGGCGATGTCGGCGCCCGCGTCCAGCGCGGCGTTGACCCGCGCGACGGCCTCGTCCAGCCCCTCACCGGCCCGCGAGTCGGTGCGGGCGATCACGACGAAATCGGGGTCCGTCCGGGCGGCGACGGCGGCGCGGATCTTGGCCACGAACTCCTCGCGCGACACCAGCTCCTTGTTGTCCAGGTGGCCGCAGCGCTTGGGCATCACCTGGTCCTCGATATGCAGCCCCGCCACGCCGCCGCGCTCGTATTCGCGTACCGTGCGGGTCACGTTCAGCTCGTTGCCATAGCCGGTGTCGGCGTCGGCGATGAGCGGGATGCCCACGGTGCGGGCAATCTTGGCCGCGTTGGCCGCCATCTCCGTCAGCGTCAGCAGGCCGAAATCGGGATAGCCGTGGCTCATGGAGGTGCCGGCACCGGTCATGTACAGGCAGGGAAAGCCGGCTTGTTCGGCAAGCTTCCCGGTGATGCCGTCGTAGACGCCGGGGGCGCGGATCATGCCGCCCTTGTTCAGCAGCTCGCGCAGCATTCGGGTTGGGGTCATGGCGATACCTCCTCCTCGGCGGGCGCTGCCGCCCTGACGGTGATGTAAACCTGGCCATCGCGCCCACCGACGGGATACAGGCGCAACTGTGTGGGCACGGCGCGGAACAATTCGCGGCCGGTGTCCAGGTCGTATTCCCAGCCGTGCCAGTGGCAGGCCAGGACCTCGCCCTCGCGGTCGTAGGTCAACGCGCCGGGCTCGCTGGGTAACCAGGTGCCGCCGACGATGCCGCGGCAGATGGGCGCGCCCTTGTGCGGACAGTGGTTGCGGACGGCACGAAGCTGGCCGTCGCGCAGGCGGACCACGCCGATGTCGTGGCCGGGGATGTCCACCATGGTGAACCGTCCGGAGACGAATTTGTCCTCGCTCCCGACCACGATCTCGGTTTTCGGGCGGGCCATCAGCCCGGCAGCCGCAGCACGTCGCGGGCGTTGTCGCGGAAGATGCGGTCGCGGTCCACAGGTGGCAGCGAGCGCAGCGACTGCATCGGCATGTCGTTGTCCCAATGCGGGCAGTCGGTGCTGAAGCACAGGTTCTGCACGCCGACCATGTTGACGATGCGTTCGAGGTCACGGGGGTTGCGCGGCTCCTCGATCGGCTGGGTGGTGAACCAGACATGGCAGGCGGTCCAACCGGGCGCCTGCATTGGTTCTGCCTGAGAAGGTATGGGTGGTGGCCATCGCTCGTCCTCCCGGGCCGCGCCCGATCGAATACGCCGGGCGTTCATCCAGAGCTTAGGCGCGGCCCGGTTTCGTTGGCAACGGCGGCGCTTGGCAGGCTTGGACGACGGGCGCAGTCTGCGCGCCAGCAGACCGGAGAAGCCGATGACCAATCGGACGCTGTTCGACAAGATATGGGAGCAGCACGTGGTAGCCGACCTCGGCGAAGGCTGGGCGCTGCTGCATATCGACCGCCATCTGCTGCACGACCTGTCGGGCGGCCGCGCGCTGGAGGCGATGGAGGACCGGGGCCTGCGCGTCCGCAATCCCGAACTGGCCTTCGCGACGCCGGACCATGCCGTATCCAGCGCACCGGGGCGGACGGCGGCCACCTATGGTCCGGGCGCGATCCTGCATCATGGGTTGCGGACCCGGGCGCAGACCAGTGGCATCCCGTTCTTCGAGCTGGGGCAGGACGGGCAGGGGATCGTGCATGTCATGGCACCGGAGCTGGGCATCGTGCTGCCGGGCGTCACGCTGATCTGTGGCGACAGCCATACCTGCACGAACGGCGCGCTGGGGGCGCTGGCGTTCGGCGTCGGCTCGTCCGAGTTGACCCATGCGCTGGCCACGCAGACGCTGCGGCAGCGCAAGCCTCGGCGCATGCGGTTGCGGTTCGAGGGTGCGCCCGGCCGGCATGTCGGGCCAAAGGACCTGATCCTGCACGCGATCGGCGTGCTGGGCGCCAAGGCTGGGACCGGCTTTGTCGTGGAGTATGCGGGCTCGGCGGTGCGGGCGATGACGATCGAGGAGCGGCTGACCTTGTGCAACCTGTCGATCGAGATGGGCGCGAAGATGGGCCTGATCGCGCCGGACGACAGCACCTATGAGTATCTCGCCGGGCGGCGCTATGCGCCCACGGGCGCGGCATGGGAAGCGTCGGTGGCGGCCTGGCGGCAACTGCGCGGCGACGATGGCGCGGTGTTCGACAGGGAGGCGGTGATCGACGCGGCCGCAGTAGCGCCCACCGTCACCTGGGGCACCAGCCCGGAGCATGCGATGCCGATCGACGAAACGATCCCCGAGCCCACCGCCGACGCCCACCGCGCGGCCCTCGACTACATGGGTCTCGAACCCGGCCGACCCATCGCCGGGACCCCCGTCGATTGGGTGTTCATCGGGTCCTGCACCAACGGCCGGCTGTCGGACCTGCGGGCGGCGGCCGACGTGGTGCGCGGCGGGCAGGTGGCGCCAGGGGTGACGGCGTGGGTGGTGCCGGGCTCGGAGCGGGTGCGGCGGGAGGCGGAGGCGGAGGGGCTCGATCGGCTATTCATCGATGCCGGGTTCGCCTGGCGGGAGGCGGGGTGCAGCATGTGCGTGGCCGCGAACGGGGAGCGGGTGCCGCCGGGCCAACGCTCGGTGTCGACGTCCAATCGCAACTTCGTGGGCCGGCAGGGGCCTGGCGCACGCACCCATCTGGCCAGCCCGGCGATGGCCGCTGCCGCCGCGTTGAAGGGCGCCCTGACCGACGTGCGGGCGCTATGAGCAACGGGTTCACCGTGGTTGCCGGCGTTGCGGCGCCGCTGATGCGCGCCAACATCGATACGGACACCGTCATCCGGATCGAGCGCCTGACCAACACGAAGCCCCAGGACACGGCGCCCTGGCTGTTCGAGGCGTTGCGCGACGAGCCTGGCTTCGTGCTGGATCAGCCGCAATTCCGGGACGCGCCAATCCTGCTCGCGGGCGAGAATTTCGGCTGTGGGTCGTCGCGTGAGGGCGCGGTGTGGGCGCTGAAGTATTCGGGCATACGCTGCGTGATCGCGCCCAGCTTCGGCGACATCTTCGCGAACAACTGCTTTCAGAACTTCCTGCTTCCGGTCGTGCTGCCGGTGGACCAGGTGGCGCGGTTGGCCGAGCAATGCGGCGGCGGCAATGCACGGGTGACGGTGGACCTTGAGCGGCAGGTGGTGGTGTCGCCCCGCGGCGAGGAGATGCCGTTCGAGATCGAGGCGATCCGGCGGACGGCGTTGCTGGAGGGGCTGGACGAGATCGGGCTGACGATGAAGCACGAGGCCGCGATCGAGGCCTTTCAGGTGCGGGACCGGGCGGAGCGGCCGTGGGTGTGGTTGGGTTGAGCTTTCTTCACGTCGCTTGTTGAAGCATTCTTGTTGCAGGCTGCGTCACGACGCGCCCCGATGATGCGACGGTGGAGCGCGTTTATCTCACTGATCGCAGGCAATTCTTCTGGTATCGCGGCGGGGTTTCGGCCGGGTCTGTCGATCCCTGAGAAAGGAGTTTGACGATGTTCCATACTATCAACCCGTCCGACGGAGGCGATGCAGTAGTTTGTCCCACGCACGCCATGATCGAGGCGACGTCGTGTGGGCGATGGCGGGTTGCACCTGTCCTGCGGGGTAGGCGTGGGGCGGGTGCACTCCGCCACCAGAAAGGACCGCCGGTAAAATTCAGGCTCTAACCCATTCGCCGGCTCAGCCGGAGCATTGCCGTGTTGGCGAGGATGGCGAACACGACGATCACAAGAACGATCGCCGTCGATAGCCGCACGTTGTTCTGCGCCAACCCGCTAATCAGCAGAAACCCCAGCCCCCGCTGCGACGAGAACATCTCGCCGATCAGCACACCCAGTAAACTCAGTGAAAACCCCAGCCGAAGCCCGGCGACGATCTGCGGCAGGCAAGCCGGCACCAGCACCCAGCGGATGGTCTGGGCGGGTGACAGGCGCAGCGCGCGGGCGGCGCGCGGCAGGACGGGCGGCAGGTTGCGGATGGCGGCGACGGTGAACAGCGTCACCGGGATCATGCCGTGCATGACGCCAAAGGCGATCTTGGCGCCGGCGCCCAGGCCGAACAGCAGCAGGACGACGGGATAGAGGGTCACCTTCGGGATCGTGTAGAACCCGGCCAGCACGGGCTCCGCCACGTCGCCGGCGAAGCGCCACAAACCGAGCACCAGGCCGAGCAGCAGCCCGATCGCCGCTGACAGGATGAACGCAGTGGCAAACGCCCCCAGCGTCGCACCGGCATTGTCCCAGAAGCGGCCGGTCAGCATTAGCTCGGCGGTATAGGCGAAGGTGGTGGCCGGGCCGGTGATGGCGATGCCCTGGGTCCATGTACTGACCGCCTCCCACAGCAGCAGCGCCATCACGATCAGCAACAGCGGGTCCAGGTGCCGCAACCGAAACCGGGCCGGCGGTGTCGAGACCGTGGCGCTCATCCCGCACTGCGCCGGCGTGCCAGCCGGCCCTCCCAGATATAGAGTAGGCTGTTGGCCATGACGGCGACCAGCAGCACGAACAGCATCAGGCCGTACATCGCGTGGTTGTCGAAGCTCTGATAGGCGAACGATATGGCAAAGCCGAGGCCGCTGCCGGACAGGATGAACTCGCCGGCGATGACACCGATCAGGGCGTAGCTGAGCGCCAGCTTGACGCCGCCGAACAGGCCGGGCGTCGCGGCGGGCAGCACCACCAGCAGCAGTGTGCGGACCGGGCCGAGCCGCTGCACCTGGGCCACGCGTCGCAACACGGGGCGCACGCTGTCGAGCCCGGCCAGCGTGCCGATCATCATGGCGGGTGCCGCCGACATCACGCCGAGCACGACCAGCGGCGCCATGCTGAGCCCCAGCAGCGCAACCAGCAGCGGGTAGAACACGAAGGTCGGGACAGAGTAGTACGAGGCCAGCACCGGCTCGATTGCCCGACGCAGGCGGGGGACGGCGTGCACCAGCGCCCCGAGGCCGATGCCCACGACGACCGCGGCCACGAACGCGGCGCCCACTGTGGAAAAGGTGCGGAGCATCGGCTCGGTCGCGTCGCCGGAGGCCAGCACGGTCAGCATTGCCGCGACCATCTGGCTGGGCGGCAGCACGACCATGGGGTCGACGAGGCCGGTGCGGCAGGCGATCTCCAGCAAGGCGACCGCGCCCGCCAGCAGCAGCGTACGGGTCCACGCCGTCGCCGCGCCCCGTGTCATGCAACACGCCCCATCGCTCGCATCGACTCAGATCGCAACGAGGTCCAGAGCCGTGCGGTCAGCTCGCCGAAATGGGTCTCGGACACCACGCGGCTGTCGCGGTCGCGGGGCCAGCCGGTCTCGACCATGTCGATGAAGCGGCCGGGGCGGGCGGACATGACGCCGACGCGGTCGGACAGCATCGCCGCCTCGTCCAGCGCGTGAGTGATCAGCAGGACGGTGGCGCCGGTTTCGCGCCAGAGGCGCAGCAGCTCGTCGCCCATCAGCAGCCGGGTCTGCTGGTC
Source organism: Rhodospirillales bacterium (assembly GCA_043748985.1). Lineage (GTDB taxonomy): Bacteria > Pseudomonadota > Alphaproteobacteria > Acetobacterales > Acetobacteraceae > JBBROS01. The sequence continues at coordinate 10,168 of JAYVEG010000104.1, forward strand.
CAGCGCGCCGAAGGGTTCATCCAGCAGGATCAGGCGGGGCCGTTGCACGAGGGTTCGAGCGATGCAGACGCGCTGGCGCATGCCACCCGAGAGCTGTGCGGGGTAGTGGCCGGCGAAGTGCGACAGGCCCATGAAGCCGATGGCGTGCTCCACCCGCTGCTCCAACTCCGCGCGCGGCAGCCCGGCGCGGCGCAGGCCAAAGCCGACGTTGTCGCGCACGGTCAGCCAGGCGAAGCTCGAATCCTCTTGGAACACCACGCCGACGCCGTCGGGGACCTCGCCGCGGACAGGCTTGCCCTCGAAGGTGACGGTCCCCGCGCTGGGCAGGCCCAGGCCGGACAGCACGTCGAGCAGGGTGGACTTGCCGCAGCCGGACGGGCCGACCACGGCGAAGAACTCGCCCTGCGCCAGGTCCAGGTCGATCGGACCCAGCGCATGGACCGGTGTCTTGCCGGCATAGGTGCGCGTCACACCCCTGAGGCTGGCGTGGATCACTTTCGGCGTGACGTCAGGTGTCACCGGGCGGCGCGTTGGCCGGGTGCGGGCAGGAAGGACGTGTCCACCATCTTGGACCAGTCCGGCGAGTCCTTCAGCTGGCCGGTGATCTGCAGGCCCTCGACCATGTGGTTCATGCCCTCGTAGTCGAAGGTGCCGTCGCTCCAGTAGTCGATGGCCATCAGGTCGTGGATCTGCTTGCGGAACAGCGAGGCGTTCGGGTTGCTGTAGTCGCGCGCCACGATGTCGCCGGCCTCGTCGGGGTGCTGGCGGAGGTATGCGAGACCTTCGGCGCGGGCGGCGATGATGCCGCGCACCACGTCCGGGTGGTCCTTCGCGTAGGCGGCGGTGGTGATGCACACCGTCTGCATCATGCGCGGCGACATCACGTCTTTCACCCAGAACACCGGCTGCACCAGCGCCTGGTTCTGCCCGAAGATCAGGTCGTCGCTGAACCCGGCGTCGACGGCGCCTGACGTAACCGCCGACAGGTTGGCGCCAAGGTCGCCGGCTGGCACCAGCTTGACCTGCTGCGCCGTCAGGCCGTTGGCCTTCAGCGCCATCAGGATGATCATGTTGGAGACGGAGTTGGGCGAAGTGTAGCTGATCCGCTTGCCCGCCAGGTCCTTGATGCCGGTCAGCGGGGAGCCCTTCTTGGCCACCCAGACCTGGTCGCCGACGCTCTGTGCGCCCGCGGAGACGATCACCAGCTTCTGCCCGGCATTGATCGCCTGCACAGCGGCGGCGAGCGACACCTCCCCGAAGGGGATATCGCCGGCCAGCGTGTTGCGCACCGCAGTGCCGCCGCCGGGCGCGGTCAGAAAGCCGGTGATGTCGACGCCGTGGTTCTTGAAGAAGCCCTTCTCGCGGGCCACGGCATAGGGCGCGCCGTAGAACTGGCCGCCCCAATGGGTGACGGTGATGGTCTCGGCCTGTGCTGCGCCTGCCATGAACGCAAGCGCCAGGAGCATCGAGGCACGCTTCAGAACACTGGCTATCGACATCATGCTCTCCCTGGTGTGGCCGTTCTGCGGCTTCGTTTGACAGTACCATGGCGCGTTTGCGGGCCGGTGGCAAAGCGGGAGTCACGCGCGGCGCGTCTTGCGTGCGAACTGCGCCAGCGCGTAATTGCGGGATCGGGCCGGAGAGAGTGATGTCTAAGACGATTCCCATGCGCGTGCTGATCATCGGGGCGGGGCCGGCCGGGTACACGGCGGCGATCTATGCGGCGCGGGCCAGCCTCGAGCCGGTGCTGGTGGCTGGTCTGCAGCCGGGTGGCCAGTTGATGATCACGACGGATGTGGAGAACTACCCCGGCTTCGAGAGCGCGATCCAGGGACCCTGGCTGATGGAGCAGATGCAGAAGCAAGCAGAGCAGGTGGGGACGCGCATCATCCAGGACCTGGTTATGGAGGTCGATTTCTCCGCCCGGCCGTTCCGCTGCATCGGAGATAGTGGGGACGTCTATTTGGCCGACACGGTGGTGATCGCCACGGGGGCCCAGGCGCGCTGGCTCGGGTTGCCGTCGGAATCGCGGCTGCAGGGGGCGGGGGTTTCGGCCTGCGCCACGTGCGACGGGTTCTTCTACCGCGGTAAGACTGTGTGCGTAGTGGGGGGCGGCAACACGGCGGTGGAGGAGGCGCTGTATCTGACGCATCACGCTAAAAAGGTGACGCTGATCCATAGGCGCGACAGCCTCCGGGCGGAGAAGATCCTGCAGAAGCGGCTGTTCGAACACCCGAAGGTGGACGTGGTGTGGGACAGTGCGATCGAGGAGATCCTCGGTGAAGGCACTCCGGAGGTGGTGTGCGGCGTGCGGCTGCGGAACGTGCGGACCGGGGCGAGCAGCCGGCTGGACGTGGACGGGGTGTTCGTGGCGATCGGGCATACGCCGAACACGAGCGTGTTCCGCGACCAGGTGGCGCTGGACAACGAGGGGTATGTGCTGACGAAGCCCGGATTGACTCAGACGTCGGTGCCCGGCGTGTTCGCGGCCGGGGACGTGCAGGACAAGCTTTGGCGGCAGGCGATCACGGCGGCTGGGACGGGCTGCATCGCGGCGCTGGAGGCGGAGCGGTTTCTGACGGTTGGGGTGCAGGAGCGGCTCGTGGGATTGGCGGCCGAGTAGAGGCGGGACCCTGTTGGCGGTTTGTTAAGGCCCTGCGCCTAGGCTGAGCTCCTCAGATGACGGGGGTGTAGCCGATGGCGAAGAGTGGAAAGGCGATAATCCTCATCAGGAGGGAGGAGGTCGTCGAGGGTGGGCATCACGGCGGTGCATGGAAGGTGGCCTACGCCGACTTCGTGACGGCGATGATGGCGTTCTTCCTGCTGATGTGGCTGCTGAACGCGACGACGGAGCAGCAGAAGCGGGGCATCGCGGATTACTTCACCCCGCATAGCGAGCTTGGGCAGGGCACCAACGGCTATGGCGCGCCATTCGGTGGGCGGACGCCGAACAGCGATGGTTCGCTGGCGTCGGACCGGGGTGCGGTGCAGGTGTTGAATTCGCCAAGCGTGCCTGCCGTGATGGTGGAGGACGACGAGAGCGGGGAGATCAGGGCGGAGGTGCCGGTTACGCGGTTTCAGTCCGGCAATGGGCCGGCCGGCGCCACGGCGGATCGGGTGTCCTCGAAGCCGGAGGCCGATCTGCGCGGCGGGCCGAAGCCGAATGCGCCGACCCAGGCACGGGAGACTCCGGGGGCGCCAACGGATCAGGACATCCAGGCCGAGTTGGAGAAGCGTGAGCGCGCGGTGTTCGAGCGGGCGGCCCAGCAGATCCGCGATGCGGTGGCGGTCGATCCCTCGCTGGCGGACCTGGCGCGGCAGTTGATGATCGACGTTACGCCGGAGGGGCTTCGTATCCAGCTGGTGGATGCGGACAAGCAGCCGATGTTCGCGACCGGTTCTACGACGCTCAATGACCGGGCGCGCGCCGTGCTGGCGAAGGTGGCGCCGATCCTGTTGCGCCTGCCGGAGCAGGTGAGCATCAGTGGGCACACCGATGCCTCGCCCTATAAGGGTGATGGACGGTCGAACTGGGACCTTTCGGCGGACCGGGCGAATGCGACGCGGCGGATGTTGGTGGAGGCCGGATTGCCCGAGGGGCGGCTGCGGAGTGTGTCGGGCATGGCGGATCGCGACCCGCTGATCCCCGAGGATCGGCTGGCGGCGGCGAACCGGCGCATCGCGATCGTGGTGCTGCGGGACAAGCCCGCGCCGGCGAAGTAGCGGGGCCGGGCCATGCTGACGATCGGGGGTCTTGGGTTCCTGCTTGCTTGCGTATTCGGCAGCTACATCATGTCGGGCGGCAGCCTGGAGCCACTGATCGAGGCGATGCCGTTCGAGCTGCTGACGATCGGCGGCGCGGCGGTGGGCACGTTCTTCATGTCGAACTCGATGCACGATGTGAAGCACACGATCGGCGGGTTCAAGAAGATCTTGAAGGGCGGAAGCTTCAACAAGGCCGCCTATGTGGAGCTGCTGAGCCTGCTGTATTTCTTCGTGCGGCTGGCGACGTCAAAGGGAGCTATGGCGCTGGAGCCGCATATCGAGAAGCCGGAGACCAGCAGTGCGTTCGCACTTTATCCGAAGATTTTGGCCAATCATCACGTGACAGCAGTCATCTGCGACTACTTGCGGATGATGGGGATGAATGCGGATGACCCCCATCAGATCGAGGACCTGATCGGGCGCGAGCTGAAGAAGACGCTGCATGAGGAGCTTCATCCGTCTCACGCGCTCCAGAGCGTTGCGGATGCGTTGCCCGCACTGGGAATCGTGGCGGCCGTGTTGGGCGTGATCAAGACGATGTCGCACATCAACGAGCCACCGGCCGTGCTGGGTGAGATGATCGGCGGTGCGTTGGTGGGGACGTTCCTGGGCGTGCTGTTGGCCTATGGCATGGCAGGACCGTTTGCCGCGCGATTGAAGGGGGTTGTGGAAGAGGAGGCGAAGTATTTCGAGGTGATCCGGGCGGTGCTGGTGTCGCACCTGCACGGAAATGCGCCGCAGATCAGCGTCGAAACGGGCCGCAAGATGGCGCCAAACCAATACATGCCGTCATTCCAGGAGGTGGAGGAGGCGGTACAGGCGGTGAAGATGAACTGACGTCGTGTTTGTTCGTGTTGTCGGCACGAACCCTCGCGCGATCCTGTTGCAAAGAGATGAATACTTTAATGTCAGGGCATGCCGGGGCCGGCGAAGGCATTGGTTCCGGGATTGGCGTCCGCGGGCTGCGGGATTTGGCCATCCGGGGTCATCTGGTTGACTGCGTGTGGAAGGAATTGGGAGAGCTGGTTCAGCAGGTCATGTGGAGGCAGCCCGGTCTGCTGGGACCATTGGTTGACCTGGTCCTGCCCAAAGACCTGGTGCAGGGCATTGGGGTCGATCGGCTGGTTGGGCCCATTCCCGACCCAGGAGTTCGCGATGGTGCCGTGCCCGGCCTGGGTAAAGCGTTCGAGCAGGCCACCGAGGCCGGGCTGCGACGTGCCGCCGGCGGACACAAGGCCGCCGAGAATGTCGGCAAGGATGGGCCGTAGTGGTGAATTTTCGATATTGCCGCCGCCCATGGCGCTGCCGATTATCGAGTCGAGGAAGCCCATGCGCGACGTCTCCGGCGATGTCTAGGCTGCGATGCCCGTCGGCCACCGGGCACTTTGGCTTAGTAGGTTGCGCGACGGCCTGTTACGGCGTGGTAGATTAACAGGACGATGATGGCGCCGATGACCGCGACGATCATGCTGTAGATATTGAAGCCGCTGACGCCCTGATAGCCGAACTTCTCGAACAGCCAGCCACCGACCACGGCGCCGACGACCCCAAGTAAGAGATCGATGACGAAGCCCTCAC
>JAYVEG010000105.1:0-5136 GCA_043748985.1 Rhodospirillales bacterium
GAGTGAGCGGACGGTGGTGCCGTGTTCGAAGCGGATGAAGTGTTCCTGGCCGTTCTGCCAGATGCGGACGTCCATCCATTCGGAGAGGGCGTTGACGACAGCGGCGCCGACGCCGTGCAGGCCGCCGGAGACCTTGTAGCTGTTCTGGTTGAACTTGCCGCCGGCGTGGAGGACGGTGAGGACGACTTCGGCGGCGGAGACGCCTTCCTCGTGCATGCCGGTGGGGATGCCGCGGCCGTCGTCGCGGACGGTGACGGAGCCGTCCGCGTTGAGGGTGAGTTCACAGCGGGTGGCGTATCCGGCCTGGGCTTCGTCGACGGCGTTGTCGATGATCTCGAAGGCCATGTGATGGAGGCCGGAGCCGTCATCGGTATCGCCGATGTACATGCCGGGGCGCTTGCGGACGGCTTCGAGTCCCTTCAGCACGGTGATGGATGCGGCGTCGTAGGCTTCGGGGGCCTGGTCGGGATTCGGGACGGCCTCGGACATGCCGGGTGGTTTACTTTCTATAAGGACGGGGTGTGGGCAATATAGCCTTGCGGGTGGACAAAGGACAGGGGCGGCGAAGGGGCTGGGGGCGGCCAACGACGCGGGCGCTTCCCGGCCCGTTGGGCTGGAAGCGTGTTGGTTCATCCGGTATGGCGGGCTGTGGCGATCCGGGGCTGATCGCGGCCTGAAGGAGGCCTTCAAGACTTGTTCCTGCGCCGTCGTCCTGGCCGTTCAACAGAGGGGTGACGACGTGCTTGTTTGGGCTCTTCGGGGGGATCACCGTGCTCGATCTTCGGTTGCCAGGGGTGCTGGGACGGGAGATCGCGCTGGACCAGCTTTCGCGGATGGTGCTGCCGGTGGTGCATACAGCTTGTGCGGTGTTGCTGCTTTCTGGGGTTTGGCTGTTCCTGTACGACCTGATTCAGACCGACCGTCATATGTGGTTTTTGCCGAAGTTGCTGCTGATCTTGGTCGCGCTGGCCAATGCGACGGTGTTCAGCCGGCTGCGGGGCTTCGGCCTGCGGGCGATCGGCGCCGGGGCGTTGACGCGGCATGCGCGGACCGCCGGATTGGTGTCGCTGGTGGTGTGGGGCGCGGTGATTGCGTGCGCCACGGGGAACCAGGAAGGATGGCCGATGGTGCGTGGGCGGGGCGTCATCGGGTCGGGCATCACGCAATCGGGAAATTTAGTTTCACGGGAGCACTTGCATCTCGGGTAGGGATCCATAACTTGTGCGGTGCAGCATGACGGTTCGCCGGTGTGCTGCAGGACGTTTCCTCCCTAAACTTGGCGGTGCCCTCGGGCGCCGCCATTTTTTTTGTTTGGAGTGTGTCCATGTCCCGACTTGCCTTGATCGCCGTCCTTGTTGCTGCCGGCGCGGCCTCCATCGGTAGCGCAGCGGGGCAGGTTTCGGCGGAAACGCCGCCGCCGTGCCCGCGGGCGTTGGGGATCGTGGACCGCACCACCCAGGCGCCGTTGATCTACCTGCCGGCCGACCCTGCTACGCCCGAGGCGTGCCCGATCCGCTCGCGGGCTGGGACCGGGCTGTTCTGGTATGGCGCGTGGAAGACGGACTGGCCGGGGGCGGACCTGGCGGTTCAGGCGCTGCGCCAGGTGTGGACGGCGGCAGCGGGTACGGCGCAGGCGACGGCCCGCTTCGATACGGTCGCGGGGCCGGGTTATGCGTGGCACGAGATCATCCGCAATGACGGGTTCGAGAACCTCAATGTCGCGGGCAGCGTCAGGCGGACCATGAAGGTGACGCACGAGCGTGAGGGGTTCGACGGCAACAGCTATCATTCGGTTATCACGTTGTGGAAAGACGTGGATACCGGAATGACCATCTATACCAACTACATCCATATTGCCGGTGCGCCAGAGCCGAACGTGGCGTGGGATCCCCTTGTTATCGTAGGGGGGAAGTAGATGGACGACCTGATCGAGACGCTGCTGGGCATCGAGCCTGGCAGTGCGCTGTTCGCGTTGCGGGCGGAGCGGGCCGATATCCGGCGCACGAGCGAGGGGGCGTATCGCGCGCTCGTGCTGCCGGATGATGCGGGGAATGTCCCGCGGGCTGTTCGAGCAGGGATTGCCGCGCGTGTGGCGGCGTCCGATGCCAGCCTGGCGTTGGCTGCCCATTATGCGAGCCTGGGCCCGGCGCCGATACCGCCGCTGCTACAGGGTTATGTCGACCTGGTGGCGGCGCATCCCGATCGGGTGACCCAGGCCGACATCGATGCGCTGCGCGACAGCGGGCTTTCGCCGCAGGACATCGTGGCTGTGACGCAGCTTGCGGCCTTTGTGCCGTTCCAGGTGCGGGTGCTGGCGGGGCTGCGTGCGCTGCTGCCGGGTGCGTCGGTTGAGCGGCATGCCATTTCGGTGCGAGCCACCCCGGCGCGGTACACCATGGACGAGGTGCCCTGGACGCCGCGGCTGCCGCCTGTGGATGCGGCCACGGCCACGCCGGCGCAGCTTGCGGCGCTGGACGCGTGTCCGCCGGCGGTGCGGCGGAGCAGCTATTTTCTGACACTGGCGCAGGACCCGGCTTCTTTGGCGGAGCGTGGGGCGTTGTTCAACAGCGTGATGTATGCGCCCCGCGGCCTGCCTCGGGTCGATCGGGAGTTGGCGACCGCGATCACGTCCATGGTCAATGGGTGCGTGTATTGCACGTCTGTCCATGCTCGTCGTTTTGCGGAGTTGTCGCATGAGCCGGCGACGATGCAGCGGGTGCTGGATGAGGGGCTGGAGGCGCCGCTGGATGTGCGGCGCCGGGCCATTGCGGATGTTGCGGGGCTGCTGACGGCGGCGCCGGCTGCGTTTACGGCGGCAGACCTGGTGCCGTCGCGGGAGGCTGGGCTGGGGGCGTTGGAGGTGCTGGACGTGATCCATGCGACGGCGATGTTTGCCAATGCGAATCGGCTGATGCAGTCGTTGGGGGAGACGGGGTGAGGCAGGTTGCCCGCCCGGCCGAGACGTTGCGCGGCTGTGATGGGTTCCACCCGTCGTACGCGACGGCCATGTGGGATCTATTCGTTCTGACCTGAGGCGCCATGGGTTAGGCCGGCAGGATCATGGTGGCGCGGAGGCCGCCGGCGGCGCGGTTGGTGAGGGTTATGTCGCCGCCGTGGGCCCGCAGGATGTTGCGGGTGATGGGCAGGCCGAGGCCGGTGCCACCGGTTTCGCGGTTGCGGCTGTTTTCCAGGCGCTGAAACGGTTCGAAGACGCGTTCCATGTCGGGCGTTGCGATGCCGGGGCCGTCGTCGTCGACGTGGATCGCGATCACGCCGTCATGGGGTGGCTGCAGGATGATTCGCGCGGTGTTGCCGTAGGCGAGCGCGTTGCCCACCAGGTTCGCGACCGCGCGCTTCAACGCCACGGGGCGGGCGAGGATGGGCAGCGTGTCCGGGCCCTCGTATGCCACGCCGGTGTTGGTGCCCCGCGCTTCAAGGCCGGGACGGGCGTCGGTGGCCTCGTCCAGGACGGTGCGGAGAAGGGCGGGGAGGTCCATCCTGGTCGCTGGTTCGCTGCCGGCGACGTCGCGGCCGAAGGCCAGGGTGGCCTGGACCATCGCCTCCAGTTCGTCGAGGTCTGCGAGCATCTTGCGGCGCTGCTCGTCGTCGTCCATCCATTCGGCACGGAGCTTCAGGCGGGTGATCGGGGTTTTGAGGTCGTGGCCGATCGCGGTCAGGAGGAAGGTGCGGTCGGAGACGAAGCGGCGGATGCGGCTGGCCATGGTGTTGAAGGCGGCGGCTGCGGTCGCGACCTCGGTTGGGCCGGTTTCGGGCAAGGGGGGGGCGTTGACGTCGCGGCCGAGGCGGTCGGCGGCTTCGGCGAGGACGCGGAGGGGGGCGGTCGTGCGGCGGACGACCCAGAAGGCGAGGAGGGCGGCGGCGGCTGTCATGAAGGCGAAGGCAGCGAGGAAGCGGGGGGATTGCCAGGGCCGGGCGGGGGTCACCTTGACGCGGACGACGAGCCAGCGGTCGTCGGGCGCCTGGGCGGCGAGCACGAGGCGGGCGCCGGCGGTATAGGTACCGCGGACCGAGACCACCTTTGGCCGCAGGGGGGCTGCGACCTGGCCGAAGGTGAGATAGGGGCGGATCAGGCGTTGGTCGCCGGGCGAGGCCGGGCCGATGTCGTCGCGGGGGAAGGCGTTTTCCAGCGAGAAGCGCTCTGACGGGTCGTGTTCGGAGTCGTGGACCATGGTTGCCCAGACCTCCGGTGGTTGGACGACCATGGTGCGGTAGAGGGCACCGAAGCGGGTGCCGAGGTCGCGGCCGTCGGCGAGGCGCTGCAGTTCGAGGCGGTCGAGGCTGTGGATCGTCAGGCCGGCGGCCTGGACGACGACCAGGACCAGCACCAGGGTGGTGGCGGTGCGGGCGGCGAGGCTGCGGGGCCAGAGGGTCATTCGCGCCCGGGTCATTCTCGTTCGACCTCGTAGGCGAAGACGTAGCCGCCGCCGCGGACGGTCTTGATGAGCTGGCCGCTTTCGCCGTCGGGTTTGTCGCGGTCGAGTTTGCGGCGGAGGCGGCTGATGGCGACGTCGATGGCGCGGTCGAAGGGGCCGGCCTGGCGGCCGCGGAGCAGGTCCAGCAGCATGTCGCGGGTGAGAACCTGGTTGGCGCGTTCGACGAGGGCGGCGAGGAGATCGTATTCGCCGCCGGTGAGGGGGACCTCGGTGCCGTCGGGGTCGACGAGGCGGCGGCGGCCGGGTTCGAGGCGCCAGCCGGCGAATTTGTAGAAGCGGGCGGCGTCGGCGACTTTCGCGCCGCGGTCCTGGCTGCGGCGGAGGACGGCGCGGATGCGGGCGAGGAGTTCGCGGGGGTTGAAGGGTTTTGGGAGGTAGTCGTCGGCGCCGAGTTCGAGGCCGATGATGCGGTCGGTTTCTTCGCCCATCGCGGTGAGCATGACGATGGGGACATCCGAGATGCTGCGGAGCCAGCGGGCGATGTCGAGGCCGCCCTCGCCGGGGAGCATGAGGTCGAGGATGACCATGCTGTAGTGGCCGGCGGGCCAGGCTCGGCGCGCCTCGCGGCCGTCGCGGACGGCGGTGACGCGCATACCGTGGCGGTCGAGGAAGCGTGCGAGGAGGTCGCGGATCTCGCGGTCGTCGTCGACCAGCAGGATGTGCGGGGAGGTGGTCATGGAGG
>JAYVEG010000106.1:0-5046 GCA_043748985.1 Rhodospirillales bacterium
GACCGCTGCCTGGCCGAACCCGGCCCGCATCTGATCGCGGTGCGGATCGACGGCAAGCCGGCGACGGGCACGACGGAGCGCGATCCCATCGCGATCCGCCAGCGTTTCATGAAGGCAATCGCTCCCGCGGCATAGGTATTGCTGCGGGTGGCCATGGTTTCATCGTCCATCCTTGCATCGAGCCTCGGGGCCCGTCTCGGTGTCGGTGCGCTGCTGCTGCTGCTGCTGGGGCTGATCGTGCTGCCGGTCGGCGTCCTGCTGCTGGGCTCCGTGCTGTCGGACGCGCCGCGGGCGCTGCGGTTCGATTGGGCCGGGCTGACGCTGGGCAACTACCGCGCGGTGTTCGCGGCGGCGGGGTTCGGGCCGCTGGTGGCCGCGACGATGGGGACGGCGCTGGTGGGAACCGCGGGGGCGGCGGCAATCGGGGCCGGACTCGCCTGGCTGGCGGCGCGCACCGATGTGCCGGGCCGGCGGGTGCTGGACGTGGTGGCGGTCATGCCGTTGCTGGTGCCCCCGTTGGTGGGCGCGTTCGCGTGGGACATCCTGGCCTCGCCCCGCAGCGGCATCCTCAACATCATGCTGCGATCCATCGGCGTGCCGATCACGGTGAACATCTACACCGTCGGCGGCGTGGCATTCGCTGACGCCATCTACTACGCGCCATACGTCTACCTGTTCGTGGCCGCAGCGCTGCGGAATATGGATGCCTCGCTCGAGGAGGCGGCGGCCATCAGCGGGGCCGGTCGTTGGCGCGTCGTCCGGGACGTGACGCTGCCGCTGGTGGCCCCTGCCCTGCTGTCGTCCAGCCTGCTGGTGTTCGTGCTCCTGATCGAGCTGTTCGCCATCCCCGCGGTGCTGGGCGAGCCAGGCAACCTGCACTTCATCTCGGTGCGCATCTGGGACCTGATCGGCTTCACCCCGCCGCTGGTGAACCAGGCCTCGGCATTGGGCGCGCTGATGCTGGCCGTGACGGTGGCGCTGGTGGTGTTGCAGCACCGCGTGCAGGGGCGGCGCAGCGTGGTGACGGTGTCTGGCAAGGGGCAGCGGGCGCAGCTGATGCCGCTGAGAACATGGCGCTGGCCCATGGCAGCGCTGGGATTCGGCTACCTGGCGCTGGTCGTCGTGCTGCCGACGGCCGCCCTGTTGTTCGTGGCGCTGCGGAAAAATATCTTCTTCAGCACGGTCGCGGCGATGCTGGATACGTCGCAACTCTCCTTCGACCAGTTCGGCATCGCGCTCGGCGACCCGGTGGTGCGCGGCACGCTATGGAACTCGCTGCTGGTGTCGTCGGCCACCATGACGATCGGAACGGCGCTGTATTTCGTGGTCGCCTATGTGGTGCACCGGACGCGGCTGCCGGGGCGCCGTGCGCTGGACGTCGTGACCGTGCTGCCCGTCGCCATCCCCGGCATCATCATCGGGCTCGGCTATTTGTGGTCCTGGATCAGCCTGCCGGTGGGGCTATACGGCACGGTCTGGATCATCGTGCTGGCCTACGTCAGCCAGTTCGCGCCGCAAGCCACACGCGCCATCGCGGGCTCGCTCGTGCAGATCCATCCGGAACTGGAGGAAAGCTCGCGCATCTGCGGCGCCGGATTCTGGACCACGCTGCGTCACGTCGTGCTGCCCCTGGCCCGGCCCGGTGTCGCCTCCGCCATGATCCTGCTGTTCGTGCTGTCGTTCCGCGAGCTGGCAACGGCCCTGTTCCTCTACACCTCGGACACGCAGCTGTTCTCGCTGGCGATGTTCGACATGTGGCAGCGCGGCTCGACAGGTCTGGTCGCGGCCATGGCGCTGGTCCAGACTGCAATTTTGCTGGTGGTCGTGCTGCTGGGCCAAATGCTGCGGCGGGATCGGATCTAGGAGCCGCGCATGAATGGCATCGTCGACGACCCCGTGGCGCTGCAGGTGGTGTGGACCCGGCTGGTCGCCATCGCGGACGAGGCGGCGGCGACGCTGCGGCGAACGTCGTTCTCGCCCATCGTGCGCGAGAGCAACGACTTCGCCTGCGTCATCTTCGACGCCGAAGGCAATGCGATGGCGGAGAACACCATCGGCATCCCGTCCTTCAACATGACGCTATCCCGCACGCTGTCGCACTTCCTGGGCATCCGGCCTGCCGGCGAATGGCGCGACGGCGACGTGGGCATCTGCAACGACCCCTGGCTGACCTCCGGCCACCTGCCGGACATCACCATCGTGGCCCCCGTGTTCCTGGAGGGGCGCCTGGTCGCATGGACCGGCAGCATCGCCCACATGGCGGACATGGGCGGCGCGCTATGGTCGGCCGACACGAAGGAGATGTTCGAGGAAGGCCTGCTGCTGCCCCCGCTGCTGTGGATGCGCGAGGGGGTCGTGAACGCCGACATCGAGGCAATCATCCGCGGCAATTCACGCCTGCCGGACCCGGTGATCGGCGACATCGCCGCCCAGGTGGCCGCCGGGGACGCGGCAGCGAGGGGCCTGCGGGAGCTGATCGAGCGCGAGGGCATCGCCGACCTGCTGCCGATCTCCCGTGAGATCTGTGCCCGCACGGAGCGCATCATGCGCACGGCGATCGCAGCACTGCCGAACGGCGTGTATCGCGGCAGCGTCGACCTGGACGGCACCGGCGACGAGCCCGTGCACATCGAGGTCGCGGTCGAGGTCCGTGGTGACTCCCTGTACGTGGACTACACAGGCACCTCGCCCGAGGTCGGCAAGGCGCTGAACACGGTGATGAACTACACCGAGGCCTACAGCTGCTACCCGCTGAAATGCGCGCTGGACCCCGCAACGCCGCGCAACGAGGGCACCTACCGCATGATCCACGTCTCCGCACCGGAGGGGTCGATCCTGAACCCGCGTCGCCCGGCCGCGGTCTACGCCCGGCAACTGGTGGGCCATTGCCTGGCCGCCGCCCTGTACAAGGCGCTGGCCCCCGTGCTCGGCGATGCCGGCATCGCCGAAAGCGGCAGCGCGCCCACCTTGCGGGTGATCGTGTCCGGCTATCGGGAAGACCGTCGACGCTACACCGCGATCCTGTTCATCAATGGCGGCATGGGCGCACGCGCCGGCCAGGACGGGCTGGCGGCGACATGCTTCCCGTCAAACGTCGTATGCGGATCGATGGAGATCATCGAGGCGCTGTCGCCGCTGCGCGTCTGGCGGAAGGAATTGGCGGTGGATTCCGGCGGCCCCGGCCGACAACGCGGCGGCCTGGGGCAGGACGTGGAGGTGGAGCTGGCAACCGATCTGGGCGGCACGCTGTCCTTGCTGGTGGAGCGCCGGCTGCACCCCGCGCTGGGCGTCGATGGCGGGCTGGCCGGCGCACCCTCGCGCGTGGTGTGGAACGGGCGCGAGGACGGATTCCCACTGAAAGGCAAAAGCACGATCGCCGGGCATGACGTGCTGAAGGTGCGATACCCCGGCGGCGGCGGCTTCGGCGATCCGCTGACGCGCGACCGGGCGGCGGTCCAGCAGGACCTGGAGGCCGGCGTGATCTCCGAAGATGCGGCGCACGGGGTCTACGGGCTGTGACACGCTATCTGGCGGGGGCCGACGTGGGCGGCACGTTCACGGACATCGCGGTCTACGACACCCAGACGCAAAGCCTGGTGCTGAACAAGCTGCTGACGACGCCGGACGATCCGCGCCGGGCCATCGTGGAAGGGCTGGCGGCGCTCGGGCTGCAGGCCGGGCTGGTGGTACACGGCACCACCCTCGTGACGAACGCACTGATCGAACGGCGGGGGGTGCCCGTCGGACTGATCACGACGGACGGCTACCGCGACGTGCTCGAGATCGGGACGGAGCTGCGCTACGACACCTTCGACCTGCAGCTGGAACGCCCGGCGCCCCTGGTGGAGCGGCGGCTGCGGCGCCCGGTACGAGAGCGGATCGGCGCGGACGGGTCCGTCGTGCTACCGCTGGACGAGGACGGCGTGCGGGACGCCGCGGCGATGCTGCATGCGGCCGGCGTGCGGTCCGTGGCGATCGCCTTCTTCAACGCCTTCCGCAACCCGGCGCACGAGGACCGGGCGCAGGCCATCGTCCAGGCCGCGTTCCCCGACATGGCGGTGTGCACCTCGGCCGGGATCGCGCCGGAAATCCGCGAATACGAGCGCTTCTCCACCTGTGCGGCCAACGCATACATCGCGCCGATCGCCCAGCGCTATTTGCTGGAGCTGGAACGCTCCCTGGGCGTGCCGCTGTTCGTCATGCTGTCCGATGGCGGCATCACCACGGCCCGGGCCGCCAGCGCGCAGCCGATCGCGCTCGTGGAATCCGGCCCCGCAGCCGGCGCCATGGGCGCCGCCTTCCTGGCGCGTCAGGCCGGTTGGGACAACGTGATCGCCTTCGACATGGGCGGCACGACCGCAAAGATCAGCCTGATCCATGCCGGGCAACCGCACCGCACGCATGAACTGGAGGCAGCGCGCATCCGCCGCTTCAAGAAAGGCAGCGGCCTGCCGCTAAGGATCCCGGTGATCGAGTTGATCGAGATCGGCGCCGGTGGCGGCAGCATCGCGCAGGCGGACGCACTCGGCCTGCTGGCGGTCGGCCCGCGCAGTGCCGGCGCCGTCCCTGGCCCGGCCTGCTACGGCGCCGGGGGCGAGGACGCGACGGTGACGGATGCAGACCTGGTGCGCGGCTACCTGGCCGCAGACGGGTTCCTGGGCGGCCGGATGACCCTGGACGCGGCGCGCGCGACGGCCGCACTGGAACGCCTGGGCGCGTCGCTCGGCCTGAACGCCATGCAGGCGGCGGTGGGCATCGCCCGCGTAGTGGACAACAACATGGCGACCGCCGCCCGGGTGCACATCGCGGAGGCAGGAACCGACCCGAACGCCTACCGCATGGTGGCGTTCGGCGGCGCCGGGCCCGTCCACGCCTACGCGTTGGCCAGGCTCCTGAACGTGCGCGAGGTCATCTTCCCGCGCGGCGCCGGGGTGGCATCGGCGATCGGGATGCTCGTGGCCCCCCGCAGCGTGGAGTTCACCCGCAGCCTGGTGTGTGCGGTGGTTGCGCTGGACTGGACGGTCGTGGACGCACTCCTGGCCGGGC